>DASWST010000213.1:0-12215 GCA_036402515.1 Pseudonocardia sp.
AGGTGCGCTGGCAATGGGGGGTGCTGATGCCGCCGTCCTTCGCTTCCGCGGACAACGGCGAGTACGCGGATTGCCATACCGAATGCCTGCTCGAACCCCGTTCGCACACGACGTTGCACATCCGGCTGCGGTTCCTGCAGGCACAAGCCCGCACGGTGTGGGAACGGCGCGGCGAAGAGTACGTCCGGGTCGATTCGCTGCTGCTCGGCGACACCGAGTACACCACCTGGGACGAAGCCGTCGAACGGGAAATCGACGGCTTGTTCCCGGCGGCCGAGCTTCTGGCCCAGCCGGTCGAGTTGCCGTTCTCAGTTCCCGCCGGGGAAGAGGTCGAACAACTCGGTGAACACGGCCGGCTGGTACGCCGGACCCAGCGGCTTTCCGGCGCGCTGGCCGTCCACTTGGAATCCCTCGATGGCCCGTTCGGCGGGGTGCGGCTGCGGGTGGACTTGAAGAACACCAGCGCGTGGACCGGTGCCGACCTCACCAGAGAGGCTGCGCTGCACCACGCGCTGCTCGCCACCCACTTGGTGCTTTCCGTCGACTCCGGGTATTTCCTGTCCATGTTGGACCCGCCGGAGTGGGCCAAACCAGCCGTCGACGCTTGTGTGAACAGCCGGGTCTGGCCGGTCCTGATCGGAGACAACGAGCGCAGCCAGGCGGTGCTCGCGTCGCCGATCATCCTCTACGACAACCCGGCCATCGCCGCGGAGAGCCAAGGAGATCTCTTCGACGGCACCGAAATCGACGAGATCCTCACCCTGCGCACGATGACGCTGACCGACGAGGAGAAGCGGCAGGCCCGTGCCACCGACCCACGGGCGAGGGAAATCGTCGACCGCGTCGACGCCATGCCACAGGAACTCCTGGACCGTCTACACGGAACAGTCCGCTATCTGCGCTCGGTCACCGGCGAACAATCCGGCAACGACCTTGCCGATCTGGAAGAGATCACCGCCGAACCCGGAGTGCCATGGTGGGATCCCGGCGCCGACACCTCCGTATCCCCCGAGACGGACAGTGTTGTCGTGGCGGGAATCCATGTCGCCAACGGGTCAAAGGTCAGGCTGCGGCCGGAGCTCAAACGCTCCGACGCACAGGACATGTTCCTGGCCGGCCGGATCGCCACCGTCCGCGCGGTTCTGTCCGATGTGGACGGAGAGCGGCACATAGCCGTCACGCTCGACGACGACCCCGGTGCCGATCTGCAGAACACCCACGGCCGCTTCCGCTACTTCTCCCCCGACGAAGTCGAACCCCTGGAGGCACAGGTATGAGCACTACGCAACGGCCGAGTGTGCTGGTCGCGGGCATCGGCAATATCTTCCTCGGCGACGACGGCTTCGGCGTCGACGTCATCAAAGAACTCGAACATGCCGACCTGCCCAGCTGGGTGCAGATCGCCGACTACGGGATCAGTGGCATGCACCTCGCCTACGACCTGATGGGCGGGTACGACACCACGATCCTGATCGATGCCATGCCGCGTGGCGAGGCGCCGGGAACGCTGTTCCTCCTCGAGCCGGACGCCATGAGCGACCTGCCGGTGAATCCGGCCGTCGACGGACACGGCATGCGGCCGGACGCAGTGTTCCGGCTGCTGAAGCTGCTCGGCGGCGACGCCGGGCGGGTCCTTGTCGTCGGCTGTGAACCGGAAAACGTCGACGAGCGCATCGGACTGAGCCCGCCGGTGGCCGCCGCGGTGGTCGAGGCGGTCCGAATCGTCGTCGACCTGGCGTGGGGTTCCACCCCGCCTCTCACCACCAAGCAAAAGAAAGCAGAGGTCTGACCATGTTCACACGCTTCCTGTTCCTGCTCTTCCTGGCCGGCGCCGCGACCTACGTCGTCAAGGTGATCGAACCGGATGTCAAGCGGTACATCGAGATGAGCCGGATGTAGCTGTCCGCCGGAAAAGCGGAGAAAGCAGGTAGGCAAATGTGCCTCGGTATCCCCGGGGAGATCATCGAAATCATCGAGGATCGCCCTGATCTGGCCAAAGTCGCCGTGAGCGGCGTGAAACGGACCATCAACATCGGACTGCTCGACGACGAACCACCGGTTCCCGGCGACTGGATCCTCATCCACGTCGGCTTCGCGCTGTCCAAAATAGACGAAGAAGAGGCCAAGGCGGCGATGGACTTCCTGGAGAGCATCGGGAAGGCCTACGAGGACGAGCTGGCCGCGCTCCAGGAATCCAGGATCGAATAAGGAGTTTCGCCCATGCGGTTCGTCGACGAGTTCCGCGACGCCGAGAAGGCCCGCGCGCTGTCCGCGAAAATCACCAGCCTGTGCGAGCCGGGCAGGCAGTACAAGTTCATGGAGGTCTGCGGCGGCCACACCCACACCATCTACAAGCACGGCCTGGAGGACTACCTACCGGAGACCGTGTCGCTGGTGCACGGCCCCGGCTGCCCGGTCTGCGTGATCCCGATGGGCCGCCTCGACGACGCCATCGCGATCGCTGAGGAACCCGAAGTGATCATGACGTCGTTCGGCGACATGATGCGGGTGCCCGGCGGGCGCGGCTCGTTCTTCGACTCCAACGCGGCCGGTGCCGATATTCGGATGGTGTACTCGCCGCTGGACTCGCTCAAGATCGCCCGGCAGAACCCGGACAAGCGGGTGGTGTTCATGGCGATCGGCTTCGAGACCACCGCGCCGTCCACCGCGATGACCGTGCTGCGCGCGGCCGCCGAGGGGCTGGAGAACTTCTCCATCTTCTGCAACCACGTGACGATCATCCCGGCGATCAAGGCCATTCTGGACTCCCCCGACCTGCGCCTGGACGGGTTCATCGGGCCGGGCCACGTGTCCACCGTGATCGGCTGCCGGCCATACGAGTTCATCGCCCGCGAGCACGGAAAGCCGCTGGTCTGCGCCGGGTTCGAGCCGCTGGACATCCTGCAGTCGGTGTACATGCTGATGCGCCAGCTGCGCGAGGGCCGCTCGGAGGTGGAGAACCAGTACGCCCGGGTGGTGCCGTGGAACGGCAACCCGAAGGCGCTGCGGGTGATCGGCGAGACGATGGAGCTGCGGCCCTGGTTCGAGTGGCGTGGGCTGGGCTTCATCTCCCAGTCGGCGCTGCAGGTGCGGGAAAAGTACGCGGCCTTTGACGCGGAGCGGATCTTCTCGGTGCCCGGGGTCCGGGTGGCCGACCCGAAGGCCTGCCAGTGCGGCGAGGTGCTCAAGGGCGTGCTCAAGCCATGGGAGTGCAAGGTGTTCGGCACCGCGTGCACCCCGGAGACGCCGATCGGCACCTGCATGGTGTCCTCCGAGGGCGCCTGCGCGGCCTACTACAACTTCGGCCGGTTCACCCGGGAACGGGTCAAGGAGGCGACCCGCGCATGACCACCCAGGACCTGGGCTCCAACATTCCGACCCGGTCGACGCAGGCGGGTTGGGCCGAGGAGGCCGTCGCCGAGGCCGAACGGGAGAGCCCCCGCATCGGCGCCGAAGATCTGCATGCAGGGTCGAGCATCGGCAGAGACCACCTGACCCGCGAGCAGCAGGTGCTGGAGCGGATCGACCGGGCGCGGGCCCGCAAGGCCCGGGTGAAGGAGCCGCGCATCACGCTGTCGCACGGCGCCGGCGGCAAGGCCACCCACAACCTGATCGAAGCGATCTTCCTGGACGCGTTCCGCAACCCGGAGCTGGAGCAACTCTCGGACGCGGCGTCGGTGCAGGTCGGCGATGCGCGGCTGGCGTTCACCACCGACTCCTACGTCGTCTCGCCGCTGTTCTTCCCCGGCGGCGACATCGGCGAGCTGGCGGTCAACGGCACCGTGAACGACCTGGCCATGGCCGGCGCCCGGCCGCTGGTGATCTCCGCCGGGTTCATCCTGGAGGAGGGCTTCCCGACCGACGACCTGCGCCGGGTGGTGGCCTCGATGGCGGCCGCCGCCAAGGCCGCCGGGGTACAGATCGTCACCGGTGACACCAAGGTCGTCCAGCGCGGCAAGGGCGACGGCTGCTACATCAACACCGCCGGGATCGGCGTGCGGGAGCGGGCGGTCGAGCTCAACGCGGCGAACGCGCGGCCCGGCGACGTGGTGCTGGTGTCCGGCCCGATCGGCGACCACGGGGTGACCGTGATGCTGGCCAGGGGCGAGCTGGACATCATCGCCGACGTGGTCTCGGACACCGCCCCGCTGCACGAGCTGGCCGCCGCGCTGCTGGACGCCGCGCCGGACACCCGGCTGCTCCGGGACGCCACCCGGGGCGGCGTGGCCACCATCCTGAACGAGGTGGCCACCGCCTCGAAGACGGCCGTGGTGGTGGACGAGGAGGCGGTCCCGGTACGGCCCGAGGTGCGCGGCGCCAGCGAGCTGCTGGGCATCGACCCGCTGTACGTGGCCTGCGAGGGCCGGCTGGTCGCGGTCGTTCCCCCGGAGCAGGCCGACGCGGCGCTGGCCGCGCTGCGCGGGCACCCGCTCGGCGAAGGCGCGGCGGTGATCGGCCGGGTGGGCGACGACCCACCGGGGCTGGTGCTGCTCAAGACCACCTTCGGCGGCACCCGGATCGTGGACATGCTGGTCGGAGACCCGCTGCCACGCATCTGCTGATCGGGGGGCCCGGAGTGCATGAGCTGGCGATCGCCGAGAGCATCGTCGCGGCGGTGCGGGAGAAGCTGGCCGACGCCCCGATCCGGCGGGTGTGTGTGGAGGTGGGCCGACTGTCCGGGGTGGTGCCGGACGCGCTCCAGTTCTGCTTCGAGCTGGCCACCGTCGGCACCACGCTGGACGGCGCCGTGCTGGACATCGTATCCCAGCCCGGCCGAGGGCACTGCCGGGAGTGCGGCGCGGAGTTCGACACAGGCGACTTCCTGGCGCTCTGTCACTGCGGCAGCGCCGACGTCGAGGTGCTCGGCGGCCGGGAGCTGCGAATCCGACAGGTGGAGGTGGTCTGAGTGTGCGCGACCTGCGGGTGCTCCGACGACCCGGACGGCGGGGTGCGGGTGATCGACCCGGACCACGTACCCGACCCGCAACACACCCACGACCATGACCACGTGCACGGGCCTGGGCACGACCACGACCATGCGCACGGGCCTGCCGACACGCTCGGGCCGGCGCCCTCGGAGGAGTCGGGCGAGGAGCGCCCCCGGGGCCACACGGTCAGCCTGGAGCAGCGGGTACTGGCCAAGAACGACCAGCTGGCCGAGCGCAACCGCGACTGGCTGACCGGACGCGGCATCCTGGCGCTGAACCTGATGAGCTCCCCCGGCGCCGGAAAGACCACGCTGCTCGAGCGCACCATCACCGACCTGGCCGGCGCCCCGCCGGTGTCCGTGCTGGAGGGCGATCAGGAGACGCTGCTGGACGCCCAGCGGATCCGGGCCACCGGCTGCCGGGTGGTGCAGATCAACACCGGGTCCGGCTGTCACCTGGACGCCGAGATGGTGGCCCGGGGGCTGCGCGCGCTGGCTCCGCCGGAGCGGTCACTGCTGTTCGTGGAGAACGTCGGCAACCTGGTCTGCCCGGCGCTGTTCGACCTCGGCGAGGCGGCCAAGATCGTGATCATCTCGGTCACCGAGGGCGACGACAAACCGCTCAAGTACCCGCACATGTTCGCCGCCGCCGACCTGGTGCTGCTGAACAAGGTGGACCTGCTGCCCTACGTCTCCTTCGACGTCTCCCGCTGCCTGGCGGCCGCCCGGCGGATCAATCCGGGAGTGCCCGTGCTGGAGGTGTCCGCCACCCGGGGCGACGGCCTGACCGACTGGTACCGCTGGCTGCGCGACCGCGCCGGCGGGTGAGCGGCGGCCGGCCATGGGGCTGGAATACGTGCTGCCCGCCGGTGACCGCGATTCGTTCCTGAGTTGTCGGCGCGCCTGGGACCTGGGCGCCTGGGAGCGGCGCAACCTCGAGCCTCGGGAGACCGCCCCGGCCACCGGCGCCGACGCGGTGCGCGCCGCGCTGGCCGTCTACTACTTCCCCGGCATGTGGGACTGGCAGCCCCAGCTGGTGCTGCGACTGGTGCGCACCGCCTTCCTGGACGCGCTGCCCCAGCGGCACGGCTGGGACGACGGCCTCGCGCTGTTGGAGGCGTACTTCCACTGGGCACCGGGGATCGACGACATGTCCCCGATCGCGGTCACCACCGAGGTGGACGTGCGGGTGCCCGACCCGGCGAACCCCGGGAGCGACATGGTCAGCCCGGACGGGCGGGCGGTGCACTACCGGGACCGGCCACACCTGCTGGCCATCGACGCCGACCACCGGTACTGGATGGTCGAGCATCGGTTGACCCGTGGGCCGTGGCGCGCCGTGGAGCTGCTCCGGCTGGATGAGCGCTGCCTGTCCTGGTGCTGGGCCTTCGAGCAGGCCCACCCGGGCATGCGGGTGGCCGGCACGGTATTCAACGAGCTGCGCGCGGACGCCGGGCTGCCCTCCGTTGCCCCGGCCCGCCCGGAGCGCCGCGGCCGGCTCCAGCAGAGCGGCGACGGCTACGTCCGCCCCTGGTCCGCCGCCAAGTCCTCGGAACCGGGCGCCGAGCCCGAGGCCGAGGCCGAGGCCGAGGTGGAGGTGGAGCAGACCGAGGCGTTCCGCCGGGTGCGGCTGCCCAGGACCACGGCGGAGCTGAGCGGATTCGGAGAGCGGTTGGCGGCGCAGGTCCGCGAGATGGTGGACCCTGAGCTGGTGTGTTACCCGACCCCCGCATCCCGCCGCTGCGCCCGATGCGCGTTCCGTGCCCCCTGTCTGGCGATGAACGCGGGCGCCGACCCGGCCAGGCTGCTCGCCGCCGGTTACCGGCCGCGCAGTCACGACCCGGTTCCTGGACAGCTCGGCGGCGGCACCTGGTCCACCGGCCGGGGAGCCGCGCCGCCGACCTTCGGACGGCGGCCGGCCGGCGGGGGGTCCCGGTGACCCGGTTCCTGCTGGACGCCGACCGCTGCGAGCTCACCGCCACGGCGCACTCCACCCTGCACCCGGTACGGGCGGTGGCCCAGCAGCTCAACGGCTGGGTGGAGGCCACCCTGGTGGACGGTCGGCTGGACCTGGACAGCCCGGTCACCGCCCGGTTCGAGCTGCCCATGTCCGCGCTGCGGGTGGACAACCCGCTGCTGGGCCGCGAGCTGGACCGGCGGCTGGAGATCCGCCGATACCCGGTGGCCATCGCCGAGGTGGAGAAGGTGAGCGACGCGGGCGGCGGCCGCTATGAAGCGGCCGGCCAGCTCACCCTGCACGGAGAACGCCAGCCGGTACGGGGCACCGCCGAACTGCGGGTGGGCGAGGCCGGGGAGCTGCTGGTAGACGGTGAGGTCCAGCTGGACATCCGGGATTTCGGGCTGCGGCCACCGTCGGTGTTCGGGCTGAAGGTGCGGCCGGAGGTCGAGGTGACGCTGCGCATCGTCGCGGTACCCAGCGACTGAGCGGCACCAAGCGCGCAGCCCAGCGCCAGCTCAGCGGCGGTTCAGCAACGGTTCAGCGGCGATTCAGCGGAGCGCCGGCGGTGTGGCCGGCACCATAACTATCGGCTGAAAGTTTGGTTACCCTAACCTATCGTGTCCCAGCGCGAGCCTCTTCCGGAGGCCGGCCCGGCCGCCAAGCCCACCAAGGCCGCCGCCAAGCCCGCCAAGCCGAACAACGCGGCCAAACCCCGCAAGCCGGGTAAGCCCGCCCCCGTGGTCGCGGCGGCGTGGGGCGTGGCCGGCCGGATCCGCTGTTGGCCGAGCGGCACGCCGGTCTCGCTGCATGCCTGGCTGTGCGACTGCGGCGAGTACGGCGTGACCGACAGCCAGCCGGAGTCGCGGCGCGCGGTGGAGGCCCACCTGGCGCAGACCGAGCACGCGCACGGCGAGTACTACTACGGCTGCCAGGGCCAGCGCACCACGGTCACCGTGACGCCGCGCCAGCACGGCGGGTTCAGCCACGAACTCACGAGCCAGTGACCGCCAGCGCGTCGATCTCCACCAGCATCTGCTCCAGCGGCAGCTCCACGAACACCGTGGTACGGCTGGGCAGCACGCCGCTGGGCACGTGCTCGGCGACGAACTCGGCGTAGACCTCGTTCATCGCCGGGAAGTGGTCGCGGCGGGTCAGGTACACCCGCAACATGATCACGTCCTCCATGCTCGAGCCACCGGCCTCCAGGATCGCCCGGACGTTCTCCAACACCCGCCGGGTCTGCGCGCGGACGTCCCCCTCGCCGACAAAGCTGTTCGTGGCCGGGTCCACCGAGCCCTGCCCGGAGACCTGCACCAGCCCTCCCTTGCGCACGCCCTGGCCGAACACCGGCATCGGGGCGGGCGCGGCGTCGGTGCGAATAGCGGTCTTGTCGGTGGTGTGGTTGGCGGTGGTGCCGGTCATGCGGGACGTCCTCTCGACGAATCGGTGATAGCGCGCCAGCCGCACTCGCGGGAGATCCGCTCGCTCACGGCCAGCAGGGACGGGATCAGTTCGAGCAGTCGCTCGCCGGACAGCACGATATTGGTGACCGATACCGAGACAGCGGCCACCGCACGGCCGGAGGCGTCCCGCACCGGAGCGGCGATGCAGTTCACCGACGGCTCGTTCTCCTCCCGGTCCTGGCCCCAACCCTGGACCCTGACCTGGGCCAGCTCGGCACGGAAGGCGTCGCTGTCAGTGATCGTGTTCGGGGTGGCCGGCGCGAAGGTGAGCACGCCCAGCAGGTCGTTGAGCTCGCCGGCCGGAAGCTCGGCGACCAGTACCTTGCCGGCCGCCGTGGAGTGCACCGGGGCGCGCAGCCCGATGCGCGACGCCATCCGCACATGGTCGTGCGACTCCAGCTTGTCGATGTAGACGACCTGGGTGCCGACCAGCTCGGACAGGTGCGTGGTGTGCCCGTGCTCGCGGTTGAACTCGGCCAGGTGCGGGCCGGCGATGCCACGCACCTCGCGCTGGTCCAGGCCCCGGGAGGAGAGCTCGTGGACGCGGGCGCCCAGGTGGTAGCGGTGGCCCCGGTCGCGGAACACGAAGTGCTCCTCGGCCAGCGTGCGCAGCAGCCGCAGCACCGTGGTCTTGTGCACGCCCAGCGCGCTGGCCAGCTCGTCCAAGGTGGCCGGGCCGTCGCCGAGGCGGCCGAGGATCCGGATGGCCTTGCCCAGGCTCTGACTCACCGCCGCTCCCCTCCGACCACGACCCGGGTCACATGCTTCCCGTTGACCGGCCGCGGGCGCCGATGCTACAACCTGCTGAGCACATAGTGCAATGCACGTTGCATCTCACGCAATGCTGCAGCTCAGAGCGATCTGGAAGGACGCGACATGAGCCGCGCAACCACCCAAGCCAGCTCCGGCGAGGCGCTTGCTGCGCTGTCCGGGTATCCGCTCACCGGGCTGGAGAAGTCGCTGCCGTCGACGGCCGCGGGTCGCACCGTCGCGGAGTTCCTGGCCGGCCGGCCCCGGCTATCCGAGTTCCGCACCCCGCTACTTACCCTGGACGCCGCCGCGCTGGAGCACAACCTCATTCGGATGGCCGACTGGTGCGCCGAGCGCGGGCTGGGCCTGGCCCCACACGGCAAGACCACCATGGCTCCCGCGCTTTGGGAACGGCAGCTGCGCGCCGGCGCCTGGGGCATCACCTTGGCCAACCCGGCGCAGCTGCGGGTGGGGATCCGGTTCGGGCTGCGCCGGATCCACCTGGCCAACGCGCTGGTGGATCCGGGCGCGCTGGCCGAGCTGGCCGGGGCGCTGGACGCCGACCCGGAGCTCACCGTGCACAGCTGGGTGGACTCGGTGGACACGGTGACGGCGATGGAGGCCGCGCTGGCCGCGCTGCCGACCTCGCCGGGGCGCCCGCTGTGTGTGCTCGTCGAGCTCGGCGCGCCGGGTGGCCGCACCGGCGCCCGCGGCCTGACCAGTGCCCTCGGGGTGGCCGCTTCGGTTGCCGCGAGCCGGTACCTGCGGCTGGTCGGCGTCTGTGGGTACGAGGGCGCGCTGGCGCACGACCGGTCCGAGCCAGGGCTGGCGGCGGTCCGCGGCTACCTCGAGGAGCTGGCCGAGCTGCACCGCTCGCTGCGCGCCGACGGCGTCTACCCGGACGGCGAGGCGGTGGTCAGCGCCGGGGGCAGCGCGTACTTCGAACAGGTCGCCGAGGTGCTCGGGCCGCTGGCCGGGCCGGACACCCAGGTGTTGCTGCGGTCCGGCGCCTACCTGATCCACGACGACGGCTTCTACCGGGGAATCTCCCCGCTCGCGGCGTCCAACGGTGGCACCGGTGCTCCGCCGCTGCGCTCGGCGATGCACGCCTGGGCGCGGGTGGTGTCCCGGCCGGAGCCCGGGCTGGCGCTGCTGGACGCTGGCAAGCGGGACGTCCCGTATGACGAGGGGCTGCCCCAACCACAGCTGGCCGCCGACCGGCTCGGCGGGCCGACCCGGCCGCTGGCCGGCGAGATCAGCGCGGTCAACGATCAGCACGCGTTCCTGCGGGTGGGCCCGGACACCGCGCTACGGGTCGGCGAGGTGGTGCGGCTGGGGCTCTCCCACCCGTGCACCGCGTTCGACAAGTGGCGGTGGATCCCGGTGCTGGAGCGCGCCGAGGCCGACCCGGTGGTCACCGACCTTGTCCGCACCTTCTTCTGATGAGCCCGCGCACCCTGATCCGGCACGCCGCCGTCATCGACGGCACGGAGACCACCCGCTACACCGCCGACGTGCTGGTCGCCGACGGCCGGATCAGCGCGATCGAGCCGACGCTGCGACCCCGGGACGCGCTGGCCGACCGGGTGATCGACGCGGACGGACTGGTCCTCGCGCCCGGTTTCCTCGACATGCACGCGCACTCCGACCTGGCGCTGGTAACCGACCCGGAGCACCTGGCCAAGCTCAGCCAGGGGGTCACCACCGAGCTGCTCGGCCAGGACGGGCTGTCCTATGCGCCGGTGGACGATGCGACGCTGGCCATCCTGCGCCGCAAGATCGCCGGGTGGAACTCCGACCCGGGCGTCGAGGTCTTCACCTGGCGCAGCGTGGCCGAGTACCTGGACCGGATCGACGTCGGTGTGGCCGGGAACGCCGCCTACCTGGTGCCGCACGGGGTGCTGCGCGCGCTGGTCTGCGGCTGGGAGGACGTCCCGGCGACCGCGGCGGACATCGCCGCCATGTGCGACCTGCTGCGCACCGCGCTGGCCGAGGGCGCGCTGGGGCTGTCCGCCGGGCTGACCTACACCCCCGGGATGTACGCCGACTCCGCCGAGCTGCTGGCCCTGTGCACGGTGGTCGGCGAGCTGGGCGGCTTCTTCGCCCCGCACCACCGCTCCTACGGCAAGGGCGCGCTGGACGCCTACGCCGAGATGGTCGACCTCACCACCCGGGCCCGCTGCCCGCTGCACCTGGCGCACGCGTGCATGAACTTCCGCCCGAATCGCGGGCGCGGCGGCGAGCTGGTCGCGCTGCTGGACGAGGCGATCGCGGCCGGCGCGGACATCACCCTGGACACCTACCCCTACCTGCCCGGCGCCACCACGCTGTCCGCCGTGCTGCCCAGCTGGGCCACCTCGGGCAGCCCGGACGAGACGCTGGCCCGGCTGCACGATCCGGCCGCGCTGGCCCGGATCCGCGCCGACCTGGAGGTCCACGGGTCGGACGGCTGCCACGGCGTGATCGCGGAGTGGGACACCATCGAGATCAGCGGGGTGGCCCACCCGGAGCTGGACGGCGTGGTCGGGCGCACCGTCGCCTGGCTGGCCGGCTCCCGCGGTGTGGACCCGTTCGACGTGTTCGTGGACGTGCTGGTCCGCGACGACCTGGGCACCGGGATCCTGCAGCACGTCGGGCACGAGGAGAACGTGCGGACGATCATGCGCCACCCCCGGCACACCGCCGGCAGCGACGGGCTGCTGGTCGGCGGGAAACCGCATCCGCGCGCCTGGGGCACCTTCCCCCGCTATCTCGGGCACTACTGCCGGGAGCTGGGCCTGTTCTCCCTGGAGGAGTGCGTCGGGCACCTCACCGGGCGGGCCGCCGCCCGGCTGGGACTGCGCGACCGCGGCCTGGTGCGCCCCAGCTACGCCGCCGACCTGGTGTTGTTCGACCCCGACGGGGTAGCCGACACCGCCACCTACGACCAGCCGCGCAGCCCGGCGGCCGGCATCCCCCACGTGCTAGTGAACGGAGAGCTCGCGATGGACGACAGCCACCGGACGCCGACCACCTCGGGCCGGGCGCTACGCCGCCGAGGCACCGGGGAGGTCCGGTGAACCCGCGCAGGTCAGATGTCGTGAGTGGCGATGGTCGCTATAGCGACCAACGCCAC
>DASWST010000214.1:0-18415 GCA_036402515.1 Pseudonocardia sp.
TCTGGCCTGACACGATCAGGTCACTAATTGGCGCTACCTGGCGCTTATTCCCTAATCTTGTGTATTGCCATCACCAGCTCCCCAACCGGCGTTGGCACCCGTGGCTTACGAGGCATCTGAACAGGAGAACCACTGTGCTAAAGAAGGCTGGAGTCGCGGTGGGCATTGCCACCGCCGCCCTGCTGGCGATCACTCCGCTCGCGTTCGCTGACGAGGAATCTCACAGCGGGGACGGAAACGGCGCCCACTTCCAATTCATGCCCGGTGTGCAAGACCATGTCTTCTCACACCCCTATAAGTTCTGCAACAAGTCTGAATACGAGGGCGTGAAGAACTACCACTCCCACGATCAGGAAAACAACGACAGCCACGACGGTGATTGCGACCAGGAGAACGAGGCCCACGGCTTCGACGACTGAGGGACATAACTCAAGTTCCTCATAGGAGGGCGCTGGGCACTGCCCGGCGCCCTCCTCGTCCTGCCGGGTGTGCCGTCCCGACAACCCGCTATCCACAAAGCGCGACCAGGCCCGCGCTCAGGCCAGCTCGGGTAGCGGAAAGCCGAACACGTCGGCCGAGTCGTCAGGATGCCCGAGCACAACCTGGTCCGCGATGCCGACGAACAGCCCGTTCTCCACCACCCCGGGTATCTGATTCAACGCCGTGGCCAGCGCCCCCGGATCGTGGACGGCGCCCAGGTGCGCGTCGAGCAGGTAGTTCCCGCTGTCGGTGACCACCACGTCGCCGTTCCTGGCCCGCCGTTCGAGGGGTACCTCCGGGTATCCCGTGCTCACCAGCAGCTCGCGGATCAGCCGCTGGCTGCTCACCCAGCCGAACGGCAGCACCTCGATGGGCAGTGGGAAAGCCCCGAGTCGGTCCACCACCTTGGACTCGTCCGCCACGACCACCATGCGGCGCGAGGCGCGCGCCACGATCTTCTCCCACCACAGGCACGCCCCGCCTCCCTTGATCATGTTGCCGTGGTGGTCGATCTCGTCCGGCCCGTCGATGGCCAGGTCGAGCTCTCCGAGGTCGTTCAGGTCGGCCAGTCTGATGCCCAGTTCGCGGGCGAGGTCGCGGGTCGCCGTGGAGGTCGGCACGCCCACCACGTCAAGGCCGTCGCGGACCTGCTCGGCCAGCTCCCGGACGAACCAGTGCGAGGTCGTCCCGGAGCCGAGGCCCAGCTTCATCCCGTCCTTGCAGTACTCCCGCGCGGCCCTCCGACCGGCGGCCCGCTTCGCCACGTCCTGGCCGCTCAGCCCGTCCGCCGAGGCCCGGTGGGCGGCCCGCGCTGTCCGGGGCTCGGTCATGCCGGCTCCACCGCGGCCAGCTCGGCGAACGTCGGCTCGAGAGCGGTGAACAGCTCCCGGTGGATGCGGTACAGGCCGTCGTAGCGGTCGGCGAGCGAGGTGTCCGGCGTGGTCGGGTTGGTCTCCCGCACCACCGCCGTGGCTGCCTCGAGGCCGCTCCAGTTGCCGGTGCCGACCCCGGCGAGCAGGGCGGCCCCGAAGGCACCGCCGTGCTCGGCGCCGACGACCGGAACGACCTCGGTCTGCAGGATGTCGGCGAGCAGCCGCAACCACAGCGGCTCCACGGTGGCGCCGCCGGACACCCGCACCCGGTTGCTCGCCACGCCGACGTCGGCGAAGACGGCGGAGATCTCCCGCAGGTTGAACAGGGTGCCTTCCAGCACGCTGCGGGACAGGTGCGCCGCCGAGTGCCGAGGGCTCAGGCCCACCCAGCTGCCCCTGGCGTCCGGAGCCAGGTGTGGGCACCGCTCACCCACCAGGTACGGCAGGAAGAGCAGCCCCTCCGAACCGGGCGGGGCCTGCTGGGCCAACTCCACCAGCTTGGCGTAGTCGAGGTCGCCGTCGGGCAGCAGCGGCCGCAACGCGGTGCGCAGCCACTGGAACGCCCCTCCGGCGTTCAACGCGACACCCATGACGTGCCAGCGGTCGGGAGCGTTGCCACAGGAGATCTGTAGCCGCCCATCGGGCTCGCTCGGGCAGCTGCCGCTTGCGCCTCCGATTATCCCCGCGGTGCCGAGGGTGACACCGACGACCCCTCCCCCGACGACACCCATCGAGGTGGTCTGCAGCACCGCGTCGCCGCCGCCGCCGACCACCGGCGTGCCGGCCGGTACTCCCCAGCTCCGGGCAACCTCGGCGGAGACCTGCCCGGTGATTTCGGCCGATTCGACGACCCGGGGCAGCAGCCGCTCCGGAATGTCGAGCAGGCCCAGCAGCTCGCTCGACCAGCGGCGGTTGCGCACGTCGAACAGACCCGTGCCGGACGCGTCGGACACGTCCGTGACGTAGTCCCCGGTCATTCGCAGTCGCAGATAGTCCTTGGGGTTGAGCATGTGGCGCATCCGGGCGTACGCCTCGGGTTCGTGCTGGCGCAGCCACAGCAGCTTTCCTCCGGTGAAGCCGGGCAGCATCCGGTTCTGCGTCAGCCCCAGCAGGCCCTTCAGCCCGCCGGCCCGCTCGGTGATCTCGTCGCACTGCGGCGCGGATCGCTGATCGTTCCAGAGAATGGCCGGCCGGATGACCTGGCCGCCCTCGTCCAACGCGGTCAGGCCGTGCATCTGGCCGCAGAGCCCGATACCCCGCACCTGGGCGCCGGGCACGGCGGCGACCACCGCCCGGACACACTCATCGGTCACCCGCCACCAGTCCGCCGGGTCCTGCTCGGCCCATCCGGGGCGTGGGGTGGCCAGCGGATAGGCCTGCGAGCGGTCGGCGACCACCTGACCGGCCGGGTCGACCGCCACCACCTTGCACGCCGACGTGCCGATGTCGATGCCGATCCACACAGTCGTCATGACACTCCCCGGGTTATGCCCCGTGCCGGATGCGCAGGTGCTTGAGCTGCAGGTAACCGTCCAGTCCCTCGCGGCCGTGCTCGTAGCCGTAGCCACTGCCCTTGCGGCCGCCGTAGGGCGCGTTGATGATCCCGGCGTCGACGTTGTTGACCGCGACGTTGCCGAAGTCGAGCCGGCGGCCCAGCGCGAAGGTTTCGGTCAGGTTCTCGGTGTACACGTAAGCGGCGAGCCCGGCCGGCGTGCTGTTGGCCAGCTCGACGACCTCGTCCAGCGACCGGTAGGCCGCGACGCCGAGCGCGGGGCCGAAAGTTTCCTCGTGCATGACGAGCATGTCCTGGGTGCAGTCGGCCAACACCGTGGGTGCGTAGAAGTACCCGGATTCCATGCCCGCCGGGCGCCGGCCGCCGCACCGCACGCGGGCGCCCTTGGCCCGCGCGTCGTCCACATGCCGCTCGACCTTCTCGAGGATCTCGGCGTTGGCCACCGGGCCCATGTCGGCGTCCTCTTTGACCAGCCCGTCGGCCACGACGAGGCGGTCGGCGGCGCTGGCCAGCCGCTGGGTGAACTCCTCGTACCGGTCGGCGTGCACGTAGGCCCGGTTGATCGCGATGCAGATCTGGCCGGCGTTGCGGAACGATCGCCGCAGCGCCCCGTTCACCGCCCCGGTCAGGTCGGCGTGCTCGGTGACGATCATCGGGCAGTTGCCGCCGAGCTCCATGGACATCGGCTTGACCCCGGCCACGGTTTTCACGATCGCCGCCCCGGTGTCCGAGGAGCCGGTGAACGCGACCTTGTTCACGGCGGGGTGGGCGACCAGTGCGCGGCCGGTTTCCCCGGACCCGGTCACCAGGTTTGCCACCCCGGCCGGGAGGCCCGAGGCGGCCAGGCACCCGAACAGCTCGATGGCCGACGTCGGGGTGTACTCGGACGGCTTGACCACAATGGTGCAGCCGGCGCCGAGCGACGCGGCCAGCTTCCAGCCGATGAGCTCGAGCGGGTAGTTCCACGGCGAGATCGCCGCGACCACACCGATCGGCTCGCGCTCCACCAGGCTGGTGAAGCCGTCTTCCTCGTTGGGCACGATCGCGCCGAGTGTCCGGGTGGTCTCCTCGGCGTAGAAGTGGAAGGTCTTCGCCAGCTTGCGCACCTCGCCGAGCGCCTCGGACAGCGGCTTGCCCATCTCCCTGGTGATGGACTCGGCCAGCGGGCGCTCGCTCTCGGCGATCCGCTGGCCGATGGCGTGCAGATGGCCGGCGCGCACCGATGGGTTCACCCAGCGCCAACTCTCGAAGGCCCGGCACGCGGCGGCCACCGCCAGGTCCACGTCCCGCTCGTCGGAATCCGCGACCTCGGCGACCAGCTCGAGGTTCGCCGGGTTGTGCACCGAAAGCAGCCTTCCACTGGCGCTGTCCACCCAGTTGCCGTTTATGTAGAGGCGGCCGGTTCGTTCGTCGGTCATGAGCACTGGACTCCCGTCCGGTGGTGGCTGGGATGTCCTATCATCGTATGAAGTGCCGGTCAACGCCCGTACTAGGCGTCCTGACCAGCGGGGTCGTCGTTGACCGGTGGTCTACTTCGTCATACCTTTTCGCGGTGCCCCACGCCATCGGCCCCCGGCAGCGCCTGCCCGAAGCACTTGCGGACACGCTGCAGCAAGAGATCCTGGGCGCGGGGCTCAAGCTCGGCGACCGGCTGCCCACCGAGACGGAACTGGGTGAGCGCTACAACGTGAGCCGCACAGTGGTCCGCGAAGCCGCCCGGTTGCTGGTGCAACGCGGACTGGTCACCGTCACGCCCGGCCGAGGCATGACCGTGGCGCAGGTGGACGGGCGGCTGATCGCCGAGCAGTACGGCCTGCTCCTGCGGCTGAGCGACGGCACGTTCGAGCAGCTGCTCGAGCTCCGGCTCGTCCTCGAGGTGGAGATGGCGGCACTGGCCGCCGCCCGACGCTCGCCCGATCAGCTGGCCGCGTTGCGGGAGCGGAACCGTCAATTGGTGGCGGCGCGCGGGTCCCGGGAGGAGTTCCTCACCGCCGACCTGGCCTTCCACGAGCTCATGGCGGAGGCCAGCCACAACCCGTTCTTCCGGCTGGTCATTGACCCGATTAACGGGTTCCTGCGGGACACCTACCGCAGTTCATCCGGCTATCCGTCCGAGGCCCACCACACCATTGATGAGCACAACCAGATTGCCGACGCCATCGCCGCCGGTGACCCTGGCGGCGCCCGCTACGCCACCGAGCGACACCTGCGGCGGGTCATCGCCAACCGCAACAAGTTCGTCGCCACCGGAGACGATGGTCCCTAGCTCGGCCGCCTGGACCGCGACGGGAAGTCAACGCTCCGTCACAGCCTGTGCGCGTTGCTCTGCGTGATCAAGCGCCGCTCCGGCGACCGCATCCACGAGGCCGTCGAGGATGCCGAGGTGCTCCTCCGAAGCCGAACACGGTTGGTTCGCCCGGAGCCTGGAGGGCCTTGTCTGTGCGCTTTCCCGAATGCTCGCTTTAAGTTCCCCGAATGTTAAATATGGGGAGTGAGCGATTTTTGCAATTTGCGACGCTATGACCGGACGCAGCGGTACGAGCGCTGATGTTTTTCCCGATACCGGCTGGGTCAGGACATGCGAACAGGGCGCCGGGCCGCAGGCACCGGCGCCCTGTTCAGGGCGGCGAAATGTCAGTTGCTGCCCGAACTGTCGGTGTACTCGTTGTCCTGGTCGCAAGAACCGTCGTGGCTGTCGGTGTTCTTCTGGTGCGACGACTCGTAGCCGTACGCACCCTCGACGAACGAGTTGTTGCAGCCCTGGAACGGCGCCTGACCAGCGCTGTCCTGAACGTTCACCCAGCCGACCTGGCCGTGCGCACCATTCAGGATTCCGTCATCGGCAAAGGCGAGCGGGCTCGCCGCCACCAGACCGGCAGCGACGACTGCCGCCACGATTCCAGCCTTCTTCAGCACAGTGACTCTCCTGTTCAGATTAGCGGCGTCTCGGGAACACCGCCACGTTTACCAGCGATGATTGGGGAGCCCTCGCTGGCGAAGTCAACATAGCGGATCTTCGCGGCTACTGACACCGGGGTACCGCAATCGGGCATTTCGGACGTGTCGCGCCGGGTTACGCTCTCTTTTGAGTGAATAGTGTTATTACAGGCCGAGGAAACTCTGTGCATTTATATACCTCAGATGTGTTCACCTTTGTGTGTGGCAGCTGCGGCGGGGAGTCGGGTGGCCCGCTGCGTAGAGTGACGAGAGTGGACATATGGGTCAGAAGGGACAAAAGGGGCTCAAGCGTCTCATTACGCTCCGTGTTGTTGGTGGCCATGTTTGTCCCGCCTGAGCGTTGATCACCGGGGCGGATCGTCCGCCGGCGCCGTCCTGGCGATCTGCGCGGCAGGTGTATGCGGAGGTCAGACGTCGAATTTCGGGTGCTTGACGTTCCGTAAACCTGGTACCTATGTTGCTGAGAAATCGATTTCTAGGGGGAGGCAACGATGCCGAGCCGGCTCAAGTTCTCCGGATCGCTGGTCGCGGTCATCGCATTGATCGCGGTCGTGGTCGGTGTGGTGGCCGGCCGGGCATCGGCCGGACCGTCCGGAACCGGCGGAGGCGGCGCGGCTGGCGGAGCGATGGCGGGCAAGCGCGTCGACGTGATCGTGAAGGCCACCAACTCCCAGTTCTGGCAGACCACCTTCGCCGGCGCCCAGGGAGCGGCACGGGACACCGGCGCCCAGGTCAGCCTGTTCGGCCCGACAGCGGAAACCGACGTGGCCGGTCAGGTCCAGCTGATGGAGAACTCCATATCCCGAGGGGTGAACGCGATCGTGGTCGCGCCGAACTCCAACGACGCGCTGAACAACGTCATCGACCGGGCCCGCCAGGCCGGCATCAAGGTCATCACCATTGACAGCAGGGTGACCACCTCGGTGGACGGCTTCATCGGAACCGACAACAACAAGGCCGGCCAGCGGGGCGGTCAGCGACTGTGTGAGCTGATCAAGGCCAAGGGCCCGGCGGTGGGCAACGTGCTCCTCGAGTCCGCGATGGCCGGCGTGGAGACCCTGAGCACCCGGGACGCCGGCTTCAAGGCCGGCCTGGCCGCGAACTGCCCGCAACTGAGCGTGGCGGTGACCCGCTACAACAACAACGACATCAACACCGCCGCCAGCCAGGTCAACGATGCGATCACCGCGGACAGCACCCTGATAGGCATCTTCGCGGACAACAACTCGTCGGGCGACGGCGCCGCCCGCGCGATCAAGGACAACCGGGCCGAAGGCGGATCCCAGTGGTGGCCTACGACGCCGACCCACAGGAGATCGCCGGCCTGAAGGACGGCAGCCTGGACACCCTGATCGTGCAGAACCCGTACTTCTTCGGCCACCAGGGAGTGGTGGAGGCCGCCTCGGCCGCCGCCGGCACCCTGCAACCGGACGTCCTGGACCCGGGGGCGGTGCTGGCGGACCAGTCGAACATGAACGAACCCGCCGTACAGCAGCTGTTGAACCCGCCGACCGCCCAGGCCAGCGGATGAGTGACACCGAGTCCGAGCGGCTGCCGGAGGCCCGCGACGGCGAGGTGATCATCGCGCTGCGCGACGTGGCCAAGAGGTACGGAGCGATCCAAGCCCTGGCCGGGGTATCCCTGGAGCTGCGGGCCGGCGAGGTGCACTGCGTGGCCGGGGAGAACGGCGCCGGCAAGAGCACCCTGATCAAGATCCTCACCGGGGCGATCTCCCGGGACTCGGGCAGCTACGAGGTGGATGGCCGGGCGGTCGGCGACCTCACCCCGTCCGGCGCCCGAGACGCCGGAGTCGGCGTCGTCTACCAGGAGCTCAGCTTGTTACCTGACCTCTCGGTGGGGGAGAACCTGCTGATGGGCCGGCTGCCGGCGCGACGCTGGATCACCCGGCCCGCCGAGTTGCGCAGGCGGGCCAAGGCGATGCTGGAGCCCGTCGGGCTCGGCATGCTCAGCCCGGACACTCCGGTGCGCGAGACCTCGCTCGCGGTACGCCAGTTGGTGGAGATCGCCAAGGTGCTCGGCGAGGAACCACGCGTGATCATCTTTGACGAGCCGACCACCGCGCTCTCCGCCGACGAGACCGGTTCCCTGCTGACCCAGATCCGGCGCCTCCGGGATGAGGGCCACGCGATCATGTACGTCTCCCACCACCTGGAGGAGATGTTCGAGATCGGCGACCGCATCACCGTGCTGCGGGACGGTCGGCTGGTCACCTCCGCGCCGATCGCGGAGTTCGATCACGACAGCCTGATCACCTCGATGGTGGGCCGGAAGATCGAGTCGCTGTATCCACATACCCGGCGGACCATCGGCGAGCCCAGATTGCGGGTGCGCGGGCTGCGCCCCATGGGCGTCGGTACGCCGATCGATCTGGACGTGCGCGCCGGCGAGATCGTCGGCGTCGCCGGGCTGCTGGGCTCCGGGCGCACCGAGCTGCTCCGCGCCCTGTTCGGAGCGGATCCGGTCGCCGGCGGCGAGGTCTCGGTGGACGGCGCGAGGCTGCCACCCGGGAACCCCCGACGCGCGGTTCAGGCCGGGCTCGGCCTGCTCACCGAGGATCGCAAGCAACTCGGCCTGCTGCTCGAGCTGTCCATCCGGGAGAACGCATCGATTGCCAACATGGAGGAGATATCCCGGATGTGGCTGATCGACCGAGGGCGCGAGCGCGGCCTGGTTGAGGGCCTGCTGGGCGGCCTGAGGCTGCGTTCGGCCTCCTGGGAGCAACCGGTGTCCGCGCTGTCCGGTGGCAACCAGCAGAAGGTGCTGCTGGCCCGATGGCTGGCCACCCGGGCCAAGGTGATGTTGTTCGACGAGCCGACCAAGGGCGTCGACATCGGCGCCAAGGCGGAGATCTACCAGGTCATCGGGGATCTGGCGGCTCAAGGTCTCGGCGTGCTGGTCGTGTCCTCCTACCTGCCCGAGGTGCTCGGCATCGCCGACCGGGTGGTGGTGATGCGCGCCGGCACGGTGGTCGGCGAGCTGGCGGCGGCCGGCGCCACCGAGGAGGACGTGCTCAAGCTGGCCAGCCCGTCCGGCCGGCCGACACAGGGCGTACCCAGTCTCCAGGCACCAGGAGGAGAGCGATGAGCGCTGACGAGGCGGCCACGCCCGGCGATGAGGCGGCCCATGGCACCCGGGTTGCGCCGCCGGGCACAGACACAGCCGAGGCGAGCACAGACACACCCGGGGCGCGGACAGAGACACCGGAGGCCGGCCCGGCGCAGCCCGAGGAGCGGGTCTTGCGCCTTGGTGACGTGCTGGGACGGGACGCCGGCGGGCTCGTTGTGCTGCTGGTCCTGTTCGGCGGGCTCACCCTGGCCTCCGACGAGTTCCTGACCGGGGGCAACCTGGGCAACCTGGCCCGCCAGGTGGCGATCTTCGGCATCATCGCGGCCGGCGAGCTGCTGGTGATCCTGACCGCCGGCATCGACCTCTCGGTGGGCTCGGTGCTCGCCCTGACCGGCTGCGTCACCGCCGAGTTGCTGGTGCACGGGTGGCCGGTTCCCGCCGCGATCCTGGTGGGGCTGCTGGTGGGCACCGTGCTGGGCGTATTCAACGGCGCGATGGTGGCCAGGGCGAAGCTGCCGCCGTTCATCGTCACCCTCGGCATGCTCGGGATCGCCAGAGGCGTGGTGCTGGTGATCA
Source organism: Pseudonocardia sp. (assembly GCA_036402515.1). Taxonomy (GTDB): domain Bacteria; phylum Actinomycetota; class Actinomycetes; order Mycobacteriales; family Pseudonocardiaceae; genus Pseudonocardia. The sequence goes on from DASWST010000214.1 coordinate 9,487, forward strand.
CCGACGCGAGCACCATCCAGCCACTGCCGCCCTCGTTCAGCGCGGTGGCCAACGGCAGCGTGCTGGGCGTGCCGAACCTGCTCTGGATCTTCCTCATCGTGATCGCGCTGACCGCGTTCGTACTGCGGCGCACCGTCTTCGGCCGCTATGTCTACGCGGTCGGGTCGAACCCGGAGTCGGCACGGCTCTCCGGGGTGCCGGTGACCGCGGTGCTGATCTCGGTGTACGCACTGTCCGGGCTGCTCGCCGCGGTGGGCGGCGTGCTGTTCGCGTCCCGGCTCAGCGCCGGAATCCCCACCGGGGGCGCGGGCTACGAGCTCAACGCGATCGCCGCTTGCGTGATCGGCGGAGCCAGCCTGTTCGGGGCGAAGGGCGGCGCGTTCGGTGCGGCCGCCGGCGCGCTCATCGTCGGCACGCTCAACAACGGCGGCAACCTGCTGGCCGTGAACGCCTTCTACCTGGAGATCATCATTGGCGGGCTGATCCTGGCCGCCGTGTTCTTCGACCAGCTGCAGGCTCGTCGCCGGGCCAGCGCGGCAAGCCCATGACCGCGGAGCGGAAATAGCCGGTCTTCACAGCTCACGCACAGCTAGCCCTTAAGTCGCGCTGCTAGGCACAGTGGTCCTCGCCCTGGCGGGGATCCGTGCTCAAGCCGGGGGCGACGATGACCCTGCACGAGTTGATTGTGGCGGCGCTGCGCAGCGTGCGGGCGAACCGGTTGCGCTCCCTGCTGACCACCCTCGGCATCGTCATCGGTGTGGCGGCGGTGATCATTCTGGTTGCCCTGGGCAATGGGGTGCGGGCCGGGTTCGACGCGCAGTTCAGCCGGTTGTCCAACCAGATCACAGTGTCCAAGGCCACCGGCTCGGTGCCCGGCGGCGGCGCGGCGCGGGACCTCACCGACCAGGACGTGCAGGCGCTGCAGAACCCGAGGCTGGCACCCCACATCGCCTCGGTGACGCCCAGCATGACCGGCAACGTGTCGGTGAACGCCGGCCAGACCAACGCCCGGGCCAGGCTGGTCGGCGCCACCCACAACTACCTGGACATCTCGGCCCGGACCGTGGCGGTGGGCAGGTGGTTCACCGAGCAGGAGGTACAGAGCAACGAGAAGCTCGTTCTGCTCGGGCAGGAGGCAGTGAGCCTGTTGTGGGGCCCCTCCACGAACATGGGTGAGGTGCTCGGCCAGAGCATCCGGTTGAACCGCGCCACCTTCAAAGTGGTCGGCGTGCTGGGCAACGACGGGCAGAACGACAACGTGGCGGTGGTTCCGTTCGGCGCCGCCAGGTCCTACCTGGTGGGCAATGCCAACCAGGTCAACCAGATCATCGTGAAGTCGACCAGCGCGGCCACCGTGGCCTCCGCGCGGGACCAGATGACCCGGATCCTGGACATCCGGCACTTCATCAGGAAGCCGGCGGACCGTGACTACGACGTGCGCGCGTTCCAGAACCTGATCGAGCAGCGCAGCCAGTTCATCACATTCCTCACCGTCTTCACCGCCTCGGTTGCGGCGATTTCGCTGGTCGTGGGAGGGATCGGGGTGGCCAACATCATGCTGGTCGCGGTCACCGAGCGGACCAGGGAGATCGGGATCCGCAAGGCGATAGGAGCGCCCCGACGGGCGATCCTCAAGCAGTTCCTGATCGAGGCGGTGGTGCTCACCGGGTTGGGCGGAGTGCTCGGCGTGTGTGTCGGGGTGGGCGCCGCGGTCGCCGGGGGAATCATCCTGCCCACGATGGTCGCGTCATTCCCGCCGCCCATCGTGACCGTGCTGCCGGTGCTGGTCGCCTTCCTGGTCAGCCTGGTGATCGGCCTGATGGCCGGGGTGTACCCGGCGAACCGGGCGGCGCGCTTGCTGCCCATCCAGGCGCTGCGCTTCGAGTGACCTCGGGGCCCGGCGGGCCGGCCTAGCTCACGGTGCGCGCAGCGAGTCCAGCACCTTGGCGATCCGGCGCTCCCGGGTCGCCGCCGCCTTCGCCGTCTCAACCTGGCGCACATGCTCCTTGCGCCGGCTGTACGACAGCGCCTCGAATGCCTCGCCGGCTCCCGATTGCCCGGCCAGGGCGGCCGCCAGATCGGCGGGCACGGTGACCTCACGCGGCTCGACGTCCAGCTCGATGTCCACGTCCACCTCGTCGCCGGCGGCCACCCCGGCGGCCGTGCGGTTCTCCGCGCTCAGTGGCACGAAGTACGCCCCGCCCATCGGCGCCACCGTGGTTCGGTAGGTGTGCCCGCCGACGCTCACCCGCACCGAGGGGCGCCGGTGCGAGCCGAGCCCGGTGACCACCTCCGCCGGTACCTGGATCCCAGTCGCGGTCTTGCCGCCCAGCTCGACGGTCGCCCGGAAGCGCATGGCCGGCAGTATTCCCCCTCGCCCCCGCGGGGAGCACCGGAATCACCCGGCGGAGCCAGTGCGGGAGATCTGGCCGCCATCCTGTTTGCCCAGCGCAGCCATGGGTAACTCTCCGTCTGCATTCCTGTCTCGGGTGCTGTGGCGGATGCCGATGCCGCCGCACGGATCTCTACCCGGACCGGTCTCCGGTCCGGCGAGGTACCTGGAGGTACGAAGCCCGCGCCATCCAGCGCCTTTCGGCTGCGTCCTGACCAACGAGCCGGACGGTTAACTCTTTGTCCTGTATTTCCCTTCTCAGGTGGTGCGATTAAGTCGATCTTGTGATACCTAGTCCGCTAACGAGCTGTGGCAGGACGGCTCGTCGACCTCCTGGAGGTAGCTGTGATCGTAGCCATCATCTCGTCGATCATCATCGGGCTCATCCTCGGTGTAGTCGCCCGAATGATCCTTCCCGGCAAGCAGAACATCCCAATCTGGCTGACCATCGTCGTCGGCATCGTCGCGGCGTTCATCGGCAACTGGCTGGCCGGCCTGCTGGGCGTGCGTGTCACCCCCGGTATCGACTGGATTCGGCACCTGATCCAGGTCGTCGTGGCCTTGATTGGTATCGGCCTCGTAGCCGGGGCATACGGCCGGAAGGGTGTACGCAGCTAGAGCCCTACAGCTCTAGTCGCTCAGCTGTGGAACTTCCTGGCCGCGGCCAGGAAGATGTTGTTCTCGTCCGCGCTGGCGACGGTGACTCGTACACCGTCGCCAGCGAACGGACGGACGATCACCTTCTCCCGCTCGCAGTGCTCCGCGAACCGGGTAGTGAGCTCGCCCAGCGGCAGCCAGACGAAGTTCGACTGAGTCTCCGGTACCTGAAAGCCGAGCGCGAGAAGCGCCTCCCGTACCCGCTCGCGTTCCTCGGTCACCTCCGCGCAGGTGGCCATCAGCTCCGGCAAGCAGTCCAGCGAGGCCAAGGCCGCCGCCTGGGCCAGCGCGTTCACGCTGAACGCCGGGTACACCTTGCGTAGCGCCGTGATCACCTCCGGCGCGCCGACCGCATAACCGACCCGTAGCCCGGCCAACCGGTACGCCTTGGAGAACGTGCGCAGCACCACCAGGTTCGGCCGCCCTTCGAGCAGCGTCAGGCCGTCTGGCACGTCGGGGTCGGTGACGAACTCCCGGTAAGCCTCGTCCAGCACGACCAGCACGCCGGGCGGAACCTCGTCCAGGAACGCGCACAGCTCGTCGCGGCGCAGGGCCGGCCCGGTCGGGTTGTTCGGGCTGCACAGAAACACCAGCCGGGTGCGCGGCGTGATGGCCGCGGCCATCGCCTTCAGGTCGTGCCGGTACTCCTCGTCCAGCGGCACCGGCACGATCCGCGCGTTGCTCACCCGCACCACGATCGGATACGCCTCGAAGGACCGCCAGGCGTAGACGACCTCGTCGCCGGGGTCGCCGCAGACGATCTGCGTCAACTGCTGGCACAGCAGCACCGAGCCGCATCCGACGGCGATCCGCTCGGCCGGAACGCCGTGCCGCTCGGCCAGCCGGGCGGTGAGTCGGGTCACCCCAGGATCCGGATAGCGGTTCCCGGAGACCGCCGCCTCGGCGATCGCGGCGAGCACGGCGGGCGGGGGCGGCAGCGAGATCTCGTTGCTGGCCAGCTTCAGGGAACCCGGCACGGTGCGCCCCGCCGCATAGGCCGGGATGGCGTCGAGGTCGGCCCGGATCGTGAGGTCCATAGGTACGCACGGTAGTCGGACGTCGGCCACTTCGGCCGGCTGCATCCACCCTTGGGTTGGGCATGGACCTGGGCGACGTGCGAGGCTGGATTCATGACGGACGTCCGCACGGAGACCGTGCCCCTCGACGACGGCAGCGAGCTGCGCCTGACCGTCGCGGAGCCGGACAGCCCGGTCCGCGGCGGGATCGTCGTGTTACACGAGTCCAGGGGCATCACCGACGCGGTGCGCTGGCTGGTGCACAGCCTCGCCATGGAGGGTTGGCGCGTCGTCGCGCCGCACCTCTACCACCGGGACGGGGCCGACGAGCTGGGCGCCGAGGACACTGACCAGCAGGTTCGCGACCAGGTCAACCGGCTGACCGGGGCGAGCGTGATGGCGGACACGGACACCGCCTTCGGCTGGCTCGCCGAACGCGGGGTCACCGCCGATCGGATGGGTGTGGTCGGGTTCGACCTGGGCGGCTCGGTGGCCTTGGTGGTGGCCGCGAAGCGCTCCCTCGGCGCCGCTGTCACCGTCGCCGGCAACCACATCACCGACCCGCTGTCGGACGACCTGCCGTCGCCGCTGGAGGCCGCCCCCGAGGTGACCTGCCCGTGGCTGGGCCTGTTCGGCGAGCGCTCGGTGGACCCCTCAATGCACGACGTGGAGAAGCTGCGCGCCGCGGTGGCCAGCTCGGAGGTAGCCAGCAACGTGGTGATCTACCCTGACGTGGACCACCGGTTCCACACCGACGCGCAGATCTCGGCCGACGCCTGGCAGCGCACGCTGAGCTGGTTCGACTCGCACCTGCGCTAGCCGCTCGCACCTGCGCTAGCCGCCTCGGCGGGTGTGCCGACAGTTACTAGATGGCGACTCGCGTAGCGGCCGACGACGGGTCATGCTGAGCGGATGACCGCCGACAGCGCCGCCGAACCGGCCCTCGACGTTCCCGCCGCCGACTCACCCGAGCAGATCTGGACGCCCGACCCCGCGCGGGCGCAGAGCAGCGGCATGGCGCAGTTCGCCCAATGGGTTGGCGAGCGTCACGACGTGGAATTCGCCGACTACGGCGAGCTACATGCCTGGTCGGTCCGCGATCTGCCGGGATTCTGGTCCGCGCTCGCCGAGTTCGGTGGGGTGCGCTTCCACGGCCAGCCGACCGCGGTGCTGGGCTCGCGGGCGATGCCGGGCGCCGAGTGGTTCCCCGGCGCCACACTGAACTACGCGGAGCACGCGCTCGGCCCCGGCGAGGGCCGGGCCGACACGGACACCGCACTGATCTTCGCGCGGGAAGACGGCGTGGAGCGCATCGTCAGCTACGGCGAGCTGCGGGACCAGGTGGCCAGGGCGAGGGCCGGACTGGCGGGGCTCGGCGTGGGCCAGGGCGACCGGGTGGTGGCGCTTGCGCCCAACTGCGTGGAGACGCTGGTGGCCTTCCTTGCCGCGGCCAGCCTTGGCGCGATCTGGTCGTCCTGCTCGCCGGACTTCGGCAGCCGCGCGGTGCACGACCGGTTCGCCCAGATCGAGCCGGCGGTGTTCATCGCGGTGGACGGCTACATCTACGGCGGGAAGACCTACGACATCCGGGACACGGTGGACGCACTGCGCGGCCAGCTGCCCACCCTGCGGGCCACCGTGCTGATCCCGTACGTGAACCCGGAGGCGACCCTGGAGGGCACGCTGCCGTGGGCGGAGTTCACCGCCTCCAGCGCGCCGCTGGAGTACCAGCCGGTGCCGTTCGACCACCCGCTCTGGGTGCTCTACTCCTCGGGCACCACCGGGCTGCCCAAGGGGATCGTGCACGGGCACGGCGGGATCGTCGTCGAGCACATCAAGGCCATCCGGCTGCACTTCGACGTGGGCCCGGGGGATCGGCTTTTCTGGTTCACCACCACCGGCTGGATGATGTGGAACCTGATCATCTCCGGGCTGCTGGTCGGCGGCACCGTGGTGTTGTACGACGGCAGCCCCGGCCACCCCGATCTGGGCGCGCTGTGGGCGATGGCGGAACGGCACCGGGTCAACGTGTTCGGCGTGTCCGCCGGGTACGTGCAGGCGTGCGTGAAGAAGGGGCTGCGGCCGAGGGACTCGCACGACCTGAGCTCGATCCGGGCGATCGGCTCCACCGGCTCCCCGCTGTCGGTGGAGGGCTTCCGGTGGATCGCCGACGCGGTGGACGAGCGGATCCAGATCGTCAGCTGCTCTGGCGGCACTGACCTGTGTGCGGCGTTCGTCGGAGGCGCGCCGACGGTGCCGGTGTGGCTGGGCGAGATCTCCTGCCCGGCCCTCGGCGCGGCGGTGACCGCGTTCGACGAGGCGGGCAAGGAGCTGCACGACGAGGTGGGCGAGCTGGTGGTGACCGAGCCGATGCCGTCCATGCCGGTGTTCTTCTGGAACGACCCGGACGGCTCGCGGCTTCGCGCGGCGTACTTCGAGGACTACCCCGGGGTGTGGCGGCACGGGGACTGGATAAAGATCACCCCGCGCGGCTCGTCGATCATCTACGGCCGTAGTGACTCGACCCTCAACCGGGGCGGCGTACGGATGGGCACCGCCGACTTCTACGCTGTGGTCGAAGGCTTCGACGAGGTGCTGGACTCGCTGGTGATCGACACCTCGTCGCTGGGCAAGGAAGACGGCGAGCTGCTCTGCTTCCTGGTGCTCGCCGACGGGGTGTCGCTGGAGGACGTGCAGCCGGCCCTGCGCTCGGCGCTGCGCGCGGAGCTCTCTCCCCGGCACGTGCCGGACCGGTTTGTACTGATCAGCGAGGTGCCTCGGACGCTGAACGGGAAGAAGTGCGAGGTCCCGGTGAAGAAGATCCTGGCCGGGGCCGCGGTGGACAAGGCGGTCAGCCGGGGAGCGCTGGCCAACCCGGCGGCGCTGGACCCGTTCGTGGCGCTGGCCGCCGGCTGACCTGCCGTTTCGGCCTGGTGGGTGGGACGGGGGTACCGCTTTGATCCGAGCGGTTGCGGCTGTGTAACCTATCCACCTGGCGGCCGAGAAGGCCCCGGGAGGCTTCGCCTAGTCTGGTCTATGGCGCCGCACTGCTAATGCGGTTTGGGGTTACCCCCCATCCCGGGTTCAAATCCCGGAGCCTCCGCGCAACACCCGGCCACCGGCTGGTATACAAGTGAACATGCGCTCGTAGCTCAACGGATAGAGCACTTGACTACGGATCAAGAGGTTGCAGGTTCGAATCCTGCCGAGCGCGCCACTCATCAAACGCCTGCTGACAGGGCGAACGCCCAGGTCAGCGGGCCTTTTTCTTCTTTGCGTGGATCTTCTGCCGACTCGAAGAGCATGATCAAAGCGCTCGAGATGGAGCGAAGATGGAGCGGAGGCTGAATAGCTCGGTCAATTGGCGTCAAGTGGTCACCTTTAAGACAGTGTCGCCGGTTTTGATCATGCTCTGGCGGGGGCATGGCCCAACAGGGCCGTACAGGACGTTATGGGGTCTGAGACGCGTTGAGCCCCCGCGTAGGCCGCTGACCCGGTCTCGTAAGTGCACGGTGGCGTACCCGGGTCCATCCGGTGCCGAACGTGCCGTAGGGGCGCCCAGCGTTGCGTACGCGGGCCAAAGAGGTGCGGCGGTCATCCCACAGGGCCGATGTCGTGCGGAGGGGTTCGGCGTTGCGGTACCGGCCGCGGGCGGACTGGACGGCGCAGCCGTAGCCGGTCATCGGTGGCATCTGGCGTGGAATGGCAGCCGCAGACTCAAGGCGATGGCGCGGAGCGAAGGCCCGGCACGGATGATCTGCGCGTGCTGTGATGCTGTCCGCCAGTCGACCCGGGACCGGCCCGTACCGGTTCGACCGACCGCTATCCCGGTTCGCGACCTGATCGCCGACAACCGGGCGCATGCACCCGCTCGAAAGGCCGACGTGGAGCCGCCTCGGGGAGTCGAACCCCGGACCTACGCATTACGAGAGAGGCGCGCTGACGCACGACGGCGCCTAGCAGCACCGATAGCGCACCCCCCGTCTCGGAGAGCGCGGAGCGAACTGGGCGAACGCGTCTCGTCATGCCAGACGTCATGCCAGCGATGGTCTGGCTCGGCGCGAAGGCCAGCACGCGAGCTACGCATCCAGACTGCGTAGGTCAGCCATGGCCGGGGGTCACCTTCGCAAAACAACCAGCACCCGCAGACACAACGGGAAACCACAAACCGGCCGATCAAGAGTTCTCGGCTTCTTGGCTGCGACAGCCGTCATTCCTGCTCAGAGCGACAGCATCCATCGCTGTGCTGGCCCCCGACGACGTGACCGGCGCCGACATCGCCGATCTCGGGAGCGAGCGCGGGCACCGGGTCGTCCGGGTGGTCCGCAAGGGCGGCGGCCGTGCCGGCCTGCCCGAGCCCGACCAGTGGCGGGAGCTGACCGACCCGCTGTTCGCTACCGACACCGGCGGGCGGATGCGACAAACCACCTGTGGGAGCTGGTGCGCCGGCTCGCCCGCACCGCCGGCCTGGACTGCGCCGACCAGCTGTCCCCCGCACAGCCTGCGCCACACCGCCATCACCGTCTCGCCCTGGACGCCGGGGTGGCGCTGCGCGACGTGCAGGACTACGCCGGCCACAAGGACCCCCGCACGACCCGCCGGTACGACCGCACCCGGCACAGCCTGGACCGGTCCGCCGCGTACACCCTCGCCGCATATCTGTCTTGAGGGTGTCTCATGGATGCCGGTGCCCCATAACTCTCAGCTCGACAGGTCCGGTACCTAGCCTCGGGCTTTCGCGCTAGTTGATCTGTGGGGCGACACGCTGGCCCTGGATGCGCGGAAGTGCCTGCTCAGGACGGTTCGATGAGAGTTGTCGAGGCTCTGATCTGACCGAGTTGAGAGGCACTCCGCGGGTGAAGGA
>DASWST010000215.1:0-54767 GCA_036402515.1 Pseudonocardia sp.
CTAGTGTCTCGTGTCCGATTTCCTTTGCCGGATCCGGTGATCCAGGCGGCGGCTGGCAAGGCCGAGGACCGCCTGGATATCGGGCATATCCAGGCGGTCCGAGAACGCCGCCAGACGTCGTCTGGGCGCCGGAAACGGTGAAGAGACTTCGGACACGGGACACTAGGTCGCCGGCGCGGCGGTTAGCCCCGGCCGATCCACGGCATCCCGGTGGCGGCCACGGTCAGGAATTGCACGTTGGCGGACAGCGGTAGTCCGGCCATGAAGAGCACCGCCTCGGCCACGTGCCGGGTGTCGAACGTGGGCTCCGGCCGGACGCTGCCGTCGGCCTGCGGCACTCCCCGGGACATGCGTTCGGTCATGTCGGTGGCCGCGTTGCCGATGTCGATTTGACCGCAGGCGATGCCGAACGGCCGGCCGTCCAGGGACAGCGACTTGGTCAGGCCGGTGATCGCGTGCTTGGTCGAGGTGTACCCGGCCGACCCTGGCCTGGGCACGTGCGCGGAGATGGAGCCGTTGTTGATGATGCGGCCGCCCGCCGGGTCCTGCCGGCGCATCAGCCCGAACGCCTCCCGTGCGCACAGGAAGGACCCGGTCAGGTTGGTGTTCACACACGTCCGCCACTCGTCGACGGAGACCTCGTCGGGTGGGCCGGACGGGCCGAACGTGCCGGCGTTGTTGAACAACAGGTCCAACCGCCCCCACCGATCGCGCACCGCCTCGAACAACGCGGCCACCGAGTCCTCGTCGGTCACGTCGGTCCTCACCACCAACGCCTCGGAGTGGCCGTCGGCGGTCGCCGCTAGCGCGTCCTCCCGGCGGCCGGCCAGGGCAACTTGGTATTTCGCCTCGAGAAGTGCGCGGGCCACGACCCGCCCGATGCCTGAGCCCGCGCCGGTGACAACCGCGGTTCGGGTGTTCGTGGTCATGTGCACCTCGGCATTCAGGTGGCTTGGCGGCAGCGGGCGCCGGTCATGAACAACATATAGAACCGGGCCCACACCGGCGAGCACGCACCGAGGACACTCCGCACGACAAACGGCGGGTACCCGGCGAGGTGGCCAACCAAACTGCTGAGGGCCGGATTCCTCCGTGACTTGCTCACTGTTTGCTGCGATCGGTTATGGGTATTCCTGACTGGTCCGATGCGAATACCGCATCAGCGATTCTCAACAGGAGAAAAAATGATTGTACTCGGCGTCATCCTTCTTCTTTTGGGATGGCTTCTTGGCATCTCAATTCTCAGTACCGTGGGCACCATCCTGCTGGTGGTCGGCCTCGTGCTGCTGCTGCTGGGCTCGGTCGGACGCCCGATCGGCGGCCGGCGCTGGTACTACTGACCCGGGTCCCGAGTCGGAGGTCTGGAACCTTCGACTCGGGACTTTCAACACGCCCGGGCAATGATCAGAAGTGCCACCAGGAACGCTTCGCGGAAGCGGGCAGCGAGCTGGTGATCAGCACCCGGTACAAGGCTGGCCGGCGCACCCAGGCGACGATGAGCGCGTACTGGCCGCTGACCCCCGGCGGCAGCGCGCTCGGGATAGTCCCGGCCGGGTAGTCGCCGCGATACACGATCAGGCACGCCCTCGGGATGGACGGGTTGGCCGGGCTCGGGCTTGCTTGGGGCTGCTTGGTGAGCGGGGGGGTCGGCGGCGAGGCCACGCCGGCCTCGCGGGTGATCGCGTCCACATCAGCCTTGTTGATCGGGCGCACCAGGGTGAGCGTGCCCCGGCCGTGGACCACTTCGCTGGCCAATGGCAACACGGCGGCACAGCGGTCCACATCGTTGTGCGCCGACGCTCCCCCACCCGGGGCCGCGCAGCCAGCCACGACCAGACCGGCCAGCACCGCCCCCGCCAGCACGCGGCAGCGTCGGGCAGCCCGGGACCGGTGCGATCGGCGGAAGCCGAAGGACACGGTCATCGTGCTTCTCCCCGGTGAGCTGGAGCGGCCAAGGCCTCCGATGCCCGGCGCGGGGGCGCCCAGATGCGAAGGGCGAGCCAGGCGAGGCCACCGAGCGGGATGCAGACCCAGTAGGTGACCAGACGATAGAGCAGGACGGCGGCGAGGGTAATGGCCTCGGAGCCGCCGAACGCGACCAGCGCGACGGTGAGGCTGCCCTCGACCACGCCGATGCCGCCCGGAGTGATCGGCAACGCGGCCGCGATCTGGCTGGCGCAGAAGGCCAGCAGCAGCCCGGCCCACGGAGGCGAGGTGCCGACCGCCTCGTAGGACATGCCCAAGATCGAGATGCTGCACAGCCAACTGGCCGTCATGAGCCCGAAGGTGAGGGCCCCGGTGTGCGCGGGCAGCCGGATGACCCGGAGCTCGGCCACCCGCCGCCGCACCCAGTCCCGCGCCCTCACGACAGTGCCGTCCCCCTGCCCGGAACTCTCCGGAGCGCCCAGCGGCTCGGACGGATAGCCCAGCGGCCCGCCCCCCGCCGGGCTCGGTCCTGGGCCCAGCGGGGAACCGGCCGCCGAACCCAGCGAGAGACCTACCCCGGAACCCACCATCGAATCGGCGGCGGCCCGCTTGACCCGGTGGCGCCGGGCCAGCGCATAGCCCACCCCCATCAGGACCAGGGCGGCGAGCAACCCGATGCTGAGCGCCCGCAGCCCGGGTATCGGGTCGGCGGTCCCGGCCACCTGCACCGCGATGATGGTCAACAGGGCGATCGAGGCGGTGTAGAGCACGCTGCAGACCGCGTACATCCAGGCGGCCACGGTCGAGTCGACGCCCCGTCGGCGAAGCACTCCGAGCAGCACCACAGCGGACGCGGCGAACCCCAACGGAAGGCAGTAGGCGGCCGCGTCCCCGGCTAATGTGCCGGCGCTCAGCACCGTCATCCCCGGCGTTGCCGGCCGACTGCCCGACGGCGATCCGCCGCCCGACGCCACCGGATGGACCGGATCGACCGGCACCGCGTACGTCTGCCGCACCCCGCGCCGCAGCACGACCACGTGGGCAGCGGCGCGGAATAGATATGAGGCCAGCTCAGCAACCAGCGCGGCGGCGACCCAGCCCCAATGTGGCCTGGTCAACGTGTCGGCCGCCGCGAGGACCTCATCGCTGCTGTCGTACAACACGTTGGCGGCCACGGCCGCGGCCGCCACCCCGAGCGCGACCAGCACATACCGTCGCCAGCGCGGCCGGCCGGGGCCGGTCACGAGATCGACTTACGGGCGGACCGTCGGCTCACCCTTATCACGCTAGAGCACCCGGCCGGACGCATAGTGAACGCGCCGGGGGCTGTCGCGGTCACCGCGCCAGACCCACCACCCGCCGATTTGCCGCCCGGTCGAGCACCCGCCGACCCCCGGGCGGACCGCCAGGTCGGGCCGGATCAGGCCTGCTGAGCCAGTCAAGGAAGCCCTCCTGGGCCGGCCTTCCGCGCTTCACCCGGTCGGTTAGCTTGGTGCCGAGCGTCAAGGTCCACAAGGACACCCCCAAGGTCAACCCGGTGCGGGTTGTGCGACGCTCAACGAGGTGACGGCGTGGTCAAACCCGCGACCGGCCTACCGGTCGGAACTGACGCGGGGTGCGGTGAAGCGATCCCGACGCGTAGCTGGCTCGGGGTCGAGCAGTGCGGTTGGCCACTCACGGTTCGGGTGGCCATTCAGCGTTTCCCAGAGCCGATGCCCGTCGTTGGACAGTTGCCGTGTGTGTTGTGTTCATACCCGTGAGGGGGCGTTTTAGTGGAGCGTGCAAGGGTCTTTATCGTTGGCTCGGGAGTCGTCGGTACGGCTACCGGCCGGGGGCTGGCTGACGCCGGACATGAGGTGTCGTTTATTGACATCTCAGCCGCGCGGATTCGCCAGTTGCTCGACTGGGGCCTCGACGCCCGAGACCGACTGGACCTGGCCAACGAGCCTGAGTCGATCATTTTCCTCACGCTGCCGACTCCGCATGAGGGCCACAAGTACGACCTGTCCGCGTTCTCCGCCGGAACCGCCTCCGTCGGCGAAGCGCTCAAGGACACCACCGCCCGGCACACCGTCGTGGTGCGCTCCACGGTTCCGCCGGGCAGCACCGAAGGCCTGGTCCGGTCAATGCTCGAAGAGCGCTCCGGCAAGAAGGCCGGCGAGGGCTTCGCGCTCGCGTCGAACCCGGAGTTCCTGCGCGCGGTCAGCGCCGAGAAGGACTTCGCACACCCGTGGATGACCGTGATCGCCTCCCGGGACGAGGCAACCCTGCAGCGGATGACCGACCTGCTGACCCCGTTCGGCGGCGAGCTGCGGACCTTCGAGGACCCGGCGTCGGCCGAGCTGATCAAGTGCGCACACAACATCTTCAACGCGACCAAGATCAGCTTCTGGAACGAGATGTGGCTGGTCGCGCAGCGCCTCGGCGTCGACCTGGACGGGGTGGCGAGCACCGTAGCCAAGTCGGCGGAGGGTTCGATCAACCCGAAGTACGGCATCCGGGGCGGGGCACCCTACGGCGGCATGTGCCTGCCCAAGGACACCTGCGGCTTCCTCGGCTTCGCCGAGACGATCGGCGTGGAGATGCCGCTGCTGTCCGCGGTCGTTGAGGTCAACGACCGGCTGGTGGCACTCGGCGCCAAGGAGCTGGACCCTCGCACCGACGGAGGAGTCAGCGAAGCCAGCGGTGTCGCCGGCCGAGAGATCGCCTGATCTAACCGTGGTCGAACGTCGCGGAGCGCTGCCCGGTCACCGTGCCGGGTAGCGCTCCGCACTTTCCTAGGGGCCGCGACGGGCGGGCGGTCCTCCCGGGGTGAAGCTGAACGCGGAGAAGTCGGCATACTGGTTGGTCGGGCTGGCCCAGGACTTGTCGCTGCCGCCGAAGAAGGTGGAGAAGAACAGCCCGTCGACGTGCACCTGGTCGGTGGTGCGATAGTTCAGACCGCCCTGGCTGAACACCGTGCGCCCATTCATCCAGACCGTGACGGTCCCGTTGTCGCGGCCGGGGGTGTTCAGCACGACGCGCTGCGCGATCCGGATCCAGTTCCCGGTGGTGAATCGCCACCGCCCGCGCCCGAGGGAAGCTCCGTATCCCTTGTCGGTGGGCAGGTAGGCGTAGACCTCCCCGGCCCCGCCCGCTCGCCACATGAACCGGGTGGTGAAGCCGGCCGCCTCGTGCCGCCCGCCGCTGCCGGCATCCCCGCCGAAGAGGCCGGGCAGCTTGCCGCCCTTGACGAACTGGAAGCCGGGCTGGAACCGGACGTAGTAGATCAGCGTCATGTTGTCCGCGGAACGCGGCAGGCGCAGGTAGGCCTGGGCGCCGCCGTCCCGGGCGCCGCCCCGGGCCGCGGTCGGCGAGGCCGAGCCGGCCGGATAGTTGACCCGGATCAATCTCCCGGTCGGCGCGGTCCGATCCTGCAATAGGCGTGCTCGGTCCAGGCCGAACGTGCCGTGATCGATCCAGCTCAGGGTGCTGCCGAAGAATGCGGCCAGGTCGCCGAGTTCCTTGGGCGCGGCGCCGGGGGCCAGGACGGCCCGCGACATCGGGCCGGGATCCGGCGGGACGGCGTCCGGCGGACCGGGGTCCGAGGGCGAGAGGATCGCCGGGTCCTGGTCGGGCATTCCGACGCCGGGCGCCGACGCGCCCGGCCCGGCAGCGGGCGGACCACCTGGCGCCCCAGCGACCGGCGGCCCCGCGGGCGGACCAACCGGCGGCGCGGCGATCGCGGTCCCGTGGCTGGCCAGCGTCACGGCCACCGCGCTCAGCAGCCCCACCAAGATGAAGCGCGGATTATTCATCGGTCATCACCACGCCGGAGCCGGCGGCCCTTGGCCGGCAGCGACAAGACATGACTAGCCCTCCGAATGCGGTACTCCCGGTTGTGTTGTGGGCGGACCTGCTCGGCCACCGCCACCTCGTCGTCTCACTAGTCACGGTGGTCACTTGTGTCATCGGTGGTCACTCTGATCACAGAGGATAAGCACATTCGACGCGAAGGAGCCGCGGTTTCACCAGGCCGCATGGTCTCGCCCGACCGGTCTCGCAAGACGCCGGAAATTGTGATAGGCCGCCGGTTCACCGACGAAGGTCCGTACTAGAGCGCCTTGCCGTGCCGCGCCAATCCCGGCGTGATCGAATGGCCGAATCGAACGAGCGGCAGCGGAAGGAGACGCCGGTGGCGGACCATCCGACGCGCACCGAGTTCCAGCGCGACGGGCTGAGCCTGGTCGGCGACCTGTGGCGAGCAGCCCGGCCGCGCGGCACGGTGGTGCTGCTGCACGGCGGCGGGCAGACCCGGCACTCCTGGCACCGCACCGGCCAGCGACTGGGGGCCGCCGGGTGGACCGTGCTGAGCATGGACGCCCGGGGCCACGGCGAGTCCGGCTGGGCGCCCGACCGGGACTACAGCATGGAGGCGCTGGTTGCTGACCTGCGCGCCGTCCTGGCGAGCCTGGACCATCGGCCGGTGTTGGTCGGCGCTTCGATGGGCGGCAGCACGGCGCTGGTCGCCCAGGGGACCGACCCGGAGCTGGCCCTCGGGCTGGTGCTGGTCGACATCGTGCCCAGGATCGAGCCGGCCGGAGTAGCCCGGATCGCCGCCTTCATGTCCGCCCGGCCGGACGGGTTCGCGTCGCTGGACGAGGTGGCCGAGGCGATCCGCGCGTACAACCCACACCGGCGGCGGCCACCCACCGAGCAGGGGCTGCGCAAGAACGTCCGGCAGGGGGCCGACGGCCGCTGGTACTGGCACTGGGATCCGGCGTTCCTGCTGCGCGGCGACGAGCCGGCCCGCAGCGAGCGCAGGGAGCGGATGGCGGCCGCCGCCCAGGCGATCCGGGTACCCACCCTGCTGGTCCGAGGCAAGCAGTCGGATGTGGTCAGCGACGAGGGGGTTGCCGAACTGCGCTCGCTGATCCCGCACGCCCAGCTGGCCGACGTCCGCGAGGCCGGGCACATGGTCGCCGGTGACGACAACGACGTGTTCACCGAGAAACTGGTGGACTTCCTACTCAGCGTGGCACCCGGCGGAGCCGGCGACGCCGGCTAACGCGGTGGACCTAGGCCGCGCCGGAGTGCACGTTGAGCCGGGTTCGGTCGGCCCGGAACAGGTCCACCGAGTATTCGATCGGGCCGCCGAGCTGGTCGTAGCCCACCCGCTCCAGCCGCAGCACCGGGGTGCCGACCGGTTGGTTCAGCAGGGCGCCCACCGGTTCGTTCACGGTGACCAGGTCGATTGCCTCGTCGGCGCTGCTCACGGACACCCCGCACTGGGTGCGCAGGCCCTCGTAGACCGAGTCCAGGTAGGTGCCCAGGATGCCCGCGCACCGGCTGGCGGTCAGGTACATCCACTCCAGGGACAGGGTGTCGCCGTCGGCGAAGCGCAGCCGCAACAGCGAGACCACCTGGCCGCCCGGCTCGATGCCCAGGTAGTGCGCGGCCCTGGGCGGCGGTGGGCGCAGCCTCGCCGAGATGACCTTGGTGCCCTCGCGGAACCCCTGCTCGTGCAGCATCTGTGGCACGCCCTTGACGGTGTTCAGGCTGCGCTCCAGGCGCCGGCCGAGCTCAACCTCGGCCAGGTCCTCCGGGGCGCCGGGCCCCACCGCGGTGAGGTAGGCGCCGCCGGCCCGGCCCCGCACGCGGCGAATTACCCCGTCCCGCTCGAGCAGCTCGAGTCCCTTGCGCAGGGTGGTGCGGGAGGTGCCCAGCCGAGCCGCGAGGTCCCGCTCGTTGGGTAACCGCCGCACCGAGCGCTCGGCGAGCTCCTCACACAGGCGCAGCAGCGCGGCGTGGGTCAGCTCGACCAGGGGCATTTGTCACCTCGCGGCACGCCTCGTGCGGTTCGCCGACCCTAGCCGCGGCGGGCCAGCCAGACAACGGTTCGACGCGCCGCAGACTTCCTTGTTACCGATCCTCTGTTACGTACGCGTTACCGATGATTAAGGAACCAGAAATGGTTTACTCCGCATAGTGGGTGCCGATGAGCATCTTTCGGTCCACCCGCGCCTCGATCGCTGTCGATATTGCCATGGAAGCGGGCAATATTGCCAAGCACTGGTACGATAGTGCCCACTATCGGGTCGATGCGAAGGCGGATGGATCGCCGGTCACGCAGGCCGACCTCGAAGTCGAGACCTACATGCGAACCGCCCTGCGGGAACACTTTCCGGACGACGGAGTCCTCGGCGAGGAATTCGGCGACAGCCCTGGCTCCACCGGATATCGGTGGATCCTCGATCCGATTGACGGAACGAAGTCGTTCGTCCGCTCGGTACCGCTGTACGCAAACCTGATCGCACTGGAGCGGGACGGCGAGATCCTGTTCGGCGCCATCAACCTGCCCAGCGCCGGGGTGCTCATCCATGCCGAGCGGGGCGGCGGATGCTGGCGCAACGGGATGCCCACCCAGGTCTCCCGGCACGACCGCCTGGACGGCGCGCACGTCATGGCGACCTGGCTGGAGGACTGGCAGCCCGCCACGATCAGCGAACTGACCAGCCAGGGCGTGGTGCTGCGCACCTGGGGCGACGCATACGGATACGCCATGGTGGCCAGCGGCCACGCCGACGCCGTCGTCGACTACACCGCGCGGGAGTACGACCTCGCGCCCATGCCAGTGATCATCGAAGAAGCCGGCGGGCGGTTCACCAGCCTCGCCGGCGAGCGCAGCTTCCAACGCGGCACCGGCGTCGCGTCCAACGGGATTCTGCACGAATCAGTGCTGAAACTCGTCAGCCAGGCGATCTGAGGGACTGTCATCATGAAAGAATTCATCCGGAACCGCCGACGCCGCACCATCGTGATTTTCTTCCTCTCTGTCTATGCCGTCGCGTTGGTATTCGCCCTTTTCCCCCCGCTGTACCTCGCCGGCAGCGGAATCCGCACGCCTGTTCTCGGCATTCCGTTCTCGATCATGTACTGGATCTTCGACTGGGCGCTACTCGGCCTGGGCCTGTGGGGCTTCTACGTCGTCGAGGACATTCGCGGCGAGCTCGACGAGGGCCATCCCACCGCTCCCCCACCCCTGACTGGAGAATGACATGCTGGTTGTTCTCGGGATGCTGGCCGTCTTCTACGCCATCGTCATCGGAATCCTCTACGCCACCCAACAGCGCACCAGCCCCTCCTTCGACGAATACTCAGTGGGCAACCGCAGTTACGGCCCGTGGTACGTGGCCATGTCCTACGTGAACTCCTGGTGGCCGGGATCGACCTTCATCGCGTTCTTCGGGCTGGCCGCCGGCGCCGGCGTGTTCGGCCTGTACGGGCTGGCCTACTCCACCCTCGGCGTGGCGACGATGTACTTCATGGCCACCCGGGCCTGGCGCTGGGGCGCCCGCTACGACCTGCGCTCCCAGGGCGACCTGCTCGGGCTGCGGTTCAACTCCCGGCCGGTCAAGCTGGTGGCCAGCGTGATCGGCATTGTGTCCCTGTTCCCCTGGGTGGTGCTGGGGATGCAGGCGTTCGGGGAGATCTTCCGGTACGCCAGCGGCGACCGGTGGCCGGTCACCGTGTGCCTGGTGGTCGGGCTCGTGGTGATCGTGGTGCGGCAGTACTGGACGGTCCGGATGGGCATGCGCGGACTGATCATGACCGACATGTTCCAGGGCCTGGTGGCGTACGTGTTCTCCGCCGCGCTGTGCCTGGTGCTGCTCACCGGGGTGGCCGGTGGCCCGATCAGCTTCGCCGCGCTGTCCCGGGTGTCCGAAACGGTCCTGCGGGTACCCGGCGACGGCGGCCACTACGGCCCGTTCTACCTGTTCAGCCTGATTTTCACCGGAGTGATCGGCTCGCTCTGCTGGCCGACCAGCTTCCAGCGCATCTACACCGCTTCCGGGGTGCGTTCGGTGAAGGCGGGCACGGTCCGCACGGTGCTGCTGTCCGGGGGGTTCTACACGTTGCTGATGCTGCTGGGCATCGCGGCGACCACCATGCCCGCGGTCGCGGCGAGCCCGCAGGCCGGCTGGTTCACCATCATGCAGTCCTACGGCGGCACCTGGCTGCTCGGGCTGGGTATCACCATCGTGTTCGCCGCCTCGATGGGCCATGTGGACGGCAGCGTGCAGGTGTGTGGGCTGCAGATCGCCAACGACCTGGTCAACTCCGAGCGACGCCAGCTCTCCGACAGCCAGTTGATGAAGGTGGCGAAGGGCAGCATGGCCGGCTACATGGTGCTGGGCGGCGTGGTGGCCTACCTGACCTTCAACATGACCCGGCTGCAACTGCTCGCGCAGGTCTCCTACCAGGGCATTGTGCAGCTGGCGGTACCGTTGTTCCTGGGCATCTTCTGGCGCGGGGGCAACGCCAGGGGCGCGGTGTCCGGCATGGTGTCGGGCTTCGCGGTGGCCATGGTGCTCACCTTCATCTACCCCGACGACATCGCCGGGCTGGGCAGCCTGACCGGCGGCATCGTCGGCATCGCGGTCAACCTGGTGGTCTTCCTCGCTGTGTCGGCGGCGACCGGCACCTCGGCCGAGGAGAAGGCCAGGGTGGAGGCGATGTTCGAGGTGGCCAGGAACCCGGTGCGGGTGGCCACCCACCCCGTGCCGATCGTCGAGCCGGTCGGCACCGCCGTGCCGGGGGGACAGCTGAATGGCTGATCGGGACTTCCTCGCCGATTTCGCCGCGCTCTCCCGGATCGGCGCCACGCCGAACGGCGGGGTGCACCGGGAGGCGGGCAGCCAGGCCGACGGCGCCGCCCGCCGCTGGCTGTGCGAGTGGTTCGACCACCACGGGTTGGCCACCGCCGTGGACCGGGTGGGCAACATGTACGGGCTGGCCGAGTGGCTGCCCGGGGCGCCCTACGTGCTGGTCGGCTCGCACCTGGACAGCCAACCCACGGCTGGCCGGTTCGACGGGGCGTACGGGGTGCTCGCGGCGGTACACGCGGTGGCCGCCGCGCGCGACGCGGTCGCCGGTGGCGCGGTGGTGCCGATGTTCAACCTCGCCGTGGTGAACTGGTTCAACGAGGAGGGCTCCCGCTTCTCGCCGAGCCTGATGGGCAGCGGGGTCTACACCGGCCACCTGGACCTGGATGCCACGCTCGAGGTGGCCGACCAGTCCGGGGTGACGGTGCGGGAGGCGCTCACCGAGATCGGCTTCGCCGGGTCCGACCCGATGCCGCCGGCCGCGTCCTACGCCGAGATCCACATCGAGCAGGGCCGCATCCTCCAGGACACCGGCACCACCATCGGCATCGTGACCGCGAACTGGGCGGCCCGGAAGTATTCGATCACTGTGCACGGGGCGCAGTCGCACACCGGCGCCACCCACCTGGCCGACCGTCGGGACGCGCTGGTCGGTGCCGCCCGGCTGGTGCTCGCGGTGCGGGAGCTGGCCGAGGCCTTCGACCCGGGCCAGCTGCTCGGCTCGGTCGGCCGGTTCACCGTGCGGCCGAACTCGCCGGTCGTGGTGCCCGGCACGGTGACCCTCGCGGTGGACCTGCGCTCGGCCGACCCGGAGGCGCTGGACAAGGCGCACGAGCTGTTCCTGGCCGAGCTCGACGCGGTGCGCGCGGGGGGTGAGGTCGAGGTCAGCATCGACGAGATGTCGGCGCGCCCGTCCAGCCGGTACCCGGCGGCCGGCGTCGAGCTGGCCGAGGCGGCGGCCGGTCGGGCCGGGCTGTCCAGCCGCCGGATGCTCACCATGGCCGGGCACGACTCGGTGTGCCTGAAGGACGTGGTGCCCACCGTGATGCTGTTCATCCCCAGCGACCAGGGCATCTCGCACAACGAGGCGGAGTACAGCGAGGACCGGGATCTGCTGGACGGGGTGCGCATGCTCACCGAGGTGGTCGCCGCGCTGCTGACCTCGCCCTCCGGGCTGGCAAGGTGATCGGTATGGCCGACCTACTGGAGCAATGCCTCGCCGAGATCCACCCGCTGCTGCGCGGCGGCCAGCTGACTCCGCTCGACCTGCTGGACGCCACCCTGGAGCGGATCGAGCGGGTGAACCCGGTGATCAACGCGATGGCCTCCCTCGCCGGGAACAGCGCGCGCGATCAGGCGGAGGCGGCCACCCGGCGCTGGGCATCCGGCGAACCGCTCGGTGAGCTGGACGGCGTGCCGGTCACCGTCAAGGACAGCGTGCGCACCGTCGGGCTGCCCTGGCGGCACGGCAGCGCGGCGTACGCAGAGCTGCCCGTGTCCACCTCCGACGCCCCGCCGGCGGCCCGGCTGAAGGAGGCCGGCGCGGTGATCGTGGGCAACACCACCATGCCTGACCTGGGCATGCTGGCCGCCGGGGTGAGCTCGCTGTACGGGATCACCCGCAACCCGTGGGACCCCCGGCGCAGCACCGGCGGCTCCAGCGCCGGCGCCGCGGCGAGCCTGGCCGCCGGGATCGGGTTCGGCTCGGTGGGCTCGGACATCGCCGGCTCGGTGCGGTTGCCCGCCGCGCAGTGCGGCCTGGTCGCGTTGAAGCCCACCCAGGGCCGGGTGCCGCACCTGCCGGTGTCCACCATGCGCTCGGCCGGGCCGATGGCGCGCACAGTCGACGAACTGATCGCGGTGTACCGGGTGATCAGCCGGCCGGACCCGAGAGACGTGTGGAGCCTGCCGCCGGAGGCCGAAGACCGGTGCACCGACGCGCTCGACCCCCGGGTGCTGCGCGTCGGCGTGCTGACCGACCTCGGGTGCGGGCCAGCCCCGTCCGACCCGGTGCTGGCCGCCGTGCGGGCCGCCGCGGCCGCGCTCGCCTCGGCCGGCGCCACGGTCGAACCGATCGCCGCCCCCTTCGGTGCCGAGCCCGGTGCCGGAAGGGGAGCGGGGCGCGGTACCGGAGCGGGGGTGGGGGCCGGAGTGGGGGCCGATCCCTCCCCCGCGCTGGACCGCCTGTTCCAGGCCCGGGCCGCCGCCGAGCTCGCCGCGCTGACCGACGAGCAGCGCGCGTTGGTGCTGCCGGTGGTGGCCGACTGGGCCGCCGAGGCCGCCGGGCGCAGCGCCACCGCGCTCAGCCGGGACACCGACGTCGTGCTGGCCGCCGCCGAACAGCTGCGCACCCGGCTGCACGGCTACCACCTGGTACTCAGCCCGGTGCTTCCGGTGGTGGGCTTCCCGGCCGAGGACGCCGGCGCCGACGTCCACCGGCCACTGGCGCACACCGGGTTCACCGCCTGGTTCAACCAGACCGGGCAACCCGCCGGGTCGCTGTGCTTCGGCATGGACGCCGGCTGCCCGGTCGGCGTGCAGATCGCCGGCCGTCGGTTCGACGACCAGCTGGTGCTGCGCATGATGCGCTGGCTGGAGGGGCAACGGCCGTTCGCAATGGAGTGGCCATTGCGCGCCGGCGCGCTGGACGAGCTGGACGCGCAGGTCCGGGGATGACCGTGCGCGAGCAGCTGGCCGGCGTCGGGATGTGGGCCGGCGCCGAGCTGAGCGTGGACGAGTCGGTCACCATGGCCAGCCCTAGCTGGTGGGGGGCGGACTCGGCGCGGTACTCGGTCCGCGCCACCGGACGCGATCCGGTCGCCGGCGCGGCGGCGTTCGTCAAGGTGATGGCCCCGCACGCCAGGGCCTACGTGGATCTGGACACCGCCTTCGGTGCCGCCCGTGCCGCGGGTGAGGCCGGGATCGGCCCGACGGTGCACGCCGCCGACGTCGAGCGCGGAGTGCTGGTGATGGCGGACCTCACCGGCGAGTTCGGCACCGCCACGGTCGGGGAGTTCGACGAAGCGAGCGCGGCGGGCCGGCTGGTGGCGCTGCGCCGCGCGGTGCACCGGCTGCCGGCGCTGACCCGCATCGCCACCGTGTTCGACGATATCCGCGCCGCGCACCGGCTGGTCACCGACGCCGGTGGGCGGCTGCCGGCGGACCTGGGCTGGATGCTGCGTCGGCTCGAGCCCGCCGAGCGACGGATCACCTCGGCCGGCTACGACCTGGCCGCCTGCCATGGCGACGGCAACGTGTCCAACGTGCTGCTGCGGCCCTCCGACGGCGCGGTGCTGCTGGTCGACTGGGACTGCGCGGCAATGATGGATCCATTGCAGGACCTCGGCGTGCTGCTGCACGAGCTCCGCCCGTTCGACGTGTCGGCTCGCGAGGTGTTCGAGCTGTACTGGGGTTCCTGGGACAGCTCGCTGTTCGACCGGTGCCGGGTGTACGGGATCGCCGACTGCGTGCGCTGGGGGCTGATCGGCCGGTACGCCGGCGCGGTGGAGCCGGGCACGCACGAGTACACCAAGTTCGCCGACTGGCAGTTCCTGCGGGCGCGGGCCGGGTTGCGGGATCCGTACTTCGATGATCGGGTACGCAACCTCTAGTGTCTCGGGGGGACGGGATGGACGAACGGGATCGACCGCTCGGTTCGGCGCGTACCGACACCGAGCGCGCGGTGGAGAAGGCGCTCGGTGAGATCGACGCATGGTCGGGGCGTCGGATCTCCTACGCCCCGGTGCCCGGCGGGCTGCAGAACAGCAACTGGCGGCTCACCGTGGAGGGGGAAACCAAGCGGTACTTCATGAAGATCCCCGGAGCGGGCAGCGAGGCGTTCATCGACCGGCAGGTGGCCAACCAGGCCGCCAGCCAGGCCAGCGCGCTGGGCATCGGTCCGGAGGTCGTGCTGTTCCACCCGGCCAGCGGGGTGGAGGTGATCGAGTTCCTGGAGGACTACCGGGCCTGCACCACCGCCGACTTCGCCGAGCTGGCGCTGGCCCACCAGGTCATCGAACGCTACCGGGCGCTGCACTCGGCCGACCCGCTGAGCCTGACCAAGACCGTGTTCGACATGACCGACGAGCACCTGGCGCAGGTGGCGGAACTCGGTGTCCGGCTGCCCGAGGACGCCGAGCCGCTGCTCGCCGAGTACGCCGCCGGGAAGGCCGCGCTGCTCGCCTCCGGGCTGGACCTGGCGCCCTGCCACAACGACCCGATGCCGGGCAACTTTCTGGTGGCCGACGGCAAGCCGCTGCTCATGATCGACTTTGAGTTCGCGTCCAACAACGACCGGGCCTACGAGCTGGCGCTGCTGATCACCGAGATGTTCTACACCGAGCAACAGAGCATGGAGCTGATCGAGGCCTACTACGGCTCGGCGGCCTGGCGGATCACCGCCCGGGTCCAGGTGTTCGGCGCGTTGGCCGACGTCAAGTGGGGCCTGTGGGGCTGTGTGAACGGCGTGCTGATCGACAGCTGGGACTTCGACTACACCAAGTATGGGCGCTGGAAGCTGATGCGCGCGCGCCTGAAGATGGCGGATCCGCGCTGGCCGGACTGGCTGGCCTCGGTGTGACCCGGGCACCGCGGCCGGCGCCACCGGTGCAAAGGTAACCGGGTGGCCGATCACGCGGACGCGGTCGTGCTGGGAGCCGGTATCTCCGGTCTTGCCTCGGCCCTCACCCTGCAGGAGCACGGCTGGCGGGTGCGCATCGTCGCCGATCGCCCGCCGATCGCGTCCACCTCCTACCTGGCCGCCGCCGTGTGGTTCCCCACCCGCGCGGGTCCGCGGGACCGGGTGCTGGACTGGGGCACCCATACCTACGCCGAGCTGGCCGCGCAGGCCAGCGCGGGGGTGCCCGGGATCGTCATGCGGGAGAGCCTGATGCTCTACCGGGAGCCGCCGCCCGAGCCGTGGTGGGCCGGCGCGGTCGGCGGCGTGCGGGCCGCCGAGCCTTCCGAGCTGCCCCCGGGCTACCACCACGGGCTGCGGTTCGTGGTGCCGCTGGCCGAGATGCCCAGCTACCTGCCCTGGCTGCTGGAGCGGTTCGAGGCGGCCGGCGGGGAGCTGGACTTCCGGCGGGTGAGCTCGCTCGACGAGCTGGCCGCCGAGGCCCCGGTGCTGGTCAACTGCGCCGGTCTGGGTGCCAGGGATCTGCTTGGCGACACGAGCGTGGTGCCGGTGCGCGGGCAGATCGTCCGGGTGAGCAACCCCGGGCTGCGGATGTCGGTGCGCGATGAGGAGCACCCCGGCGGGCGGGCCTACGTGCATCCCCGGGAGCACGACTGCATCCTGGGTGGCACGTTGGACGAGGGCGTTTGGGACGATCAGGTCGATCTGGCCACCGGAGAGGCCATCCTGGCCCGCTGCCGCGACCTGGCCCCGGAACTGGCCCGAGCCACCGTGCTCGACCACATCGTCGGGCTGCGCCCGGCGCGGCCGGAGGTGCGGCTGGAGCGCGATGACCGCCCCGGCAGCACCCAGCGCCTGATTCACAACTACGGTCACGGCGGGTCGGGTATCACCCTGTCCTGGGGTTGCGCCCGCGATGTCGCGGCGCTGGCCACCGAATCCGGCCCGTCGTAGCGCCGGTCATTTTCGGCTCGCCGCCCGGCCGGGCGGCGGGGTATGGAGGACACATGCATTCACTGCTGGGTGAGCCGACCGGCCAAGGATGGATTCAGCTGTTCGAGCTGGCCACCGCGCTGGTGCTGTCCGCGCTCATCGGCCTGGAGCGGGAGCTGAGGCAGAAGAGCGCCGGCCTTCGCACGCATGCCCTCATCGGCTTCAGCTCGGCACTGATCATGCTGGTGTCCAAGTACGGCTTCACCGACGTACTCGGCGACCGCGTGGTGCTGGACCCGTCCCGGGTGGCCGCGCAGATCGTGTCTGGCATCGGGTTCATCGGCGGCGGATTAATCTTCGTCAAGCGGGATCTGGTGCGCGGGCTCACCACGGCCGCCGCGGTCTGGCTGACCACCGCCGTGGGTATGGCGGCCGGCGCGGGCCTGCCGGTGCTCGCGGTGGCGACGACGATCGGTTACTTCGCCGTTGTCTACGGGTTCACCCCGCTCTCGGCCTACCTGCGTCGGACGCAGCCCCGGGCGCGATACCTGGAGGTGATCTACGAGGACGGCCGGGGGCTGCTCCGACAGATACTGAGTACCTGCACCGCGCGCGGCTGGGTGATCGCGCGGCTGTCCACCCGCCATCTGGAGGCGTCCGTCGGGCTGGGCGAGGCCAACCTGTCCCGAGGCGGCCGCGACAGTGACGGCGGGCTCGCGGACCCGAACCCCGTATCAGTGGTGATCGGCATGGACGGCATCGGCAGCTACGAGGACCTGGTCGCCGCTCTCAGTGAACTGGACGGCGTGCTGGCGGTCAGCGCGACCACGCCGAACGACGAGATAGACCCCGAGGTCGAATGACCTACAGACGGCGACGCCTTGCTCGGGTCGGGCGGACCGAACCGCTCGGGAAACGCGCCCTGCGCACCTCCAACACCACCGCGGCGAACACCAGAGCGGCCAGCCCAGAGGGAATCTGGCCGAGCACCAGACACAGCACGCCCGATAGTGCCGCGATCACGCACACCACGTCGTGCGCGACCCGCGCGCCGCGCCTCCTCCGCGCGCCGTGTGACGCGGTAAGCAGAGAGGCCAGCCCAGGGTCACTCGCCACGATCGTGCGTTCAATCTCGTGCAGCACCCGCTGCTCCGGTTCGCTCAACATGCGGACTGCCTCCTGCGCCGCTCAACCACCCAATTCCGGTGTACCACGATCGGAGCCGGGCAAACAGTCGTTCTGGTCACAACCCTGGGGTGATCCTCTGCGCAAAAGGATGAGAGCCCTTTCAGCTGTGGTACGACCCTAATCACACCTGCAAACACATTACGAGATGCTGTGAACGTCCCACGCCGGCCGGAACTTCTCGGCTCGCGGCAATTAGCGTGGGGCGTCGGAAGAATTCGGAGCGTGGTTGATGTCTGCATTGTCTTGCCCTGACGGCCCAAGCCGCGGCGGCCGCTCGGCCGAGCGCGCCCGGCGCTGGTGGCGTCACCCCGGCCGACGAGCAGGCCTGATTGCTGTGCTGCTGTGTGTGGGCCTCGCCGCCGCCGGTTGTGGCACCTCGGCACCGACGGTGCGGCCACCCGCCGCAACCACCGGCCCGATCGCCGCAACCTCACCGGACGGTCGGGGGGCGATTCGTCCGCTGCCCGCGCCCACCGGCTGCACCGCGGTGGTCACCGACGCGGTAAGCATGTCGGCGGCGATCAACTCCGCGCTGCCCGGAGACACCATCTGTGTGCGCGGCACGATCGCGGACAAGCGCCTGGTGATCAAGAAGTCGGGCAACCAGGGAGCCCCTATCAAGATCGTGGGCGACGGCCAGGCGGTCGTGCACGGCATCAGCGTGGACGGCGATTACGTCAGCATCTCCGGGCTCAACTCGGTGGACCCGAACGCCCCCGGCATCTCGCTGAGCGGCAGTAACATCACCCTGGAGAACTCCACGTCGATCAGCCCGCGCGGCGAGGACGGCGACGCGCTGCGGTTCTGGGGTAACAACATCACCATCCGGCACAACACCATGCGGGACACCAAGAACCTCAACGGTGCGCACGCCGACTGCATGCAGACCTTCGCCACCGACCAAGGTCACCTGGCCAGCCAGCACGTGCTGATCGACAGCAACCGCTGCGAGGAGATCGACAACACCTGCCTGATCATGGAGGGCCCGCACAGCCTGGCCGGGGACGGCAGTGGGGTCGGGGCATCCAGCGATGTCACATTCACGAACAACTATTGCCAGAACAACGCGAGCGAGGCCCTGCAGATCGACGATGTGCAGAACCTGACAATTACGAACAATAACGTCGCGGGAAACAACGATCACGCATTCGCATTGCAGAATTTGACTACCGGCGCGAAAGTCAGTGGCAACAAGCTCAATCCCGCGATTCATTTCGAAGTAGGCATGGATGACTCGTCGGCGCCCGGCTACCAGGGCCCGCCGTCCGGTGGCAACCCGTGAGCGGCCATTCAAAACCGGATGCCGAGCCGCCGTGGCTACCTACCGTTGGCGAGCCTGAGAATCGAACACAAGCTCCTGGTGCCGATCGTGCTAGCTAGCCGCCTCACCCGCCTGACGTCAACGCTGGCCACACAGACGGCGGCGGGCTGCCGCCACGCGCGCGGTCAGGCGTGGCCGGGGGCGGGGACGGGGCCGGCTCCATCTCGGCGGAGGCGGGCCTGGGGATGAGGAACGAGACCGCCAGCGCGAGCACGGTGATGACCAGGCCGAGCCAGATGCCGCCGGCATAACCGGTGATCGAACTGGAGCCGCCCAGCACCTGCACCACGGGGAGCACCGCGAAACTGAGCCCGGCACCGAAGTTGAACGCCGCCGAGTTCATCCCCGGCAGGAAACCGGGGCTCTCCGGCTGGGAGAGCACCACGCCCAACCCGTTGAGCATGCTGGGCGAAGCTCACCCCCAGCCCGTAATCACCTAGCGCATTCGCCGGATCGCCGCCTCGACCATGTCCCAGAACCGGGGGGCGTCCAAGGCCATCGCGACATGCGCGTTCGCCGGTCGGCCGAGCTTGTTGTGCAGGTCCACGCTGGTGGCGCCGAGCGTCTCGGTGCCGTGCAGCTCGATGTCCAGCCGGGTGTACGCGGTGGGCACGATGCTGGACGCGGCGACCAGGGCGACCGCGACCGGGTCGTGCAGCGGCGGGGCGGCCATACCCTCGGACACCTGGTAGGCCGCCCGGAAGAAGTCGATCAGGTCCACGGCGAAGGCCGAGGTGGCATTGCCGATCGCCGCCAACCGGTCCCGTACCTCCTCGGTGACCAGCGCCTGGTGGGTCACGTTCAGCCCGACCATGCTGAACCGGAGGCCCGAGGCGAGCACCACCGCCGCCGCCTCCGGGTCCACCCAGCAGTTGAACTCCGCGTACGGAGTGACATTGCCCCGGCCGGTGGAGCCGCCCATCCAGGCGATCTCCCGGATCTTCGGCTGGATTTCCGGGTGCAGCCGCAGCAGCAGTGCCACGTTGGTCAGCGGGCCGGTGGCGATCAGCACCAGCGGTTCGGCCGACTCGTCCAGCAGCTCGCGCAGCATCGCCACCGCGCCGCGCGGGTCCAGCTCGACCTCTGGCTCGGGCAGCACCGGACCGTCCAGCGCGCTGGCGCCGTGGATGTCCCAGGCCGTCTGCAGGGTGCGGATCAGTGGGCTGTCCGCGCCGGCGGCGATGGGCACGTCCTTGATGCCGGCGACCGTGCAGATCACCCGGGCATTGTGCGTTGTCTGCGCCAGCTGACCATTCCCGCCGACCGTGGTGATGCCGCGCAGGTCCAGGTCCGGATGACCGGCGGCCAGCCAGATGGCGAACGCGTCGTCATGCCCAGGATCGCAATCCAAGATCACCGGCACTGCCATTGGCGACTCCCCCCACCCCCGGCCCGCCGCGGCCACATACCGGCCAGACGTTACCTCGCCGCGCCATCCCTGTCGGCCGGTCGAATCCTGAGAACTTCGGCCGACTATTCACAGCACCGGTGGCCCGGTTAGGTCATCCTTGTCCCCCATGGGATGGACGACCGGCTCCCCCGCTCGGACGCGGCCGCGCACGCTGACCTGGGCGGTACTTGTCGCGGTGGTCGCGCTGGCCGCCGCCGGATGCGCCGGGCAGACCACGACGCCGACCACCGGGCATCCCGTCGAGGGCGGCGTCGCCACCTTCGCCGAGCCCGCCAATACCACCCCGAATTACATCTTAACCTGGCCGAGGACTACGTGCGGACCGCCCGGTCCAAGGGCGCCGGCGAGCGCACCGTGCTGGTCCGCCATGTGTTGCGCAACTCGCTGATCCCGATCGCCACGCTGCTCGGGCTGTCCCTGCCGGCGATCTTCTCAGGTGCCCTGATCACCGAGGCGGTGTTCAACTTCCCGGGCATGGGCGAGCTTTTCTGGACCGCCGCGCAGACCCAGGACTACCCGATCATGCTCGGTATCACCGTGCTCGTCGGGCTGGCCACGGTGATCGGCTCCCTGCTCGCCGACCTCGCCTACGCCGCACTCGACCCAAGGGTGAGGTTCGCATGAACCGCAGGTCAGGACTCGTGAGTGGCGATGGTCGCTATAGCGGCCATCGCCACTCACGACCTCTGAACAGGGGGAATGGGCGATGAGTGCGATTCCGGCGGATGACGCGGCGGTGCCAGAATCCCGGCGGGCCAGGGGCTCGCTGTGGCGGATGTTGTCGGAGTTCCTGGAGAACAGGCTCGCCGCGGTGGGGCTCGGCGTCGTGGTGCTGTTCGTGCTGTTCTGCTACCTCGGCCCGCTCGTTTACCACACCGACCAGACGCACATCGAGCTGTCCGAGGCCACCCTGGCTCCCTCGCGGGCCCATCCGATGGGCACCAATGAGGTCGGCTACGACCAGCTCGGCCGGCTGATGGTCGGCGGGCAGTCCTCGCTCGAGGTGGGCATTGCCGCCGCCCTGCTGGCCACCGCGTTCGGCACCCTGTGGGGAGCCATCGCCGGGTACGCCGGCGGTTTCCTGGACGCGGCGATGATGCGGGTGGTCGACGCGCTGCTCGCCGTGCCGGCGCTGTTCCTGCTGCTGTTCCTGTCCTCGATCGCGCGGCCCAATGTGGGGCTGCTGATCCTGGTCATCGCGCTGATCTCCTGGCTCGGGCCGGCGCGGCTGGTGCGAGGTCAGGCGCTCACCCTGCGCACCAGGGACTACGTGCGGTCGGTGCAGCTGATGGGCGGCGGCCCGATACGCGCCGTGCTGCGGCACATCGCGCCCAACGCCATCGGCACCGTGGTGGTCAACGCGACCTTCCAGGTGGCCGACGCCATCCTGACCGTCGCCGCGCTCAGCTTCCTCGGCCTCGGGATACCGCCGCCCGCCGCGAACTGGGGGGACATGCTCTCCAACGGCATCAACTACACCTACGACGGCTACTGGTGGCTGATCTATCCGCCCGGCCTGGCCATCGTGCTCGTGGTGGTCGCGTTCAACCTCATCGGCGACGCGCTGCGAGACTCGTTCGACGTGCGGCTGCGCGGAAGGTGAGCCCGATGGACCCGGTGATTCGGCTCATCGACCTGCACACCGACATCTCGCTGCGCCGGGGTGTGGCCCGGCCGGTCGGCGGCGTCTCGCTGAGCGTCGGCAAGGGCGAGACCCTGGGGATTGTCGGCGAGTCCGGCTGCGGCAAGACCATGACCGCACTGTCCATCATGCGGCTGTTGCCACCCGCCGACCGCATCACCGGTGGCTCCATCGTGTTCGGCGACACCGACCTCGCCACGCTCGACGAGGCAAGCATGCGCGCGGTCCGGGGCAATCGCGTCGGCATGATCTTCCAGGATCCGATGACGTCGCTGAACCCGTGCATGACGATCGGTGACCAGGTCGCGGAGACCGTGCTGCTGCACCGCGAGGCGACCCGGACCCAGGCCCGCGAGCGCGCCGAAGAGATGCTGGACCTGGTCGGGTTGCCCGACGTCAAGCGGCGGCTGGACAGCTACCCGCACCAGCTCTCCGGTGGGATGCGCCAGCGGGTGGTGATCGCGATGGCGCTGGCCTGCGAGCCGGAGCTGCTGATCGCCGACGAGCCGACCACCGCGCTCGATGTGACGATCCAGAAGCAGATCCTGCGGCTCATCGACGACCTGCGGGCACAGCTGGGCATGGCGGTGATCCTGGTGACCCATGACCTCGGGGTGATCGCTGGGCACAGCGACCGGGTCGCGGTGATGTACGCGGGCAAGATCGTGGAGACCAGCTCCACCCAGGAGCTGTACGACAATCCGAGGCATCCCTACACCGAGGCGCTGTTTCGTGCCTTGCCGGAGAACGTCGACCCGGACCGGGCGCTCTACGCCATTCCCGGGCTGCCGCCTGACCTGTCGAATCCCCCCGGAGGCTGCCGGTTCGCCGCGCGCTGCGGCTACGCCACCGACGAGTGCCGCGACGAGGAGCCATTGCTCACCGGCGGCGCACATCCGTTCGCCTGTTTCCATCCGCTCGGTCCGTCCGAGCAGGCGGCGGCGAACCCGCGAGCGGAGCCCTCGGCCGCGCGGCACAGCGCCGCGCTGCTGGATGTACAGAACCTGGTCCGCGACTTCCGGGTGTCCTCGAACGGGGTGCTGCGGCGCGCGACCGGCACGGTCAGCGCGGTGGCCGACGTGTCGTTCAGCGTATCCGCCGGGGAGACGTTCGGGCTGGTCGGCGAGTCGGGCTGTGGCAAGAGCACGGTCGGCCGGCTGCTCGTCGCGGAGGACACCCCCACCTCGGGCTCGGTCAGCTTCGACGGCACCAAGATCAGCACCAAGTCCAACCGGGCGCTGCGCGAGCTACGTCGAGACTTCCAGTTGATGTTCCAGGATCCGTACGCCTCGCTGGACCCCCGGATGCGGGTGCACTCGATCCTGCGCGAGCCGCTGGCCATCCAGCGCCGAGGGTCCGGCCCGGAGCAGGAACGCGCCGTCGCCGCGCTGCTCGACGAGGTCGGCCTGCCCCGCGCCACGCTGGAGAAGTATCCGCACGAGTTCTCCGGCGGGCAGCGGCAGCGGATCGGCCTGGCCAGGGCGCTCGCGCTGCGACCGAGGCTGATCGTGGCCGACGAGCCGGTGTCCGCGTTGGACGTCTCGGTGCAGGCGCAGATCCTCAACCTGATGCGCGCCCTGCAGCGCGAGCACGACCTGACCTACGTGTTCATCTCCCACGACCTGTCGGTGATCCGGTACATCTCCACCACGATCGGCGTGATGTACCTCGGCAAGCTCGTCGAGGTCGGGCCGGCCGAGCAGGTGTACTCCGCACCGGGCACCCCTATACCAAGGGCCTGATCGACGCCATCCCGCTGGCGGACCCACAGCGGGAACACCGCAAGGAGAGCGCCGGCGTGCGCGGCGAGCTGCCGTCGGCGCTCACCCCGCCGTCCGGTTGCCGGTTCCGCACCCGCTGTCCGCTGGCCACCGAGATCTGCGCCGAGCAGGTCCCACCCATGCGACGGTTCAGCGAGCAGGGCCAGCGGGCCGCCTGCCACCACCCGCTGCGACCGCCGGTCCCCGAGCCGGTAGCTGGGTGACCCGCTACTTCGCGGAACGGCCGAAGCGGGGCAGCGAGAAGGCGGGGTGGGTCCGGGACCGCCGCCAGCCCAGCCAGCCCACCGCGATCAGCGCGGCCGCCGCCAAGGCCAGCGGGAGCAAGCTGGTGAACCAGTCCCAGAAGATGTCCCACGGAGTGACGTGATGGAAGACCGACACGTCGTAGATCGTCGTCTCGCCATAGTTGGAGCTGCTACACGGCGATGAGTTCCCGCAGTTCGCCTGGGTGTAGGCACCGGCCTTGAAGTAAGCACCGGAAAAGCGGTTGGAAATAGTCGTCTGCAAGGCCCCGTTGTAATACACGTTGACCTTGCCATCGCGCACCACGTACCGCGCCTCGAATTTTGTCCCGAGGGCATAGGTGCTGGTCACGAGCTTGTAATGCGGGTTATCACCCTCGGTGATATAGAGGTTCGGGCCTTCCAACCGGAAGACCGTGATGTCGTCAGCCGCGTCGTGGATCTGCGCGCCCACCAATTCCGGCTTGCCATCGGGAAGGTGGGTGAAAGCTTCGGTGACGGTCAGCATGTGGGTGCCCGCCGTCGACGACCAACTGGCTGTGTTCGCACCGTTGTCGGCCATCTCCCGCAATTCCGAGCGCGGGTTGCGGGAGCCCTTCGTGGTCACCCCGTCGACCGGCGCCCGGAACACCACCGCGTCGCACGCGGGCGTGGGGTTGAACCACGGCGCCGTGGCGTAGTTGGCCAGCTCGGGCTGCGTGACCTCCAGCGGGCTCTTCGCGTTGCCCGCGCCGCCGAACGGCAGGGTGACCTTCCAGTTGCTCAGATCCAGAACCTGGGCCGGCTCGGTGCACGCGGTGCTGTCGTCGCCGGGGACCGCCGGGGCCGCGGCGGGCATCGGTGCCCGCGCCGCGACAGGTACCGCGGCTACGGGCCCGAGGAGGACCGAGGAGGCCGCCGCCAGGGCAAGAGAGAGCGCAGTGATGTGCATGGAATGACCACGCTCCTTCCCACCAACCGGGCGGTGACGTGTCGCGGTACCTCCCACCCGGGCCCAGGGGCCACATGAGGCTAGCCCCGGGGCGGATCGGGAGCTACGCCGAGTCGCCTAACACCGCCGCGCACCGGCTGTTCAGTCCTCCCGGAGCATCGCCGCGTCCAGCCAGGCATCCGGGATGCCGAACCCGTCGATCAGCGCGGCGGCATGCGGGCGCAGCTCCCGGCACTGCTCGTTGACCGAGGCGATGACCGCCTTGGTCTGGCTGGCGGTCAGCCGGCCGTGCTCGGCGAACCAGCCCCGGTCCGCTTCGATGATGCTCAGCGCATACAGCGAGCGCACCCTGGCCAGCAGCGCCCGTATCCCCTCGTCCGAGCAGCGGGCCAAGCCGGCATCGAACGCGTCCAGCACCCAGCGGTCCATGTGCGCCCTGGCGGCGGCCAACAGGTGGTCCTGCGCGGCGTTGAACACCTCGAACGCGTCCGTGCCCGGCGCGCCAGCCCGGCGCAGCCGCCGCGCCAGCCCGGCCAGCAGGTGCTCCGCCCGATCGGCCAGCAGCGAGTGCTGCCACTCGGCGTTCCCCGGGCTCGGGTCGCGGAAGCGCTGCGCGATGGTTCGCGCGGCGGTGCGCTCGGCGATGGCGTCCACCACCTGCTCGGTGACGAACCTGATCATCTCTAGGGTGTCGAGATCGCCTACGTGGTCCCGGTACTCGGTGAGCAGGCCCTTGGCCACCAGCTGCAGCAGCACGGTGTTGTCGCCCTCGAACGTGGTGAACACGTCGGTGTCCGCCTTGAGCTGGGGCAACAGGTTCTCCGCGAGGTAGCCGGCGCCGCCGCAGGCCTCCCGACAGGTCTGGATGGTGCGGGTGGCGTGCCAGGTGGTGACCGCCTTCATCCCGGCGGCCAGCGCCTCCAGCTCGCGTTGCCGGGCCTCGTCGGAGGTGCCACCGGTCTGCGTGTCGTGCAGCAGCGCCACCAGCTCCTCCTGGGCGAAGTGCAGCGCGTAGCTGGTGGCCAGCGCGGGCAGCAGCTTGCGCTGGTGGGCCAGGTAGTCCAGCAGCACGATCTCGCCGTCCCGCCCGGGCGCCTCGAACTGGCGGCGGCGCTCGGCGTAGCGGACCGCGATGGCCAGCGCGGACTGGGTGGCGCTGGCCGCCGAGCCGGCGACGCTGACCCGGCCGCGCACCAGGGTGCCGAGCATGGTGAAAAAGCGGCGGTTCTGGTTGTCGATAGGGCTGGTGTAGGTGCCGTCCTCGGCCACGTCGCCGTACCGGTTGAGTAGCGCCTCCCGGGGCACCCGCACCGAGTCGAACACCAACCGGCCGTTGTCCACCCCGTTCAGGCCGGCCTTGCGGCCGCAGTCGGAGATGGTCACGCCGGGGCAGGGCCTGCCGTCGGCGTCCCGGATCGGCACCAGCAGGGCGTGCACCCCGTGCCCGCCCGCCGCGGTGACCAGCTCCGCGAACACCACCGCCATCCGGCCGTCCCGCGCGGCGTTGCCGATGTAGTCCTTGCGCGCCGAGGGAGTCGGGCTGTGCACCACGAACTCCTGGCTGGCCACGTCGTAGGTCGCGGTGGTCTCCAGCGCCGCGACGTTGCTGCCGTGCCCGGTCTCGGTCATCGCGAAGCAGCCGGGCAGCTCGAAGCTCATGATCGCCGGCAGGTACCGCCGGTGGTGCACGTCGGTACCCAGCGCCTGCACCGCACCGCCGAACAGCCCCCACTGCACGCCGGCCTTGACCATCAGCGACAGGTCGCCGTAGGCCAGCATCTGGATCGAGGTCACCGACCCGCCGATGTCGTCCTCCCCGCCGTGCTCGCCGGAGAAGCCCAGCCTGGTCCGCCCGCTGGCGGCCAGCTCCCTGACCAGCTCGGTGGTGTACGCCCGATGCTCCTCGGTACCCCAATCCGGGTCCGGTTGCAGCCGACGTTGGCCGAGCTGGGAGCGCACGTCCGCCCGGACCCAGCCCCACCGGCCGTCCAACACGCCGCGCAACACCTCGGTGTCCACCTTGTCCGGCAGTTCGGCCGAACCGTCCGCGCTACTCATATCGCCGCGCTCCTCATGACGCCTCCGATACGGGCTCAACCAGCAACCGCGGCCCCAGGACCGTTCAGCTGATCCGCTGAACTCTGCCACCGACCGGGTCGGCGGATGCCTCCAGGCGGCCAGCGGCCGTGGATCATCGTCCAGATGGGGTACCCAGTAGCCGAGCAAGTCGAACGGCGGGCGCCCGAGGTCACAATTACTGACGAGTAACCCCGGGTAGCTTGGCGGTGAGGAAGGGAGATCGGCATGGCGGACAGGACGCAGCGGCGGGCGGCGGTGATCGGTGGCAACCGGATCCCGTTCGGTCGCGCCGGCGGGCACTACGCCAAGGCCTCCAACCAGGACATGCTGACCGCCACCCTGGACGGGCTGGTGGCCAGGTTCGGGCTGCGGGACGAGCGGCTGGGCGAGGTGGTGGCCGGCGCGGTGCTCAAACACAGCCGGGACCGGGACCTCACCAGGGAGTCCGTGCTGGGTAGCCGGCTGTCCCCGGCGACCCCCGCCTACGACGTGCAGCAGGCCTGCGGCACCGGGCTGGAAACGGTTGTCGCGGTGGCCAACAAGATCGCCCTGGGGCAGATCGAGAGTGGCGTCGCCGGCGGGGTGGACTCGGTCAGCGACGCCCCGGTCGCGGTGAACGACGAGCTGCGCCGCGTGCTGCTGGAGCTCAACCACGCCCGCTCGCTGGGCGCCCGGCTGGCCGCGGTGGCCAAGTTGCGGCCCGGGCAGATCGTGCCGGACCTGCCGCGCAACGCCGAGCCCCGCACCGGGCTGTCCATGGGCGAGCATGCCGCGATCACCGCCGCCGAGTGGGAGATCGACAGGGAGGCGCAGGACGAGCTGGCGGTGGCCAGCCACCAGCACCTGGCCGCCGCGTACGACCGGGGGTTCTTCGACGACCTGGTCACCCCGTACCTGGGCCTGCGCCGGGACGCCACACTGCGGCCGGACGCCAGTGTGGAGGCGATGGCCAAGCTGAAGCCGGTGTTCGGCGGCTCGGGCGGCACCATGACGGCCGGCAACTCCACCCCGCTGTCCGACGGCGCCTCCAGCGTGCTGCTGGGCAGCGACGAGTGGGCCAGGGAGCGGAACCTGCCGGTGTTGGCGCACCTGGTGGACGCCGAGACGGCCGCGGTGGACTACGTGCACGGCGGCGAGGGGCTGCTGATGGCGCCGGTTTACGCGGTGCCCCGGCTGCTCGCCCGCAACGGGCTCACGTTGGCCGACTTCGACTTCTACGAGATCCACGAGGCGTTCGCGTCCACTGTGCTGGTCACCCTCAAGGCCTGGGAGGACAAGGCGTACTGCACCGAGCGGCTGGGCCTGGACGCCCCGCTCGGCCCCATCGACCGGACCCGGCTGAACGTGGCCGGCTCCTCACTGGCCGCCGGCCACCCGTTCGCCGCCACCGGCGGGCGGATCGTGGGCACCCTGGCCAAGCTGCTCGCCGAGAAGGGCTCCGGTCGCGGCCTGATCTCCATCTGCGCCGCCGGCGGGCAGGGCGTGGTGGCGATTCTGGAGGCGGCATGACTGTGACCACCAAGTCCAGCTCCGATTGGTACCGGGCGCTGGCCAACAATCGGATCGGCGGCCCCCTGAGTCAGCAGCTGGGCCTGCCCCGTCCGGCGGAGCTGCGCCGCTACCGCCCCGGCCAGCCGCTGACCGACGGCCCGGCGCTGGTCGGCAACGCCGGCACCGGCAGCCTGGCCGACCACGTGCTCTCGCTGCCCGGGGTGGAGCAGGTGTCCGACGCCACGGACCGGCTCGGCGCGCTGGTACTGGACGCCACCGGGCTGGGCACCCTGGAGGAGCTGTCCGTGGCGCGGGACTTCCTGAGCAGTGGGCTGCGCCGGTTGGGCCCCTCCGCGCGGGTGCTGGTGCTGGCCAACCCGCCCGACCAGGCGGACGGGGTGACCGCGGCCGCCGCCCGCCAGGCGCTGGACGGGCTGGTCCGCTCGCTGGCCAAGGAGCTCCGCGACGGCGCCACCGCGAACCTGGTGTACGTCGCGCCGGACGCCGCCCCGGCGGATACCGACTCGACGGTGCTGTTCCTGCTCTCCGCACGCTCCGCATACGTGGACGGCCAGGTGGTCCGGGTCGGTCCGTCGGTCGGCACAGCTGGCTCGGCCGGGGTGGCCGGAACGGCTGGGGCCGCCGGCGTGACCGGTTCGCCGCACACCGGCCGGGTGGTGGTGGTGACCGGGGCGGCCCGAGGCATCGGCGCCGCGATCGCCGAGGTGTTCGCCAGGGACGGGGCGATCGTGGTCTGTCTGGACGTGCCGGCCCAAGGTGACGCGCTGGCCGCCACCAGCAACCGGATCGGCGGCCTGGCGCTGCAGCTGGACATCACCGCCCCGGACGCGCCGGCCCGGTTGCTGGAATACCTGGCCGGCCGGCACGGCGGGGTGGACGTGGTGGTGCACAACGCCGGTATCACCAGGGACAAGCTGCTGGTCAACATGGACGCGGAGCGGTGGGACTCGGTGCTCGCGGTGAACCTGCGCGCTCAGCTGGACCTGAACGCCGCGCTGCTCGAGCCGAGCAGCCCGCTGCGTTCCGGGGGCCGGCTCGTGTCGGTGTCCTCCACCAGCGGTATCGCCGGCAACCGGGGTCAGACCAACTACGCGGCCAGCAAGGCAGGGATCATCGGCATGGTCCGCGCCCTGGCCCCGGTGGCGGCCGGCCAGGGCGTCACGGTGAATGCGGTGGCGCCGGGGTTCATCGAAACCGAGATGACCGCCGCGATGCCGTTCGGCACCAGGGAGGCCGGCCGGCGGATCAACAGCCTGCACCAGGGCGGCCTGCCGGTGGACGTGGCCGAGACGATCGCCTGGCTGGCCGAGCCGGGCAGCGGCGGCGTCACCGGCCAGGTGGTCCGGGTGTGCGGGCAAAGCATGGTGGGCGCGTGATGGCCGCCGAGATGCTGGACAACGCGCCTCGGCTGGGCCCGCGTTACGCGCTCGCGCTGCTGCCCGGGCGCGGTGGCGGCGGCTCACTGCCGGACCGCGAGTTGGCCATCCGTGACCTTCGGGTGGACGCGGGCAACCTGGCTGACTACGCGCACGTGTGCGGCTTCGCCGTGGACGGCACGCTGCCGGTGACCTATCCGCAGGTGCTGGCGTTCGGCGCGCAGATCCGGCTGATGACCGAGCCCGGGTTCCCGCTGCGACTGCCCGGCCTGGTGCACCTGCGGCAGCGGATCCGACAACACCGCCCGATCGGCCTCGACGAGCCGCTTGACCTGCGGGTGCGCGCCGCCGACCTGCGCGCCCACCCACGCGGCGCCCAGGTGGACCTGCTCGCCTCGGTGTCGGTGGCCGGCGAGCCGGTCTGGGGGGCGCGCAGTACCTATCTGTCCCGGGGCGCGTCAGCCCCGCCGGACGGCGCGCCACCCGAGAAAGCGATACCCGAGAAAGCGATACCCGAGAAAGCGGCACCCGAGACAGCGACACCCCAGACGGTGGCACCCGAGACGGTCGCACCCGAGACGGCGACATCTGAGACGGCGGAGCTTGAGCCGGCCGGACCGGAGCCGGCCGAGGTGGCCGGGCCGCTGTCCGCGCGCTGGCGGCTGGCCGGTGACGTCGGGCGGCGCTACGCCTCGGTCAGCGGGGACGTCAACCCGATCCACCTGCATCCACTCGCCGCCCGGCTGTTCGGCTTCCCCGGCGCCATCGCGCACGGCATGTGGACCGCGGCGCGCTGCGTGGCCACCCTCAGTGGCCGGCTGCCCGAGGCCTACGACGTGGACGTGGTGTTCCGCAAACCGGTGGTGCTGCCCACCACCGTCGAGCTGCACACCGCGCGCACCGACACCGGCTGGGCGCTCACCCTGCGCGGCGCCGGGTCCGACCGGATCCACCTGGCCATGGCGGTGCACCCGGCCTCGAACATTCGCTGAGAACCCCTCAGCTTCGGCTTGCTCGATCACCGACCTCACCTCAAGGTTGACCGGCCAGCGCCGGTTGAGCCGTAGGAGGTGGGGTCAATGCCGCCCTTCGAACAGATCCTCGACCCACTCGGCACGGTGCTGGGCAGTACCCTGCTCGCCCTGGTCCCGGTGGCCGTGCTGCTGATACTGCTGGCCGGCTTCCGGATGTCCGCGTGGCAGGCGGTGATCATCGGCTCGGCGGTGACCGCGCTGCTGGGCATCCTGGTCTGGCACGCGCCGACCGGCACCAGCCTGGAAGCCTACGGGCTGGGCATGCTCACCGGCCTGTGGTCGGTGGACTGGATCGTGCTCTGGGGCGTGGTCATCTACAACACCATGGTCGCCACCGGGGCGTTCGAATCGTTCAAGAACTGGCTGGTCCAGCAGGCCACGGCGGACATCCGGGTGCAGACCATCCTGATGGCCTGGGCGTTCGGCGCGCTGATGGAAGGCCTGGTCGGCTTCGGCTACCCGTGGGCGGTGGTGGCGCCGATCCTGATCGCGCTGGGCGTGGCCGACCTGGCGGCGATCCGGGTGGCGGCCATCGCGAACAACGCGCCGGTGTCCTACGGCGCGCTCGGCGCCCCGATCATCGGGCTCGCGGCGGTCACCGGGTTGCCCCTGATGGCCCTGTCCGCGTCCATCGGCAAGATCGTCGCGATCCTCGCCCTGCTGCCTTGCTTCGTGCTGATCTACCTGGTCAGCGGCGTGCGTGGGCTACGCACCGGCTGGCCGCTGGGCGTGGTCGGCGCGCTGGGCTACATTGCCGGCCAGTACCCCACGTCGCAGTTCCTCGGGCCGTACCTGCCCGATGTGATCGGCTCGCTGGTCTGCTTCGCCGCGCTGCTGGTGTTCCTGCGGCTGTGGCAGCCGAAGGAGCAGCTCGGGTTCGGCGGCGTCCCGCTCGGTCCGGCGGCCACCCGGTCCGGCCCGGGCGCCGCGGCGGCTCCGTCCGACCGGGTCGGCGCCGCGGCGGCGGTGCGCGGCCTGGTCCCGTTCGGCATCCTGGTCGCTGTGGTGGTGGCCTGGACCGGGCCGTGGTCGCCACTGCCGGGCTACGCCCCGTTCGCGCCGGCGGTGAAGGCGATCAGCTCACTGGACCACAAGGCGGCGAGCGTCAGCTTCAAGTGGGCGCCGTTCGTGGCGGGCACGGCGATCCTGGTGGCGTGGCTGTTCGTGCTGGCCTTCCTGCGCCCCACCGGCCGGCAGCTGGCGCAGACCTTCCGCGATACGTTCCACCAGATGTGGGGTGCGCTGCTGGTAGCCCCGTTCATCTTCGGGCTGGCGAACATCTTCAACTACGCCGGCATGGCCAACTCGATGGCCAACGGATTTTCCAAGATCGGCCCGGTGTTTGTGGTGCTCGCCCCGGTACTCGGCTGGATCGCGGTCGCCCTGTCCGGCAGCAACACCTCGTCCAACGCGGTGTTCGGCGCCTTTCAGCTCTCGGTGGCCAAGCTGCTCGGTGCCCCGCCGCTGCTGTTCCCGTCGCTGAACTCTGTCGGCGCCGAGGTCGGCAAGCCGGTGGCCCCGCAGACCGCCAGCGTCGGGGTGGCCACCACCTCCATGGTGCGCAAAGAGGGCGATGTCATCCGCTACAACATGTCGTGGACGCTGGTGATCCTGGCCTACCTGATTTTGATTGCGCTGTTGTTCTACTTCGTTTTCCCGAATGCCATGCAACTGGGTTAACGCCTGCGGTGGCCGGAACACTGCCATTTACCGGATAATCCAGCTGCCGTGGGGGCGCGGGGGTGGGGAATCATGCGGGTGCGGTCCGTGCGGCCGTTGTGGCAGACGGCGCGCCGAACTCGACGCACCCCGAATTCGCCCGCCCCGCTGGCCCAGCTCGCCGAGCGGGCCCTGTTCGACCAGGTGTCCGGCGTGCTCGGCCCGGTGGCCGCCCAGCACGGCGGGCAACCGACCTGGCTGGTCAAACCTGAGCTACGGCGGGTGTGGTGGGACACGTTCGGCGCCGAACTGGGCGAGCCGACGCTGAGCTGGGTCGCGCAGGCCATCCAAGACCGGCAGCCGGGGCCGATTGGCTGGCGGTCCCCTCAGTTGGTTGAGGCTGCGCCGTCGGCCGCGCGGCACCCCGTCAGCTGGCTGCGCGCCAGCCTGGACCTGCCGCCGAGCGCCCGGGCGCTGGACCGCGTCCCCGATCTGCTCCGGGACCTGCTGGTCGGTTGGGGGCCCGCCGCCGCGCAGCTGGTGGAGGACGCGCAGCTGGTGACCACCGCGCTGGTGTCGAGCGCCATGGACCGAGCGGACCCGAGGTGCTGCCCTCGGCTGGACCTGACCTTCGAGGGCGGCGTGCTCCGGGTTTGCCTGACCATCGAGTCGGCCGCCGACCCCGGCAGGACGCTCCCCGCGCGTGAGCGGCGGCGCACCGCGACGCTGCTGCTGGACAGCCTGGCGCCGGGCTGGCAGCGCCGGGGCACCGCTGGTAGCGAGCGGACCTGGTTCGAGCTGCGCATCCGCAACGGCCGGTAGGACCGCCGAGCCGGTGGACCCCTCCCCTGGCAGAATGCCCGACTGCTGATCTTTGGAGGCGGGTGGTGCCGGTGCCGAACGACCCTCGGTTGGTGACCCTGGGCGGCAGCGCCCGGGCCGCCGTTCCAGCTTGGGCGCAACAGTCGACCCCGGTCGCGCCGGATACCGACGTCGACGTCACGCTGGTCCTGCGGCGCCGCTCGGCCCTGCCCGCGGAAACCGGGGCAACGCCGATGTCGCCGGAGGAGTTCGCCGACCGGCACGGCGCCGACCCCGCCGACCTGGATCTGGTCACCGCCGAGGCCACCCGACTCGGCGCACAGGTGGTGACGGTGCACGCCGGGGCTCGCCTGGTCCGCCTGCGCGGCACCGCCGCGGTGCTTACCGGGATATTCGGCACCGGCCTGCGCGTGGTGACCCGCACAGACCCGGACGGCGCCGAGATCACCCACCGCTACCGGTCTGGCGAGCTGAGCGTGCCGGAGGCATGGCACGGGGTGGTCACCGCTGTGCTCGGCCTGGATGACCGCCCGCAGGCCCGCTCGCGAATCGCCCACCCCAGCGCGGTTTCGGTGAGCTACACCCCGCCGCAGCTCGGGCAGATCTACCGTTACCCGCCGAACACCGACGGCGCCGGGCAGACCATCGCCATCATCGAACTGGGTGGCGGCTACGACCAGCGCGACCTGGACACCTACTTCAGCCGCCTCGGCCTGCCCAGCCCGTCGGTCAGCGCGGTCGGGGTGGACGGCGCGACGAACGTCCCCGGCCGCGACCCGCAAGGCGCGGACGGCGAGGTGATGCTGGACATTGAGGTGGTCGGCGGGTTGGCCCCGGCGTGCCGCATCGTCGTCTACTTCGCGCCCAACACCGACGCCGGTTTTCTGGACGCGGTGGCCCAGGCCGCGCACGCCACACCCACCCCGGCGGCGATCAGCATCAGCTGGGGTGCCAGCGAGGACAGCTGGACCGGGCAGGCGCGCACGGCGCTGGACGGGGCGATGGCGGACGCGGTGGCGCTCGGCGTAACGGTAACCGCCGCCGCGGGTGACGACGGCAGCAATGACCAGGGGAACGACGGCCGCGCGCACGTGGACTTCCCGGCGTCCAGCCCGCACGCGCTGGCCTGCGGCGGTACCCGGCTGGAAGCCGACCCCGCGACCGGCGCGGTCTCCGCCGAGACGGTGTGGAACAACGGCTCCGGCGGCGGGGCCACCGGGGGCGGGGTGAGCCGGACGTTCGACCTGCCCGCCTGGCAGGCCGGCTCGGGTGTGCCGGCCGGCACCGGCGCTGGGGGCCGAGTGGGCCGCGGTGTCCCGGACGTCGCCGCGGTGGCCGACCCGGCCACCGGGTACCAGGTGCGGGTCAACGGATCCGACACGGTGATCGGCGGGACCAGCGCGGTCGC
Source organism: Pseudonocardia sp. (assembly GCA_036402515.1). Classification (GTDB taxonomy): domain Bacteria; phylum Actinomycetota; class Actinomycetes; order Mycobacteriales; family Pseudonocardiaceae; genus Pseudonocardia. The sequence goes on from DASWST010000215.1 coordinate 34,547, forward strand.
GCCGCTGTGGGCCGCCCTGGTGGCCCGGCTCAACCAGGCCACCGGCCGCCCGCTCGGCCTGCCCCAGCCGGCGCTCTACGCTCGGACCGCCGCCGGAGCGGTGGCCCACGGCTTCCGGGACATCACCTCGGGCAGCAACGGCGCGTACCGGGCCGGACCGGGGTGGGACCCGTGCACCGGCCTCGGCGTACCCGTCGGCACCGAGCTACTGACCGCGCTCACCCAGCCGCCGTCCTCGGCCTAGGGTCAACCCGGTCCAGCCCCAGCTGGCGCAGCAGACCCAGGTCGTCCAACCGGCCCCACCGCTCCACGATCCGATCCCCGTCGATCCGGAAGATGTTGATTCCGGACAGTACGAGCGTCTTACCCGTCGGTGCGGCGCCCATCAGTTCGCCGCGATGGGTACCGCTGGCGGTGCACCGTTCGACCACGATGTCCGCCTCGGCAACCATCTGGTCCAGGTCGCTGTGCCAGTCCGGCAACGCGCCTCGGAAGATCCGGGCGGCCTCCCGCAGGCCCTCGGCGCCGGGCGGCGCACCTGGGAATGGCGGATCGTGATTGACGAAATCGGGATGCAGGTAGCGGTCCACCGCAGCCAGATCCCCCTTGCTGAACAGTTCCTGGATGAACGTGTCGACCAGTCGCTTGTTCCGGTCGAGCTGCTCCGTGGTGTGCGTTGTCATGCCGCCATGCTGAGGTCGTCGACCGGGCGGGGATATCCCAACAAGTTGGGGTATGCGGGGCGGTCGAGCGGCGGGACACTGACCCGATGGCGCGCGGCACACTCCGCGCGGGTCAGGTCGAGCGCGAACTGGTCCGCCAGAGTCACAGCGGCCTGGATCTGGCCGGGGTGCGTGAGGTAGCGCTCGGCTCGCTGCGGCGGCTGATGTCGGTCGACGCGGCGTTCTTCGCCACGGCCGACCCGGACACGCTGCTGTTCACCGGCGCCTATGCGGAGGAGCCGCTGGCAGCGGCGCAGGCGCTGTTCCTGGACAACGAGTTCAGCGGCGGCGACGTCAACCAGTTCGCCGCGCTGGCGAGCGCAACCTCGCACGTTGCCGACCTGGACGAGGCGACCCGGGGCGAGCGCCGGAGCAGCCCCCGCTACCGCGACATCATGGCGCCGATCGGGCTGGGCGATGAGTTGCGCGCCGCGCTGGTGACCGGCGGGCTGTGCTGGGGATACCTGTGCTTGCACCGCACGGATGGCCCGCTCGGATTCACCCCGGCCGAGGCCGCGCTCCTCGCGCGGCTGGCCCCGCACATGGCGCACGCCCTGCGCCACGCCGCGCTCATCCGAGACGCTCCCGCCGCGCCCGAAACCGGGGGGCCTGGTGTGGTGCTGCTCGAGGCGGACTCGACGGTGGCGGCGCTCACCGGACCCGCTGAGCAACTGCTGTCCCTGGTCCGGGACGGTCGGGCGGACCCCTCGCGGCTGCCGGCCGCGGTCTACGCGGTGGCCGCGGCGCTCGACTCGACGGAGCGCGGCGCACGGACGGCGGAGTTACCTCCGAGCGCTCGGGTGCCGACCTCAGACGGCGGCTGGCTGAAGCTGCATGCGTCGCGGCTACACGGCGACGGCGCTGGTGATCGCACCGCGGTGATCGTCGAGAGGGCCAGCGCCGCGGAGACTGTGCCGCTGGCCTTGGCCGCCTACGGACTCACCCCGCGAGAGGCTGAGGTCGCCAGGTTGGTGCTGCGCGGCACCTCCACCCGCACCATCGCCAATGCGCTGCGGATCTCGGCGCACACCGTGCAGGACCACCTGAAGATGGTGTTCGACAAGACCGGGGCACGCAGCCGGGGTGATCTCGTCGGGCAGCTGCTCGGCCAGCACAACTGAGCCGACCGAGCCGACCGCCGGCCACCGGCGTGCTAGAGCCACTGCTCCCGGTACATGCCGAGCGCGCGCAGTACCGGTTCGTCGGTGTAGGAGAACAGTGTGGCATCGCCGTCAGTGGCGACCTGGTGGGCGTAGCGAGCCCAGCCGGGCACGCAGAAGGTGTCGTGCTCGTTCCAGTCCAGCCGTTGCTCGCCGACGGTGGAGCTGCCCGAGCCGGAGACCACGTGGTAGATGGTGCTGGCGGTGTGTTGGCGGGGTACCCCGGTGAACCCGGCGCGCAGCCGGGCGATGCGGCAGGCGATGGTGGGTAGTACGGGTCCACCGGTCCAGGGGTTGGTGTATTCCAGCAGGATGCCCTCCGCGGCGCTGCCCGCCACCGTGCCGGGCCCGGCGATGGCGGCCAGCGCCCGTTCGGTCTCCTCCCAGGGGTAACTGCCCACCGGGGACACCCCGGGATGCTCGGTGCTCGGGGATCGCCAGGCCGGGTTGAGCCGGCCGTGCCGAAACTGCCGCGACGAGGCGTCGTCGGGGTTGGCGACCGGCTGGACCGGGGCGTCGAAGAGCTCGAAGAATCCCGCGTTGAGCTTGTTGACCAGCGGATAGTCCAGTCCGTCCAGCCACATCACGGGGCTTTGGCCCCGGTGGGCATGGTCGTGCCAGTGCCAGCCGGGGGTGAGCAGCAGGTCGCCGGGGCGCATGGCCAGCTGCTCGCCGTTGACCGTGGTGACCGCCCCGTCGCCCTCGATGATGAACCGGAAGGCATTCGCGGTGTGCCGGTGCGCTCGCGCCGTCTCCCCCGGCATCACGATCTGGATGCCGGCGAACAGGGTGGGCACCGTAGCTGGCGGGTCGGTCAGCCCCGGGTTGACCATCATCAACACCCGCCGCTCGGCCTCGGCCAAGGACAGCGCCTGGGAGAAGTGCAGCGCCACCGGCCGCAGCCGGGCATAGGGCCACAGGTGCGGCACCGCGTTGCTGGCCGGCTGGGCCGGCATCAGCTGGCCGTACTGTCGCCACAGCGGCGCCGCCGAGAGTTCCGACATGCTCGCGTACGCCCGCTCGTCGGTGATCGGGATATCCGTGCTGGTCATGTCGTCCCCCGATCGTCGGTTCCTCCCGCGATGGTAGGCCGAGTTGCGGCAGGATCCGGCGTTCGTGCTTCCACCGGGTCAGGGCTTTGCGGGCTGAAGAGTGCGGACGCTTCGGTGCCCTCGGGCGGACCAGGCGCGGTGTCACCAAGTCGGTGCTTTGTCCTCGTTTGCTCGCGACACGGAGCAGGTCCCGTCGTTATACCAGGCACGCACGCCAAGACCGCATCTGCAAGAAGCAGACGACTGACGGGGAGTAGGCACGTGTTAAAGAAGATCACCATCTCGGCCGCGGCAGCCGCCCTGGCGACCGTGGTAGCCACCGGAGTCGCCTACGCGGACACCGACGGCAGCGACGGCACGGATGGCACCGGGTACAGCAACGTGCACCGGGGCGCCGACAGCGCATCGACCGAGTCGAGCCCGAGGGACGACAGCAACTCCAGCTCGGGCGACGACAGCAACTACGCCAGCAACGACGGCAGCGACTATGGCAGCCCCGCCAATTCCTACGGCGACGACCCCGCGTCGAACGACGAGGGCGGCGACAGCAGCGGTAACAACGGCCGGGACGGCACGGGCACGACCACCTACAGTCTGCTGGGTGGACTGTGAGCCGCCGTCGCGGCCCAGCGCGGACGGGACCCGGCCACAGCGACGCGAATACGTGCTAGGCCGTGCGGTGTCATACCTCGGCGGGGTGTGAGAACCCAGTCACCCACAGCTGCGACCAGTGCGGGCGTCTGGTCTGCGCGACCCACCAGCAGCTCCTTTTCCATGGCCTCGACCGCGACCGAGTCGTCTGCCACGACTGCTCTCCGCCCGAGCCTCCTCGGCTGCGGGACCAATGGCGGGATCGACTGCGCCGGGCGGGAAAAGCTTCGGTGGACACGGAGCGCGCGCAGCCGGCATCGGGGGGCGACAGGTACCCGGTTGAGCTGGCGGAGCCAGCCCAGCTACCCGGCCTCGCCGACCCACCGGAGTTCGCGGAACAGACCATGGAGCTCACCCGGCACGAGCCACCTCCCGTGCCTGAGCCCGAGTCCCCTGGGCAAGCCGCCGGGCGGGTATTGAGCGGGCTAAAGCGGTGGCATCGCGAGCGCACCTCCCGCCGGCAGGCCGACGATCTCCGGGCCGAGCCTCCTCCTTCATTGGACGAGACGACCCTCGAACGCCCCCAGGACAGCACCTACCGGCAACCCGAGCGTCCCGAACCGGCCGACCCAGCGGCGCAGCAGACGGACGAGGCCTCGCATGTCCCCACGACGGAGGACGAAACGCCGTCCACCCGACCGGCCGGCGGCCTACCCACTTCTGGCCGGCGCCAGCGGCCGCACCCGACGCTCGACCGACGGGTCGCGGCCGGGCGTGTTCCGAAGGCCGATCGGAATCCTCAGCCCGAGGGTGTTGCCCAACGGACGCGGGCGGACACAACCGACCAGCCCGCAAGGCTGACGGACGAGCTCAAGGCGCCGCTGGCGATTCTCATGATCCTGGCCGCGATCGTGGCCGTGGTCGGCGGCATGATCCATAACTCGTTCCTCGGCCTGGGAGGCGGCCTCATGAGCGGTGCCGCTCTCGTCGGCTTCATCATCGTGGGCCTGACCCCCTGAGCGACGACCACTGAGCAACCTCCGGGCGCACGCGATCCGGGACACACAAGGGCAGGCCTCGACACATCCGAGACCTGCCCTTGTGACTCTCTACGGCTGAGCCCTATTCGCCGCCGGCGCCGTTGCCGCCGTCGCCGCCGCTCCCCCCGCTCGAGTTGCACTGCGAAACCGGACCGCCTTGGCCGACCACACCCGCCGACACTCCGAGCGGGACAACGCAGTTCGAGTTCGCCCGACCGCCGTTGCCCCCGCCGCCACCGTTGCCGTCGTTGTATTCGACTTGACGGCCGCTGTCCCCGTCCTGGCCGTCCTCGCCGTCGTGGCCGTGGCTGTCGCAGCAGTGACCGTCGGCAAGGGCGGTTCCCGCGAGCGCGAACGTGCCTCCGGCCGCCAGCACAACCGCGGCGGCCGTCACGACGACCCCTTGACCGATCTTGCGGATCATCATTCGTCCTCCATCAATTTTGTACGGCGCCAGTCCTTCAGGAGTGGTCGGTGACAGCCATGGACCTCTGCCTGAACGAGGCACTGTCCCAGTCCACCCAATGTTGTCCGTATAGCTTGTCGGGGAGCCGTTCGGCCGTTGCATTAGGAGTTCCAGGCAACCGTTCGACTCCGCGCCGGGAGCATCGGGTCGCTGGTTCCACCCCTACAATGCAACGAAAGTCCGCCGGTATGGTGACGCCAGGCGGGACAGGTGGGCCGAATACCTCGAACGAGTGGCAGCGTGCGGAGAACCAGCTATCGGGCGCTACGCGGTTGGCGCGACTAAATCGGGGCACTCATTATGCGGACAAGTAGTTGATGGTGCACATACCTGATCAGACTTAGCCGCGGACCGCTCAATCCCTGAGTTAGTCCCCGCGCGGTGACCTCGATCGAATACGTCACGGGCGACGGGGTTCGAGGCCGACAAATGCGCCGAAGTTAGTAGAAAGCGAACACAAATCACCGTGCAGCTTCCATAGCTGCCATTCTTCTCAACCCATCGCCTGTCCGCTCAGACCTCGGGCCGCAGGACCTGCCGCAGGCAAGCCGTCGCGCCTCGCCACGACAGACCTGGCAACCTGAGTCGGCCGCCCTTCCGGCCCGACGTCAACCCCAAGTCGACACGTCCGAGTGATTGTCCGACTCAATTAACCACGAGTTATCCACCGGACGGATGCACAACCAGTCATACAGCCAGTGAGCACCGGGCACAGGCCCCCGCGAGGCTCAACTCGCGCAATCTCCCCAGTTCAAACGCGTAAATCTGGCCCACGTCGGGCGGGCCCGGCCACCAGCCGCACTGGGCACAAAGGCCTAACGAACACGGGGGGTAGCCATCACGCTGAGCCGAGTCTGCCCATTCGAGTGATCTTTACGAGTAACCATGGCACACGGTGCTCGTTCTCGCCATTGACGTCGGCGCGAAGGATAACTTCTGTGCGCGTCGGCGGGCGCGATGACACGTTTCATGACGTTCGGTCACGACGATGGCCCACACGAACAGCTGACATGGGCGGAGGACGTAGAGCGCGAATGTTCGAGCGTGGCAACGATGGGATCGAGCGCGCCGCTCAGCCACCCGCACGACCGTTCCGGCCGGGTCGCGGTCCGGCTGGCCCCTTCGACGAGGCCGACCCCCGGGCCCCGGCCTCGGGCAGTGCTCTGGACCTCGGCGCCCTCCGCATCCGCGTGCCGCCGGGAGCAACGCTCCGGCTGGACCAGACGGACGGCGGCGTCCGGCGCTCGGCGCGGCTCGTGGTGCCGGCCGGGCTGTTGAGCCTGAGCGTGCTGGCCGCCCCACGGAGCGCTCGACTGTGGCCACAGCTCGCCGAAGAAGTGGTGGCCGTGCAGGCCGGCCTCGGCGCAACGGTGCATTCCTGCCCAGGTGATTGGGGCCAGGAGATCCAGGCCTCGCTGGATTCCGAGCACTCCTGGTTCATCGGGGTGGACGGGCCACGGTGGATGCTCTACGGGGTCGCCACCGGGCCGGTGGAGCATGCCGCCCAGCTGGGCGCCGCACTGCGTGAAGTGATCCGGAGCGCCACGGTGAACCGGGGCAGCGAGCCGCTACCGGTCAAGGCGGCCCTCGCGCTCAGCTCGGCTGCGAGCGGGCCGCGCACAGGCGACGGTGTCGGCGCCGGCCCGCTGCGGCACTTCCGCCGTGAGCCGATGTGGTTCACCATGGGCCCGACTCCACCGAACGCCACAGCTGCGCGGGGCGGACCTCCCAGGGCCACCAGAGCCAGTCCCGAAGCCGCTGCCGCGGGCCTCGAGCGCGCCAAGACTCGTGGCGCGGACCGAGTTGCGCCACGGTCAGGACCAGGGCGGGCGCTTCCAGACACGGCCCTCGGTGCCCCGGGCCGGCAGGCCTCGCCGCTTGCCACCTCCCGGGAGGCCACCTCCCGGGAGGCCACCTCCCGGGAGCGGCCGAGGGTGAGCACCGGGCTCGTGGCGGGCCTCGCTGGCCTGCTGCTCGTGCTCGGTGCGGGGGGCATGCTGGCCCTCGGTCACAGCACGGAGCGGGGCGCCCCCGACAACGGCGCGCTGCCCGACCCGGGGACCTTGCTCCGCGAGCCTGGGCCACCAGCCGCGGGGCCCGCACCGAAGGCCCCCGCTAGGCCGCAAGGTGACGGCCGGTCGAGCCTCGCTCCGGACTCAGCAGGCGCCCAACCGCCATCCGTGCCCACCCAATCGCCCCGCGCTCGCCTACCGGAGCCCGGCCGACCAGCGGCGACTGACCTGTTCACCGTCCCGTCCTCGGCCGCCCCACGACTCGCGCGGCCCCACCAGGGGCCCAGGTCCTCGGGTGACACGGAAGCGCGGCCGGACCGGGCGCCTGGCGATGAACCCGAGCCGACCCAGGGCACAGGCCGGGACCGCGAGGCCGATGAAGAACCCGAGCGAGCGCCGCACCGGGGGGTCCTCGGGGAGCTGGTCAAGTCACTCGATCAGGGGTGGCTAGGGCTGGGCTGACGGCCCGGGCTACAGGAGGGGCAGCGCGAGCGAGCCGCCGCACGCCAGCGGGCCGGGCCGGCAGGCTTGCCCGGATAGCGCCGCGGACGACCGGGTGCGAGCCGGGCCGGCGGGCTTGCCCGGATAGCGCCGTGGACGACCGGGTGCGAGCAGGGCGAACAGGGCGGTGCGGGCCCCGACACATCCGGGGTCCGCACCGCACGGTCTCGCCCCCGATGAGGGACTAGTAGTTGGCTCCGGTGCCGCCATTGCCGCCATTTCCGCCGGTCGCGTTGCACTGCGACTGGTCGCCGCCCTGGCCGTTGAGGCCGGCGGAGACGCCGATCGGAACCACGCAGTTCACATACGCGTCCCCGCCGTTGCCGCCGTTGCCGCCTTGGTTGTCGTGCTGGCCGTGCCAACCCCCGCTGTCTCCCCCGTCACAACCACAGTCATGGCCCCCCGCGAGGGCGGTGCCGGCCAGTGCAGCCGAACCACCTGACGCGAGAGCGACGACCGCCGCCGCGGTCAAGACGCCTCTGCCTAACTTGCGGATCACAGTGACCTCCGTAGATTGGGCCGAAGTCCCTTATTGCTTCGGCTCAAATCTCAGACCTAGTACTCGCCGACCTAGATGTCCATATTCCGTACACGCCACGCCGGCCAGGAACACCCCATAGGGTGTGCACTACCCAAACGAGTTACCAGGTTCGCGACGTGCATCCTTTACTACCCTGGCGGGCAAAAGTCCGCCGGCGTCCACGCGAGCTCACCAGCTAGTTGAATGCGGCTGCAATTACCTGTTCGGCTTCAGAGGCGGGAGTTGGGGTGAACACCCGCACGCGGACTGCCGCACATACCCGTCGGCAGTGGAAGATGGCTTAGTCGACAACGCCCCGCACAAAGGAGGCCCTGTGTCCCGTAAAGCCAGCCGACCAGCGCTCAACGAGTCGGGCGAAGTCTTCCGCGAGTCGTCGGAAAACGATCAGCCGAACCGGAACTCGTCGGGCCGAGCAGTGCGGCTGCTGGTGGTGCTGGCGGTGCTCGTCGTGCTCATCACGGTGTTCGTCGCTCGCATTTATGCGATCCCGTCCGGCTCGATGGAGGCGACGCTGCACGGCTGCCCCGGATGCAATAACGACCGCGTCCTGGTGGACAAGCTCAGCTACCGGTTCAGTACACCTGCGCCCGGGGACATCGTGGTGTTCGCGGTGCCGGGCAACTGGAAAAATGGCGAGCTCCCTCAGTCACCAGCACCCAGCAACCCCATCGCACGGAGCCTGGGAGCAATCGGCGCGGCATTCGGCATGGAGCCAGCGGGGCAGACCGACTTCATCAAGCGAGTGATCGCGGTCGGTGGTCAGATCGTCTCGTGCTGCGATGCACGCAACCGACTGAGGGTGAACGCCGAGCCGGTGGACGAGCCATTCATCCATTTTGATCCCGAATACGGCAAGGCCCAGCAGGCGCCCTTCGGCCCGGTCCTCGTGCCCCCGGGACAGCTGTGGGTCATGGGAGACAACCGGAATGACTCGGTCGACTCCCGGGCCCCTGGCAACGGTCCGATTCCGGTGAGCAGCGTCATCGGCAAGGCCCGCTGGATCGTGCTGCCGTTCGGTCGTTTCCGAGCGATCGACGCGCCCGCGCCGCCCGCTGACCGGTAGCCCTGGTGTCGTGGAAACGACACGAGGCCTGACCGGGCCCTGGCGGCATGCCCGCCGGTCTCGAGGTGGCGGTCCCCGCGGCTGTCAGCCTTGCGCGAGGACGACCTGCTGGCCTTCCTTGAGACCGTCGACGATCTCGGTCATGGTGTCGCCGACGAGTCCGAGATTGACCTGGACCTGGCGCGGGTTGCCGTCCGGGCCCATCACCTGGACAACGCCGCTCTGCCCGCCGCGCTGGACCGCCGCGGTCGGCACCACCAGCACGTTGTCGGCACTGCCCACGACGACCTTCGTCTCCGCGGTGAGCCCGCCCTTGAGCCGTGGGTCGACCTGGTTGAGCACCACGCTCACGTAGTAGTTCGTGACGTCCTGAATCTGGGTGCCGGTGGGAGCGACGCTGGACACGGTGCCCACCTCGGTCAACCCGGGCACCGCGTCGAAGGTCACCTGGACCTTCTGGTTGGGTGCGATCTGGGCGGCGTCGGCCTCCTCGTAAGGGGCGACCACCTGGAAGCTGTTCACATCCTTGAGGGTCAGGAAGGCCGGGCCACCGGGACGCTGTGCCTTTTGCCCGCCGGAGTCCTTGGCGCCGGTCCCGGAGTCCAGGTCAGGCAGCGATGCGCGGCTACCCGGCGCCAACGGCGTGGTGCCGGCCGCCGACCCGAGGTACTCCCCGACCGTACCGTTGATGCTGGCCACGATGCCTGCCACCGGGGCCCGCAGCACCGTGTCGTCCACGCTCCGCTGCGCGCGCCGCACGTCGACCTGAGCGTCGGCCACGTTGGCCTCGGCCTCTTCGATGTCGTGCGGCCGATCGCTCTGCGCGCCGTCGGCGGCGTCGCGCGCCGCTGTCGACTCACGCCGGGCGTTCGCCTCCTCGACACGTTGCCGCGCGTGGTCGATGTCCTGCCGCCGGCCAATCCAATCGATCTGGTCCCGGTCGCGCTGGATCCGGCGCTGGTAGCCGGACGCCGCCGCCTTACCGCGTTCCGCCTTCTGACAAGCCGGCGCGTGCAGGTCCAGCGGGGACTCCACCAGCAGCCCGCGGTGATCCTTGGAGGTCACGTCCGCGTTGTCCCCGTACCCGTCGTAACGGTGTGAGCCACCGGTCACCGAGCGGTTGCACTTGTCCTGGTCGTACCGGGACTGGCTCTGCACCTCCCGCAGGGCGTTCTGGTCGTCCCGCAACTGCTGGCGGGCCTGGTCCAAGCTGTCCGAGTTGGCCTGGTCGAGCGCCTCCGACTCGTCCCGGGTCGCCCCCAGCACGTGCTTGGCCTCGTGTTCGTCATCTGCCGCCGCGTCCGCGCGCTTGCCGTCCCGGATCCGATCCAGCCTGGCCTGCTCGCGTTGCACCTTCGCCTGTGCCTCCTGCAGGTCCGCCTGGGCGTCGAAATCGTCCTGCTGGGCCAGCACCTGGCCGGCCTCGACGCGCTGGCCCACTGTGACCATCAGAGCGACCAACTTGCCTGACTTGCCGAACCCGAGGTTCTGCTCGGTGATCGCCTGCAGGGCGCCCGTTGCCGCCACCGTGCGTTCCACGCTGCCACGTCTCACTTGGGCCGTGGTCGGCTCGAAGCCCGCCCCGGTGCCGCAGGCGACTACGACCAGCGCCACCGGAAGCATCGCCGCACCGATAGTCAGCCACCGGCCACGGCGCGTCGCCACCAAGCCCGCGGCGCTCGCCGTGGCCTGGTGTGCCCTCATCTGCCAGTGCTCCGATGCGCGCATCGTGCGATTGCCCTCTCGTGGATCACTCGTCATAGCCGCCTCACTCGTACCTCAGGGCGTCGATAGGACGCATCCGAGCGGCTCGGTTTGCCGGGTAGGCCCCGAAGAACAGGCCAATGCACAGGCTGACGGTGAACGCCAGCACAACCGACCCGGCGGACAGTTCCGGAGGCGCGAACTGCCCGAAACTTGCCCCGAGTTTCTTGCCGAGCAGGGACAGCCCCACACCGACCACTACACCGATCAGGCCGCCGAGACCGGCGAGCACGATCGACTCGATCAGGAACTGCTTGAGTATCGCTTTGCGACGAGCCCCGACAGCCTTGCGGATACCGATCTCGCGGGTGCGCTCCGTCACGGTGACGAGCATGATGTTCATGATCCCGATCCCGCCGACAATCAGTGAGATCGCTGCAATGACGAACAGAAACAAGGTGAATACGTCCGACACCTGGGTGTACTGCCGCAGCAACTCCAGATTCGAATGGACTTCAAAGTCCTTCTGATCCGGGTTATTGATCTTGTGCCGATCCATCAGAATTCGCGTGACCTTGGCCATGGTGGCCGGCACGGTCCCCTGACCGGTGGCCTCCACCACGATCTGGTCGACCGTGTCGCCGCCCCCCACCAGGTAGTTTCGGGTCGCGCCGATCGGCATCACCGCGATGTCGTCGTTGAGTCCGTTCGGGGTCAACACGCCAACCACCTGAAAGGACTGTCGGCCGATCCGAATCGTCTGACCGAGCGCGTCCACGCTGCGCCCGCCGAACAGCTGTTCCACCGGCTTGTCGCCCAGCACCACCACTCGGTTGCTGGTGTGCAGATCGGAATCGGTATAGAAGTTTCCTGCCGCCATGGTGCGGTGGAACGCCGAGAGGTAGTCCGCCGAGGAGCCGACGATGTTGGTCCGCCACAGTGAGTTCTGGAACGTCAGCACCGCACTCGCCTGCTTGACCGGAGTAACGGTTGCCATCCGGGGCCCCTGGGTGTCCTGCTGCAGGGCCTTCACATCTTTGTCGGTGAGCGGCTGAGACTTCCCACTCGTCGCTACGCTGCCTCGGGACTGCAGTACCCCGATCAAGTTCGTACCGAGCGAGGTGATCTGTTCATTCAGCCGCGCGGAGGTCCCATTCCCGAGCGCAACCAGGAGGATCACCGCGGCAACGCCGATCATGATCCCCAGCATCGTCAGTAGCGAACGCAGCCGGTTCGCCCGCAACCCGCGGACCGCGACCTTGAAAGCCTCCTGGACGTTCACTCGGCGACCTGCGCCAAGCTAGCGCCGCCGCCCGCGTCGCTCCCGCTCGCGGCGGCGTTCCCGTCAACCGCGCCGCTTGCGGCGCCGTCGCCGTTCCGGGCCTCGTCCGGCCTGGCCGAGTCCGCCACGACCCGGCCGTCGAGCAGTCGGACCACGCGCTGGGCATAGGCGGCGATCTCAGCCTCGTGCGTGATCAGGACAACCGTCCGGCCAGCTTCGCTGAGCTTCACCAGCATCTGCGCGATCTCACCGCTCGCCACCGAGTCGAGGTTCCCGGTCGGTTCGTCCGCCAGCAGCACCGCGGGCTCGGTGACCAGTGCGCGAGCGATCGCCACCCGCTGCTGCTGACCGCCGGAGAGCTCATTGGGTAGATGCTCGGCACGGTCGGCCAGGCCGACCTCGGCCAGTGCGGCGGCAGCACGCTTACGCCGGGAGCGAGCATTCGAGTAGAGCAGGGGCAGCTCGACATTCACCACTGCCGACGTGCGGGAAAGCAGGTTGTAGGACTGGAAGACAAACCCGAGCTTGCTGCCCCGAACATCCGCGAGCTGGTCGTCGTCCAAGCCGGATACGTCGATCCCGTCGAGCAGGTACCGCCCGGATGTGGGACTGTCGAGACAGCCCAGAATATTCATCATCGTGCTCTTGCCCGACCCCGACGGGCCCATGATCGCGACAAGCTCGCCAGCCGCGATTGTGAGGTCGACATTGTCGAGCGCTCGTACCTCGGCATCGCCAGGTCGGTAAACCTTGGACACGCCCTCGAGCTGAATCATCGCCCCCCGCCACCCAGAGCTCGATCACACAAGTTCGCCCCTCTTCGGGCGACCCCACCTTTGGTAGCAACGACGCTAGCAATGGCCAGATACGAGATCAGGGATCTGAGCACCTTCCCACGGAAATGTCGCCCGTTCGCGTCGGCGGCCGATCGCCGGCTAATGAGTGTCATCGAACTATTGATCAATATGCCGGCAGCGACCCTAGGCCGCCCGGTAGACCTAAAAGGGCACACCACACCCACTGCTTGAAGGCTGCATTAGTCGGGTGATCCGGATCACCGGCGGCCAACTGTCACCTGATCAGGTTACAGACTGGGGCGCCCTATCACCGCCAGTGGCAATTCGCCGGCGCGGCCGCGTCGCCGGAGGGGCCGCTCCGTCAGCCATTCTTGCCTAGTTGCTTCCGCGTGCAATGTCCCGGGGGAAATGCTGGAGCAGCAAGACTGAGGAAGCCTCAAGGGGTTTTAACTTGATCACTTGCCGTCCGAAACATGCACGCCTTCTCACATCATGCATGCAGGTGAAACTGCATCAGCGCTCTCTCTCGCTCCAACGGGTGGTTTGATTGCACTCCATTGGGTAAAGGGATTTGGAATTTTCCTCTGCGCCCACTAAGCCTGTCTCTGTGGTGGTTGGGTCGATTAGGCGTCCCGACCAGTTACACCGGGGAGGAAGAATAATGAAGGGTAAGCTCGGGCAGCGTGCCGCCGCAGCGGTCGCCGCGGCAACCCTCGCGGCCGGCGCTTCGGTACTGTTCGGTGGCACCGCGCTTGCCGGCAGCCACGGCGAGCACAACAACACCGGCGGTGGCGGCGGGAACGGCGGCAAGGCGTACTCGAACTGCTTGATTCCGATCGGGATCTCGGCCGGTCTCAACGGGCAGGGCGGCGACCAGACGCAGTGCACCGCTACCGGCGGTGGCGGCGGCGACGGCGGGACCGGAGCCAACTACTAGTCGTCAGCCAGTCGCTACAAGCAACGCGGTGGAGGCCCCCGGATGTGTCGGGGACCTCCACCGCTTTCGAGCGCGACGTCCGCGGTGAGCAGGATCTAGAACTTGAGCCTCCGGGGCGCGTTCCCCATCGCCGCCCGCACGCCGAGGCGGCAGACTCGGTGTAGTCCGGCGGTACCGCCCGAATGCCTGGGACGTCCGCCATTGACTTGAAAGTGGCCTAAGGCGGTAGAGGCCCCCGGATGTGTCGGGGGCCTCTACCGCCTCACCATTGTGCACCCTCGCTCCATTCCACGGGCGGTCGCCCCTTCGCTGAGCGTCGTGCGTCGATCAGGGCACTCGACTTGAGAATGAATGAACGAATACCCAGAACGGTTCCGCCAGGTCCGGTGAGTCCCGACGACGTCGAGATCAACGACGCGGACCGGGCGAAGATCTCCCACCGGAATGCCCGCGAGCTGCTCAAACTCGGCTGACGGGAAACCGGAGAGGACCGCTGCCCGCTCAACCGGGGCCAGGTAGCCGCACCACGTCGGCGATGACGACGTCCTCGCGCGGGAGGCGGTGTATCGCCGGGCTGTCGTAGACCACCAAGAGGCGAGCCGGGCCGTCCGCCGGCCCGGGCAGCAGAGCGATGCCTTCGGCGTGGTCGTCGCCTTCGCCGTAGGTCAGTTCGATCTCCACGGTGAGCTGGTCCCCTCGAGCGACCGCGGAGGTATCCCGCACCGCCGCGTCGTGCCAGCGGTACACCCGCACCGGCCCGTCCAGATCCATCGAGGGGCCAGCCAAGATCAGCAGATCAGGCCCCTGCGGACACAGGTCCCGCACGCCGAGCCCGTCCAGGTCCAGGAAGTGCTTCCGATACGGCCGCCCGTCATCGATCGCGGCCAGCCGCAGCCGTCCGGGGGCGGCCTCCTCCGGCAACAGCTCGAGGACCACCGCGAACCCCCGCAGCACCGGGCCGCGCAACCCGGCGTAGAGCGTCTCGCCATGCACCGCCAGCCCCTCCACATCAAAGCCGTTGTCCTTGGCCGGGATCGCCAGGAACGGCGCGAGGTGCTCGTCCTCGGCGAGCACATCGGCCAGGTTCGGCTCACCGGCGGCGCCGAACACGGCGCTGGTACGGCCGTCATCGGTGCCCTTGGTCAGCTCCGGAAGCCCATCGGCCCCGTTCTGCACCGCCAGCCGGGCTATGACATAGCGGTTCTCGTCCCGCCGGACCCGGCTGAGCCGGCGGATCGCCTTGGCATCGGAGTGGGTCGGCTTGACCCGCTTGCGGATGAGGCTGTGCGACCCGATAGCCCACAGAAACCCACCGGAGCGGGCCAGCCCCTCGATGTCAGCTTCCTGCTCCGCGGGCCCAGGGAGGTCGACCAGGTCAGCCAGTCGGAACACGCGCTGGTTGCCGAAGCCCTCCTCGTCGGGGGTCAACCGCTCGACCGTGGCAGTCTCGTCGCCCGCCACCCAGAGGCACTGGCCGTCCGAGCGCACCGCCGACAGGTTGATGTGGGTGTTCGCCGCCACCGCGTCCGGATGAAACCGCAGTGCGACCCGCCGCTCAATCTCCATACGCCCGTTCTACCGCCGGCAGGGCCACCTGTCGTTGGAAAAAGACGCGACAGGTGGCTCAGGTCGTTGGAACGAGACGCGACGAGTCGGGCGGGGGCGAAGGCGGGTGGGGCGGAGCGGCGGCGGCCGGGCGGCGGCGAAACTATGCTCGGACCACGGCATGGCGCCGGGCGCCGGTGCGATCTGGTGGGTCGGGCCGGCGAGCGATGCACAGTGGGAGAGGTGGCTATGTCCGACAGCGTCCGGGAGGCCTTCATCGGGCAGCTTCGGTCGTTCGGCCTGACTGCGGTATTCGGTAATCCCGGTTCTACCGAGCTGCCGATGTTCCGCGATTTCCCCGACGATTTCCGATACGTACTGGGCCTGCAGGAGTCCGTGGTGGTCGGCATGGCCGATGGATATGCGCAGGCCACCGGCAACGCGGCGCTGGTCAACCTGCACTCGGCGGCCGGGGTCGGGCACGCCATGGGCAACATCTTCACGGCGTGGAAGAACCGCACCCCACTGGTCATCACGGCGGGGCAGCAGGCCCGCTCGATGCTGGTCGGCGAACCGTTCCTGTTTGCCGACCAGGCCACCGAGCTCCCCCGGCCCTACGTCAAATGGGCCTGCGAGCCTGCCCGAGCCCAGGACGTGCCCGCCGCCCTCGCCCGCGCCTACCACCTGGCCATGGCCCCACCACAGGGTCCGGTGTTCCTCTCGGTACCGGTGGACGACTGGGACGAACCCACCGATCCCACCCAGTCCCTGCCGCCTCGCACCGTCAGCACCGCCATCCGCGCGGACCCCGCACTTCTCGACCGGGTGGCCGAGGCACTGGCGCAGGCACGGCGACCGGCGCTGGTGGTCGGCGCCGGCGTCGACCGCGACCACGCGTTCGCCGAGACGATCGCTCTGGCCCGGCGACACCAGGCGCGCGTGTGGGTGGCTCCGCTCTCGGCGCGCTGCGGTTTTCCGGAAACCGATCCGCTCTTCGCCGGCTTCCTGCCGGCCACTCGGGACGGCGTCCGCGAGCGCCTGGGTGAGCACGATGTGGTCGTGGTGCTGGGTGCCCCGGTGTTCCCCTACCACGTCGAAGGCACCGGACCCCACGTCCCGGACGGCACCTCGCTGTTCCAACTGATCGACGATCCGGCCAACGCCGCCTGGACCCCGCTGGGCACCTCCGTGGTCACCAGCATCGGCCTCGGCGTGCGAGACCTGCTCGCCGGGCCAGAGCCGAGTCCCAGGCCCGCGCCGCCGGAGCGGGTGCGACCGGCCCCTGTGCACGCGGCGGACACGATCTCCGAGGCGTTGCTGATGCAGACGCTCGCTGAGGTGCGTCCGGAGTCCAGCATCGTCGTGGAGGAGGCTCCCAGCAGTCGTTCGGCCATGCACGACTACCTACCGTTCGACCGACCCGAGAGCTTCTACACCTGCGCCAGCGGCGGCCTGGGACACGGACTCCCGGCCGCCGTCGGAGTGGCGCTCGCCCGGCCCAACCAGCGGGTGATTGCCCTGCTCGGGGACGGGTCGAGCATGTACGCCGTCCAAGGTCTGTGGACAGCCGCGCGCGAATCGCTGCCGATCGTGTTCGTCATCGTCAACAACCGTGCCTACGCCGCACTGGACGAATTCGCCCGGCATTTCGGCATCAGCAAGCCGGTCGGCACCACGCTGCCGGACATCGACTTCGCCGGGCTGGCCAGGGACATGGGCTGCGCCGGCAGCACCGTACGACGCCCGGAGGAACTCAGCGCCGCGCTGCACGACGCACTCGCCTCACCGACGCCGACCCTGATCGACGTCCAGGTCACCAGCTCTCAGTGATTGTCCCTGGGCACTCCCTTGCTCTGCGCCACTCGCTGGTAGTTGACCGCCGGCCCCAGCACCATGCCGTCGGCGAGCTGCTCGACCATGGAGCGCTGGATCTCCTGCCACGGGGTTTGCGAGGCAGGAATCGGGTAGCCGCCCGCCGCGTCCAGGTCAGCGCGCCGGCGCTCCAGCTCGTCGTCCGGGATCAGCATGTCGGCAGTGCCGTTGACCAGGTCGATGCGGACCCGGTCGCCGGTGCGCAGCAGCGCCAGCCCACCGCCCGCGGCGGCCTCGGGTGAGGCGTTCAGGATGGACGGCGAGCCCGATGTCCCGGACTGGCGGCCGTCGCCGACGCACGGCAGCGCGTGCACCCCAGCCTTGATCAACGCGGCGGGCGGCTGCATGTTCACCACCTCGGCGGCGCCCGGGTAGCCCAGCGGGCCCGCGCCTCGGACTATCAGCAGGCAGTCCTCGTCGATCTCCAGCGCCGGGTCCTCGATCCGGTGGTGGTAGTCCTCCGGCCCGTCGAAGACGATTGCCCGACCCTCGAACCGGTCGGGGTGCTCCGGGTCGGAGAGGTACCGATCCCGGAATTCCTTGGAGATCACGCTGGTCTTCATGATCGCCGCGTCGAACAGGTTGCCGCCGAGCACGATGAACCCGGCGTCCTCGACCAGCGCGTTGCCGAAGGTACGGATCACCTCGCGGTCGGTGGACACCGTCTCCCGGCAGTTCTCCCCCATCGTCCGGCCGGTGACCGTGGGCGCCCCCTCATGGATCAGCCCGTGCGCCATCAGCTCGTTGACCACGGCGGGCACCCCGCCGGCCCGGTGGAACTCCTCGCCCAGGAACCGGCCGGCCGGCTGTAGGTCGACGATCAATGGCACGGCGTGGCCGATCCGCTGCCACTCCGCCAGCGGGAGGTCCACTCCGATGTGCCGGGCGATCGCGGTGATGTGGATCGGGGCGTTGGTGGAACCGCCGATCGCCGAGTTCACCACGATCGCGTTCTCGAACGCTTCCCTGGTCAGCACGTCGGACGGTTTGAGGTCCTCGTGCACCATGTCCACGATGCGGCGCCCGGTGAGATAGGCCATCCGGGCCCGGTCCCGGTGCGGAGCCGGAATCGCCGCGCACCCGGTGAGGCTCATGCCCAGCGCCTCGGCCAGCGCGTTCATCGTGGACGCGGTGCCCATCGTGTTGCAGTGTCCCGGCGAGGGCGCCGACGAGGCGATGAGTTCGACGTACCCGGCGTGGTCGATCTCGCCTGCCGCCACCATCTCCCTGGCCTTCCAGACGATGGTGCCGGAGCCGGTGCGCTCGCCGCCGTACCAGCCGTTCAGCATCGGGCCGCCGGAGAGCACGATCGCGGGGATGTTCACCGTCGCGGCGGCCATCAGGCAGGCCGGCGTGGTCTTGTCGCAGCCGGTGGTCAGCACCACGCCGTCGAGTGGGTAGCCGTAGAGCACCTCGACCAGCCCGAGGTAGGCGAGGTTGCGGTCCAGCGCCGCGGTGGGCCGCTTGCCGGTTTCCTGAATCGGATGCACCGGGAACTCGAACGCGATGCCGCCGGCCTCCCGGATGCCCTCACGCACCCGGTCCGCGAGCTGCAGATGGTGTCGGTTACACGGGGAGAGGTCGGAGCCGGTCTGCGCGATGCCGATGATTGGCTTCCCGGACTGCAGCTCCTCCCTGGTCAAGCCCCAGTTCATGTAGCGCTCGATGTACAGGGCCGTCATCCCCGGGTTGTCCGGATTGTCGAACCACGCCTGGCTGCGCAACATCACATCTCCCCATCACACGATCGCCCCGAGCCGCTTCGGTCGAAGTACTGCCACCGCAGCCAAGCTCTTCCCTCCGCGTCGGGCAACCCGACGCAGCTTGAGAATAGGCTCGAACGGCGCCGGCAACCCCCGCGCGACGATCGGTCAGCGAACCCGTGGAGGAAACCGATCTTGGCCTCGATGGACGGCTCCCCCGGGTACCTCACCCCGCCAGGCATGACCGAGGCGATTGGCGGCCCGGCGACGGCGTCTTCCACGCGGCGGCCATCGCCTCCTACAGCACCCGGCTGGCGGACCGGCTCAGCGCACTGTTCGACCGCGGCCGGTTCCCCGTGGTCCTGGGTGGCGAGTGCAGCAATCTGCTCGGGCCCACGCTGGCCCTGCGCAGACGCGGCCGCTACGGCGTTGTCTACCTCGACGGCCACTCCGAGTTCCGCCATCCCGGCAACTCCCGGTCGGTGGGCGCCGGCGGTGAGGCCCTCGCGCTGGTCACCGGGCGTGGCCAGGCCGACCTCACCGACCTGCAGGCACTCGACCCCTACGTGCGCGACCGGACGCGGTGCTGCTCGGGATCTGGGACGACGAGCACGGCGGCGAAGTCCGCGCGGCGGGGATCCCGGTGTGGGCCGCCCGGGAGATCGTTCCGGACCCGGCCGCCGCCGCGCACGCGGTGCTCACCCATCTCGGCCAGGACGACCTGGACGGCTTCTGGGTGCATCTGGACGTCGACATCCTGGACGCATCGGTGATGTCCGCGGTGGACAGCCCGGAGCGCACCGAACGCGAGTGATGACCGGATCCGCGGCTCAGCCCGGACGGATCGCGCAGCTGAATCAACCGAATCCGTGAGTTATGCGAGTATGGGTTGTCGTCGGGGCGCTTGAGTCGAATCCAGCCACCGGGGCGGAATGAATTCCGGCCGGCCATCGCGCATACGGATTTCCCAGCCGGACTGATGAATCATCCGATGATGGGTCCGGCATAACATGACGAGACCTTCGATGTCCGTCTCGCCGCCGTTCACCCATTCACGGATGTGATGCACCTGGCACCAGGCGGGTTTGCGGTGACACCCCGGATGCGCACAACCCCGATCTCGGGCGGCGACGGCTTTGCGCTGGGCCAGGCTCACACAGCGGCGTTCCCGGCCCAGGTCGAGGGGTTGGCTGGCGCCGTCGAACACCACCGGAGTCACCCCACAGTCACACA
>DASWST010000216.1:0-15600 GCA_036402515.1 Pseudonocardia sp.
ATGGTCGCTATAGCGACCATCGCCACTCACGACCTCTGAGCAGCGCCCCAACCGGCGACACAGACCCGTATCGTGCACCGGCGGGACAGAGCCGTACGTGCACCGGCGGCACAGACCAGGTGCACGCCACACAGACTGTGCATGGGCTGTGCGACCGGTACCCGGTCTGCGCGGGGGCCAGCACGGCGGCCACCACGGTTCTTCCGCGGCGGCCATCCGTAAGCTGGTTCTGGTTCATCGGGAACAGGCTTAGGGAGCGGCACGCAACCATGGCGATCCAGCCGATCCGGCTCTTCGGGGACCCGGTGCTGCGCACCCGGGCGGCCGAGGTGGTCGACTTCGACGCGGAGCTGCGCAAGTTGGTCGCGGACCTGACCGACACGCTGACCGACGAGGCCGGCGCGGGTCTGGCCGCACCGCAGCTGGGGGTCGGCCTGCGGGTGTTCGTCTACCACTGCGATGGCTTCGAGGGGCACCTGGTGAACCCGACGTTCGACGTGGTGGGCGAGGACATCCAGGACGGCCCGGAGGGCTGCCTGTCCATTCCGGGCTTGCGTTGGGACTGCCGCCGGCACCTGCACGTGGTGGCCAACGGCTGGAACATGCACGGCGAGCCCGTCCAGGTCGAGGGCACCGAAATGCTCGCCCGGTGCATCCAGCACGAGACCGATCACCTGGACGGTGTGCTGTTCCTGGACCGGCTGGACGCCGTGACGCGCAAGCGGGCGATGGCGGAGATCCGCTCGGCGCCCTGGTTCGCGCAGGCCGACGCGGCCAGCCAGCCTGTGGTCAAGACCAGCCCACATCCGCTGTTCGGAAAGGCCAGATAGCGGTGCGCCTGGTTTTCGCCGGCACGCCGGCCCCCGCGCTGCCGGCGCTGGCCGCGCTGCTCGACTCGCCCCGGCACGAGGTCGTCGCGGTCCTCACCCGCCCGGACGCGCCCACCGGCCGGGGGCGCCGCACGGCCGCCTCGCCGGTCGCCGAGCTGGCCATGGAGCGCGGCATCCCGGTGCTGCGCCCGCCCAAGCCCAACGCGCCGGACTTCGTCGAGTCGCTCACCGCCTACCGACCGGACTGCTGCCCGGTGGTGGCCTACGGCTCGCTGCTGCGCCCGGCGCTGCTCGCCGTGCCCCCGTGCGGCTGGGTGAACCTGCACTTCTCGGTGCTGCCCGCGTGGCGTGGCGCCGCGCCGGTGCAGGCCGCGATCCGGCACGGCGACGAGGTCACCGGGGCCACCGCGTTCCGGCTGGAGGAAGGCATGGACACCGGTCCGGTGTATGGCGTGGTAACCGAGTCGATCGGCCCCAGGGACACCGCCGGCGACCTGCTCGACCGGCTGTCCCGGTCGGGCGCCGAGCTGTTGCTGGCCACCATGGACGGGATCGAGGACGGGCTGCTGCGCCCGGTACCGCAGCCGGCCGAGGGGGTGTCCTACGCGCCGAAGGTCGCCGTCGCCGACGCGGAGGTGGACTGGCGGACGCCCGCCACGGCGGTGGATCGGCTGGTCCGCTCGGTCACCCCGGAGCCAGGGGCGTGGAGCACGTTCCGCGCCGAGCGGGTCGGCCTCGGCCCGGTACATCCGGTGAGCCCGTCCGACCAGGGTGCTCTACTGCCCGGTGAACTGCGGGTGGAGAAGCGCCGGGTGCTGGTCGGCACCGCCGCCGGCTCGGTGGAGCTGGGCACGGTGCGCGCCGAGGGCAAGCGGGAGATGCCGGCCCCGGACTGGGCACGCGGCACCCGCCCCGAGCCCGGCGAGCGGTTCGTCGCGGCGAGCAGCGGCCTGGCCGGAGCCCGGACGTGACGGTCCGTCGCGGCGGCCGCCCGTCCCGCCCCCGCAACTCCGGACCGCCGGCGCGGCGCACCTCGCCGGCCCGCCCGCCGGCCGCCGACCCGGCCAGGGCCGCCGCGCTGGAGCTGCTCACCTCGGTACGGGAACGCGACGCGTACGCGAACCTGGCGCTGCCCGCGATCCTGCGCCGGGCCCGGTTGTCCGGCCGGGACGCCGCGCTGGCCACCGAGCTGGGCTACGGCACCTGCCGGGCCCGTGGCCTGTTGGACGCGGTGATCGCCGCCTGCGCCAACCGTCCGCTCAGCCGGATCGAGCCGCCGCTGCAGGATGCGCTGCGACTGGGCGCCTACCAGCTGCTGCGCACCCGCATTCCGGCGCACGCCGCGGTGGACTCCACCGTCGAGCTGGTGCGCTCCTCAGCCGGCTCCCGGTCCGCCGGGTTCGTGAACGCCATCCTGCGCCGGGTCGGCGAGCGCACCGAGGACGAGTGGGTGGACGAGCTCGCCCCGGACGCCGCGACCGACCCGATCGGGCACCTCGCGTTCCGCTACGCCCATCCGACCTGGATCGCCCAGGCGTTCGCCGATGCCCTGGGCGGCTCCACCGAGGAGCTGGGGGAAGCGCTCGCCGCCGACGACGAACGGCCGACCGTGCACCTGCTGGCCCGGCCCGGAATGATCAGCGCCGAGGAACTGGCGCTGGTCACCGGGGGAGAAGAGGCGCCGTACTCGCCCTACGGGGTGCGTCTGGACAGCGGCGCCGGCGACCCCGGGGACCTGGACGCGGTCACCGAGGGGCTGGCCCTGGTGGTCGACGAGGGCAGCCAGCTGGTCGCGCTCGGGCTGGCCAACGCGCCGCTGGTCGGGGCCGATCAGGGTCGCTGGCTCGACCTGTGCGCCGGCCCCGGTGGCAAGGCCGCGCTGCTGGCCGGCCTGGTCGAGCTGGTCGCGGACGGCGGCAGCCTGGACGCCGTGGAGCCGTCCGAGCATCGCGCCGAGTTGGTCAGGGCGAACACCGCCGACCTGGCGATCACGGTGCACGTGGCGGACGGCCGGTCGGCGCCCTTGCCGGACGGCGGCTTCGATCGGGTGCTGGTGGACGTGCCGTGCACCGGCCTGGGCGCGCTGCGCCGCCGGCCGGAGGCGCGCTGGCGGCGCGAGCCGTCCGACGTGGCCGGGCTGACCGGGTTGCAGCGCGAGCTGCTCACCGCCGCGCTGCGGTACGTCCGGGTGGGCGGCGTGGTCGCCTACGCGACCTGCTCGCCGCATGTGGCCGAGACGCACGGGGTGCTCGCCGGGGTGCTGCGCAAACACCCCAACGTCGAGCGGCTGGACGCCCGGGATGCGCTGCCGGACATGCCAGGCCTCGGTGACGGGCCCACGGTGCAGCTCTGGCCACACCGCCACGGCACCGACGCCATGTTCCTGGCCCTCCTCCGCCGCACCTCCTAACCGCTCGCCCTCCGCCGCGCCGGCCCGCTCGCGCTCACACAGCGAAAGTGGGCTCACGCAGCGCGGGTGGCTCGGCACAGCGGCCCGGGCCGCTGCGTGAGGGGGACGCGGGCTGTGTGAGCGGGACGACCTGTGTGAGCGGGGTGCCGGCTGGCCGCGCCGGCCGGGTGTGTACGAACTGCCCACCAGGCAGGTCGAACCATGATCGAATCGGTCTGGTGTGCAGCTGGGTAACGGTGGTCAGGGAAGCGGTTGGGCGGGCTGGGCGGCGGGGAGCGGGCTAGCTGGTGCGGCGGACCGGACGCACTGGAGGGTGAGGTATTCGGCACTTATCAGGGCCGCCTGACGACGGGTGGTGGGCGTACTGTGCCGGTGTGCGTCCAATGATCGCGCCGAGCATCCTGTCGGCGGACTTTGCCCGGTTGGCCGATGAGGCCGCGGCGGTCGAAGGCGCCGACTGGCTGCACGTGGACGTGATGGACAACCACTTCGTACCGAATTTGACCATCGGGCTGCCGGTGGTGGAAGCGCTGCGCCGGCACACGCCGATCCCGTTGGACTGCCACCTGATGATCGACAACCCGGACCGGTGGGCGATCGGGTACGCCGAGGCTGGCGCGCACAACGTGACGGTGCACGTGGAGGCCGCCGCCGACCCGGTCAAGCTGGCCGCCAACCTGCGCGCGGCCGGGGCCAAGGCCGGGCTGTCGGTCAAACCGAATACCCCGCTCGAGCCGTACCTGGAAATACTTCGGCACTACGACACGCTCTTGGTGATGAGCGTCGAACCCGGCTTCGGGGGGCAGGGGTTCATCGCCGAGGTGCTGGACAAGGTGCGTACCGCGCGCCGGCTGGTGGACACCGGGCAGCTCACTCTGCTGGTGGAGATCGACGGCGGGATCAACAGCGACACCATCGAGGCGGCGGCGGAGGCGGGTGTGGACTGTTTTGTGGCCGGGTCGGCGGTTTACAGCGCGGATGACCCGGCGCGGGCGGTGGCGGCGCTGCGCGCCCAGGCCGGCCGGGTCACCGCACACGGGGGGAAGGTGCGCTAGAGCCATGTTCACCGGGATCGTGGAAGAGGTCGGCGAGGTCCGCGAGGTGCGCGAGCAGGCCGACGTGGTGCGGTTGGTGATCAACGGCCCGAAGGCGGCCTCGGACGCCCATCACGGCGATTCGATCGCGGTGAGCGGTGTGTGCCTTACGGCGGTGGACATCGACGGCGCGAACTTCAGCGTGGAGATGATGCCGGAGACGCTGCGCCGGTCCAGCCTGCACGGCGTGACCCAGGGCACTCGGGTGAACCTGGAGAGGGCCATGTCCAATGGTCAGCGGTTCGGCGGGCACATCATGCAGGGGCACGTGGACGGCACCGCCACGGTGATGTCGCACACACCAGGTGAGCGCACCGCCGAGATCGGGTTCAGGCTGGACCCAGGGCTCGCCCGCTACGTGGTCGAGAAGGGTTCGATCGCGGTGGACGGGGTGTCGCTCACGGTGGCCTCGGTGGACCGGGACAGCTTCACCGTCGCGCTCATCCCGACCACCCTGGCCGAGACCACGCTCGCCGCGCTGCGGCCGGGCGACCGGGTGAATATCGAGGTCGATGTGCTCGCCAAGTACGTCGAGCGGTTGGTCTCGGGCTACCTGCCCGGATCAGAAGGGCAGGCTCCGCCAGTTCCGGCGGAGCCGGTCGAGGAAGGCGGTGCGAGGTCGTGGTGAGCTTCCCGGGCAGCAACTCGCTCGACGACCGGTTCGCGCACGTAGAACGCGCCATCGCGGACCTGGCCACCGGCAAGGCCGTGGTGGTGGTGGACGACGAGGACCGCGAGAACGAGGGCGACCTGATCTTCGCGGCGGAACGCGCCACCCCCGAGCTGGTGTCGTTCATGGTCCGCTACACCTCCGGCTACATCTGCGTGGCGCTCACCGAGGACGACTGCGACCGGCTGGACCTGCCCCCGATGTACCACTCCAACGGGGACAGTTTCCGCACCGCATTCACCGTCACGGTGGACGCCAAGCAGGGCATCACCACCGGCATCTCGGCCACCGACCGCGCGCACACCATCCGCCTGCTGGCCAGCGCGGAAGCGCACGCCAGTGACTTCGTCCGGCCGGGGCACGTGCTGCCGCTGCGGGCCAAGGCCGGCGGCGTGCTGCGTCGGCCCGGGCACACCGAAGCCGCCGTCGACCTGGCCCGGCTGGCCGGGCTGCAACCGGCCGGCGCGCTCTGCGAGATCGTCTCGCAGAAGAACGAGGGCGACATGGCCCGCGCCGACGAGCTTCGGGTGTTCGCCGACGACCACGACCTGGCCCTGGTCACCATCGCCGAGCTGATCGCCTACCGGCGCCGGTTCGAGAAGCAGGTCGAGCGGGTCGCCGAGGCCCGCATCCCCACCCCGCACGGTGGCTACGTGGCCTACGGCTACGACAACGTGCTGGACGGCATCGAACACATCGCGCTGGTCTACGGCGAGATCGGTGACGGGGAGAACGTGCTGGTCCGGGTGCACTCGGAGTGCCTGACCGGGGACGTGTTCGGCTCGCTGCGCTGCGACTGCGGCCCGCAACTGGACGCCGCGCTGGCCGCGGTGGCCGCCGAGGGGCGGGGCGTGGTGCTGTACGTGCGCGGGCACGAGGGCCGGGGCATCGGGCTGATGCACAAGCTGCAGGCCTACCAGCTGCAGGAGTCCGGCGTGGACACGGTGGACGCGAACCTGGCGCTGGGCATGCCGGCCGACGCCCGGGACTACGGCACCGGCGCGCAGATCCTGGTCGACCTCGGGGTGCGGTCCATGCGACTGCTCACCAACAACCCGGACAAGCGGGCCGGGCTGGAGGGCTACGGGCTACGCGTGGTGGAGCGGGTGTCCCTGCCCATCCGGCCGACCAGGGAGAACCTGCACTACCTGCGCACCAAGCGGGACCGGATGGGCCACGACCTGCCGAACCTGGACGCGGTGGAGGGCCTGGACGACCGGGGCACCGGCGGAGTGACTGCCTGAGGACCGGTTAGGCGGGCCGACCCGGTTCGGCGCACCCGGGGGCTGATCCGGCAAGGTAGCGGTATGAAAACCGGGCAGGTGCGGACGTGAGCGGGGAAGGCCGGCCGGCGGACGTCGGTGAGCTGAACGGAGCGGGTCTTCGGTTGGGTATCGCGGCCGCCCAGTGGCACCCGAAGATCTCCGAGATGCTGCTGGAGCGCGCGCTGGCGGTGGCCGCCGACGCCGGCATCACCTCGCCCACCGTGGTGCGGGTTCCCGGCTCGCTGGAGCTGCCGGTGGTCTGCCAGGAGCTGGCCCGCCGGCACGACGCGGTGGTCGCCCTCGGCGTGGTGGTCCGGGGCGGGACCCCGCATTTCGACTACGTGTGCGACTCGGTCA
The DNA here is from genome assembly GCA_036402515.1 of Pseudonocardia sp. Lineage (GTDB taxonomy): Bacteria > Actinomycetota > Actinomycetes > Mycobacteriales > Pseudonocardiaceae > Pseudonocardia. The sequence continues at coordinate 6,627 of DASWST010000216.1, forward strand.
CCGCCGGGCTGACTCGGATCGCCCTGGACGAGTCCACCCCGGTCGGCAACGGCGTGCTGACCTGCAACACCGAAGACCAGGCGATGGAGCGCAGCGGCCTGCCGGGCTCGGCCGAGGACAAGGGCGCGGATGCCTGCGTGGCCGCGCTGCGCACCGCGCTGGCGTTGCGCGAACTGCGCGGGCATGGGCATCCGGGGTGATGGCCCGCGTTGAAGCCGGAGAAAGTGCCGGGGCTAAGCCGGGAGACAGCGCCGGAGGCGGCTCCGCCCAGCTGGTGATCCGGCCGAGGCGGGTGCGCTGGGCGGCCTGGATCGCCTCGGTCGCGCTGCTCGGGGTGATGACGGCGGTCGCGTTGCTGCTGCGCGGCGTCTCCACCGGGGTGTACTTCCGCACCGCCGACCAGGTGGCGATGGTGCTGCTCGGGCTGCTGATCGCGCTCGGGGTGCTGACGCTGACCCTGGCCAGGGTGCGCGCGGACGCCGACGGCGTGGAGGTCCGCAACCTGTTGATCACCCGGTGGCTGCCGTGGTCGGAGGTTCTCGAGGTGAGCTTCCCGGCCGGTTCCCGGTGGGCCCGGCTGGAGCTGCCGGACGACGAGTACCTGCCGGTGTCGGCCATCCAGCTGGTGGACGGCCAGCACGCGGTGGCCGCGATGCGCCAACTGCGGGCGTTGCACGCCGGGTACCTGGAGTCCCACCCGTCACCCGGAGCACCGCCGGACAGCGGACGCTAGCCCACTTTGTCGCGACTCCCCGGGAGCGACGGGTGCTCTCCGGCGGGGGCGTGGTGAACAATGGAGCCGACGTTCCAGGAGGTCAGCGTGCAGTGGTCGCTCGGTAAACGGTCCACGGAGGCGGAGCACGGCGTGCGGCTCGGCGACATCGTGCTGCGCAACCGGCTGGTCACCTCGTCCAGCCTGCTCGGCTATGGGGTGGCCAACTCGGGGTTCTACGGGATGAGCCCGATCGCGATGTTGGTGCCGCTGGAGCGGTTCGGCGCGGTGACCACCCGGACGGTCACCGTCGAGCCACGGGAGGGCCACTTCACCACCCGGGACGACTGGACGCTGCGCGAGTTGCCCGGCCTGCTCAAGCGCTACGGCACCGTGCTGCGCGGGGTGGACGGCGGCTTCATCAACGCCTTCGGCTGGTGCAACGTCGGCATCCAGGCCTACCTGCGGGACTACTACCCGCGCACCCGTGACCAGCGCACCATCATCTCCCTCGGCGGGTTCTCCGCCGAAGAGTTCGTCAGCCTGGTCGACTCGGTGAACGCGGCGGTGCCGGCCGGGGAGATCGCCGCCGTCGAGTTCAACGTGTCCTGCCACAACGTGAACTTCGACTTCTCCAAGATCCTGGACGCGGTGTTGGCCGAGGCGGTGCCGCGCAGCCAGCACCCGGTGATCCTCAAGCTCTCCCCGGACGTGGACTACCTGGACAACGCGCGCCGGGCGGCCAAGGCCGGGGTCAGCGCGCTCACCGCGATCAACACCGTGAAGGCGCTGCGGCTGGATCCGCGCACCGGCAAGCCGCTGCTGGCCAACCGGTACGGCGGGCTGTCCGGGCGGGCGATCAAGCCGATCGGGCTGCGGGTGGTCGCCGAACTGCGGGACGCCGGGGTGACCCTGCCGATAATCGCCAGCGGTGGCATCCGCACCGTGAACGACTGCCGCGAGTACTTCTGGGCGGGCGCGGACGCGGTGAGCCTGGGCAGCGCGACCTGGCTGGCGTCCTACCCCGGATACGCGCTCTCGCCGCTGTACGCGGCCCAGGTGCGCCGGGTGCTTCGCGCGGTGTCCCGCTACCCCCCGCAATCGCCTGAACGCAAAGCGTTACCCTCCCCACCCGTCATGTCCTCAAGATCTACGCCCTCAAGATCTCCGATGCGGTGAGGCGGTGCGGAATTGACTCCGCCGGTGCACGAGCCCAGGCGAACCCCGGCACGGCGCCCGAGAGTGGTGCTGTTCGACGTTTTCGAGACGCTGCTGCAGCTGAACGCGCTGCGGTCTCGATTTGTGGACGTCGGGCGCCCGGAGCATGAGCTCGAGCTCTTCTTCGCCCGCACGCTGCGGGACGGGATGGCGCTCACCCTGGCCGGCGGATCGCCGCCGTTCGCCGAGGTGGCCCGCTCGGCGTTGATCGGCACCACCGAGCGGCGGCTGTCCGAGGCGGCGGTGCAGCACGTGCTGGCCGGCTTCAACGAACTCCCGCCGCACCCGGACGTAGAACCCGCGCTGATCATGTTAGCCAAGGCGAAGGTGCCGGCGTACGCATTCACCCACGGTTCGGCGGAGGTGGTGCGGGACGCGCTGGACCGGGTCCAGCTGCGCAGCTACCTGCGCGGCGTTCTGTCCGCCGAGGAGATCAGCTCGTTCAAACCGCCGGCCGCCGTATACCACTGGGCCTGCGAGCGGGTGGGCACCGAGCCGGCCCGCACCGCGCTGGTCGCCGCGCACTCCTGGGACGTGCACGGGGCGATCAGGGCTGGACTGCTGGCTGGTTTCGCCACCCGGTTGGAGGGTGGCATGTCCGACATTTTCGACGCCCCGCACGTGGTTGCCGAGCACCTCGACGACGTCATCGAGCGGCTGCTGGCGCTGCCCGCGTAGTAGCGCGCGAAGGGTGCTTGGCCACCCATCTAGGCTTAAGGGTGCAATGGCTGATCCGTCCACGTATCGCCCGGCCGCCGGCACCATCCCGGAGGCCCCCGGGGTGTACCGCTTCTCCGACCAGCGCGGTCGGGTGATCTATGTCGGCAAGGCGAAGAGCCTGCGCAGCCGACTGAACTCCTACTTCGCCGACCTGGCCAACCTGCACCCGCGCACCCGCCAGATGGTCACCACCGCCGCCCACGTGGAGTGGACCGTGGTGACCACCGAGGTGGAGGCGCTCCAGCTCGAGTACAACTGGATCAAGGAGTTCGACCCCCGCTTCAACGTGCGCTACCGGGACGACAAGACCTACCCGGTGCTGGCGATGACGCTGCACGAGGAGTACCCGAGGCTGCACGTCTACCGGGGACCCCGGAAGAAGGGCGTGCGGTACTTCGGCCCGTACGCGCACGCCTGGGCCATCCGGGAGACCCTGGACCTGCTGCTGCGGGTGTTCCCGGCGCGTACGTGCTCGGCTGGGGTGTTCCGGCGGCACGGGCAGATCGGCCGGCCCTGCCTGCTCGGCTACATCGACAAGTGCTCCGCGCCCTGTGTGGGCCGGGTCAGCGCCGAGGAGCACCGGACGATCGTGGAGAACTTCGCCGAGTTCCTCTCCGGCCGGACCGATCGGATGGTGCGCGAGCTCGAGCGGCGGATGGCCGAGGCGTCCGAGGCGCTGGAGTTCGAGCGGGCGGCTCGGTTGCGCGACGACGTCGGGGCGCTGCGCCGGGCGATGGAGCGCCAGGCAGTGGTGCTCGGCGACGGCACCGACGCCGACGTGGTGGCCTTCGCCCAGGACGAGCTGGAGGCCACCGTCCAGGTGTTCCACGTGCGCGGCGGACGGGTCCGCGGCCAGCGCGGCTGGGTGATCGACAAGGTGGAGGAAACGGACACTCCGGCGCTGGTGGAGCGGTTCCTCACCCAGTTCTACGGCGAGCAGGCCGCGCTGGCCGAGTCGGCGGATGACGCCGCCCAGCCGGTGCCCAGGGAGATCCTGGTGCCCGAGCTGCCGCCGGAGGCGGACTCGATGTCGGAGTGGCTGTGCGGGCTGCGCGGCAGCCGGGTTCGGCTGCGGGTGCCGGTGCGCGGCGACAAGCGGGCGCTGTTCGACACGGTGGCCCGCAACGCCGCCGAGGCGCTCACCCAGCACAAGCTGCGCCGAGCCGGGGACCTGACCGCCCGGTCGGCCGCGCTGACCGAGATCCAGGAAGCGCTGGGGCTGGACTCGGCGCCGCTGCGGATCGAGTGCGTGGACGTCAGCCACGTGCAGGGCAGCGACGTGGTGGCCTCGCTGGTGGTGTTCGAGGACGGCCTGGCCCGCAAGTCGGACTACCGCCGGTTCGAGGTGCGCGGCGGCGCCGATGGGGGCGATGTGGCCTCCATCGGCGAGGTGACCCGCCGCCGGTTCCGCCGGTACCTGGTGGAGACCGGCGCGGCCGACGGCACAGTCGGCGAGCACGGCCAAGGCAGCCCCAACGGCACGGCCAACGGCACCGAGCACAGCGCGAACGGCACCGAGCACACCGTCAACGGCACCGCCAACGGCACCGTCAACGGCACCGCGAACGGCGAGCAGGTGCGGAACGGGGACGAGCCGGTGGTGCGCGGCGGGATCGACCCGCTCACCGGCCGGCCGCGCAAGTTCGCCTACCCGCCGAACCTGTTCGTGGTGGACGGCGGCGCCCCGCAGGTGGAGGCCGCCTCGGACGTGCTCGCCGAGCTCGGGGTGACCGACGTGGCGGTGTGCGGGCTGGCCAAGCGGCTGGAGGAGGTCTGGCTGCCGGCCGACCCGGACCCGGTCATCCTGCCGCGCACCAGCGAGGGGCTCTACCTGCTGCAACGCATCCGGGACGAGGCGCACCGCTTCGCCATCACCTACCACCGGCAGAAGCGCTCGAAGCGGATGATCGCCTCCGAGCTGGATTCGGTGCCCGGGTTGGGGCAGAGCAGGCGCACCGCGCTGCTCAAGCACTTCGGTTCGGTGCGCAAGTTGCGTCAGGCGCGCGTCGAGGAGATCGCCGCCGTGCCCGGGATGGGTCCCCGGACCGCGGCGGCCGTGGTGGCCGCGTTGCACAGCGCCGCCGGGGCGGATCCCGGAGCCGACAACGAGTCGAACACCGGACAAACCGAGACATCCAGCATGGCCGGGGAGCCGGTCGCGATCGAGCGGGAGCAATCGTGAGCGAGCGCGGCGAGGTGGGTTCGTGAGCGCGCCGGCGGAGAAATCCGGGACGCGCGCCTCGGGAATCGAGGTAGCCCTGGTCAGTGGCCTGTCCGGGGCGGGACGCAGCACGGCGGCCAAGGTTTTGGAAGATCTGGGCTGGTTCGTGGTGGACAACCTGCCCCCCGAGTTGATCTCCACGATGGTCGACCTGGGCGCCAGGGCACGGGGGGACATCACCAGGGTCGCGGTGGTGATGGACGTGCGCAGCCGCGCGTTCACCGACGACCTGTCCTCGGTGATCAAGGATCTGGACGCCCGGGGGTACAAGCCCAGGCTGCTGTTCCTGGAGGCCAGCGACCAGGTGCTGATCCGGCGGTTCGAGCAGGTGCGGCGCGGGCATCCGCTGCAGGCGTCCGGACGGCTGGCCGACGGCATCGCCGCCGAGCGCGAGCTGCTCGGCCCGCTGCGCAACGTGGCCGACCTGGTGCTGGACACCAGCGGGCTGTCCGTGCACCAGCTGCGCGCCGCCCTGGAGCAGACCTTCGGCACCGAGAGCTCGCTGCAGACCAGGGTCACCCTGCTCTCCTTCGGCTACAAGTACGGCCTGCCGATGGACGCCGACCTGGTGGTGGACATGCGCTTCCTGCCGAACCCGTACTGGATCCCGGAGCTGCGTGATTTCACCGGTCAGGACGAAGCGGTGCGCGACTACGTGCTGTCCCAGGAGGGCGCCGAGGAGTTCCTGGACCGCTACCACGATCTGCTGCACCTGGTGAACGGCGGCTACCGCCGGGAGGGCAAGCGGTACCTGACCGTCGCAGTCGGCTGCACCGGCGGCAAGCACCGCAGCGTGGCCATCTCCGAGGAGCTGGCCCGCCGGCTGCGTGGAGAGGACGGCATCACAGTGAGCGTGGTGCACCGAGACCTGGGCCGCGAGTGAGCCCCCCGGAGGGCGCGGTGTTGCCGAGCTGCGCGGTGTTGCCGAGCTGCACAGGAGGCAGGCTGTGACGCGCCCGGACCTGCCTGGTGTGCAGCTCGCTAACCAGACGCCGGCGGGGGCCACCCCGGAGCGGCCCAAGGCGGCGGGGGCCATCCCGGACGGGCCCAAGGCGGAGGGGCCGAAGGCAGTCGCGCTGGGGGGCGGGCACGGGCTGTACGCGACGCTGAGCGCGCTGCGGCTGCTCACCGAGCGGGTGACCGCCGTGGTCACCGTGGCGGACGACGGCGGCTCCTCGGGGCGGCTGCGTGGCGAGCTGGGAGTGCTGCCGCCGGGGGACCTGCGGATGGCGCTGGCCGCGCTGGCCGACCACTCGCCGTCCGGGGAACTGTGGGGCGAGCTGTTCCAACACCGGTTCGGCGGCAGCGGCGCGCTGGCTGGGCACGCGGTGGGCAACCTGCTGCTGGCCGGCCTGATCGAGGTGCTGGGTGATCCGGTGGCCGCCCTGGATGAGGCCTGCCGGCTGCTCGGGGTGCGCGGCCGGGTACTGCCGATGAGCGCCGAGCCGCTGGTCATCGAGGCCGAGGTGGTCGGCCTGGGACGGGACCCGGAGACGGTCAGCCGGATCCGGGGGCAGGTCGCGGTGGCCAGCACCCCGGGCAAGGTGAACCGGGTGTGGGTGCAGCCCAGCCGGCCGAAGGCATGCCAGGAGGCGGTGGCGGCGGTCCGGGAGGCCGAGCTGGTGCTACTCGGCCCCGGTTCCTGGTTCACCAGCGTGCTGCCACACCTGATGGTGCCGGAGCTGCGGCAGGCGCTGTTGGACACCCCGGCCCGCCGGGTGGTGGTGCTCAACCTGGCCCCGCAGCCCGGGGAGACCGCCGGGTTCTCACCCGAACGGCACCTGGACGTACTCTGCCAACACGCTCCCGAGCTAAGGATCGACGCGGTGCTCGCCGATATCGGTGCGGTGCCCGTGCCGGAACGATTGCAGCGCTCGGCGGCCGCGCTCGGCGCCCGGGCCGTACTGGCCCCTATCGGAGAGCCGGACGGGTCGCCGAGGCACAATCCCGCTGCGCTCGCGGAGGCAGTGCGGTCCGTGCTTGCCCAGGCGGACCAGGAGTTGCACAGCGGTACCCGGGCGGCCCCCAGCCGAGAGGAGAGCACAAGGTGGCGATGACTTCGTCGGTCAAGGACGAGCTCAGCCGGTTGTCGGTGACGAAACCGTGCTGTCGTCGGTCCGAGCTCTCCGCACTGTTGCGGTTCGCCGGTGGGCTGCACATCGTCGGCGGCAAGGTGGTGATCGAGGCAGAGGTTGATACGGGATCCGTGGCCCGGCGGTTACGCCGGGAGATCCACGACCTGTACGGCCACACCTCGGAAGTCCAGGTGATCAGCTCCGGCGGGCTGCGCCGGGGCGCCCGGTACGTGATTCGGGTGGTCAAGGACGGGGCCGGGCTGGCCCGGCAGACCGGCCTGCTGGACCTGCGCGGCCGACCGGTGCGCGGGCTGCCGCCGCAGGTGGTCTCCGGCGGCCTGTGTGACGCCGAGGCGGCCTGGCGCGGCGCGTTCCTGGCACACGGCTCGCTCACCGAACCCGGCCGCAGCTCGGCGCTGGAAGTCACCTGCCCCGGCCCGGAGGCGGCGTTGGCCCTGGTCGGCGCCGCGCGCCGGCTGGGCGTCACGGCGAAGGCGCGCGAGGTGCGCGGCGCGGACCGGGTGGTGGTGCGGGACGGTGACGCCATCGGCGCGCTGCTCACCCGGCTGGGCGCGCACTCCTCGGTGCTGGCCTGGGAGGAACGCCGGATGCGCCGCGAGGTGCGGGCCACCGCGAACCGGCTGGCCAACTTCGATGACGCCAACCTGCGCCGATCCGCGCGTGCGGCAGTGGCATCGGCGGCCCGGGTGAGCCGGGCCTTGGACCTGCTCGGTGGCGACATCCCGGGACACCTCCTCACCGCGGGCCGGCTGCGGCTGGAGCACCGGCAGTCCTCCCTGGAGGAACTTGGCCAGCTCGCCGACCCGCCGCTGACCAAGGACGCTGTGGCCGGGCGGATCCGCCGGCTGCTCGCCATGGCCGATCGCAAGGCCGAAGAGCTCGGAGTGCCGGACACTGAATCGGCGGTCACTCCCGACATGCTCGACGCGTAACGCGGCCGGTTACCACCTTCCGCCGGAGCCAAAGCCGCAGCGAGTCGGGTCACCGAAGGTGTGAACACCCCTGAGGCTCCCCCTCCCGGGGGTCCTGCGCGGTGGACACTGGCCGATAGGGTGGCGCCCCATAGGGTCAAGTTGAGTTGTGCCGGCTGTCGCGGCCGGTGTGGGTGTCGAAAGGGAAGAGGGAGAGGGCATCGTGACCGTTCGGGTAGGGATCAACGGGTTCGGGCGCATAGGTCGGAATTTCTGGCGTGCTGTGCAGGCCGGTGGCCACGACATCGAGGTGGTGGCGTTCAACGATCTCGGAGATGTCGCCACCATGGCGCACCTGCTCAAGTACGACAGCGTGCTGGGCCGGTTGAAGGAGGACGTGCACGTCACCGACGACGGCATCGCAGTGGGTGGCAAGACCATCAAGGCGCTCGCCGAGCGGGACCCCGGAGCACTGCCATGGGGCGCCCTGGGCGTCGATGTGGTGCTGGAGTCGACCGGCTTTTTCACCGCGGCGAAGGACGCACGCAAACATGTCGACGAGGGCGGCGCCAAGAAGGTGATCATCTCTGCGCCGGCCAAGGGCGAGGACCTCACCGTGGTGATCGGGGTCAACGACTCCCGGCTGGACGGCTCTCAGACGGTGATCTCCTGCGCCTCGTGCACCACCAACTGCCTGGGCCCGATGGCCAAGGTGCTGCATGATGCGCTGGGCATTGGGGAGGGTCTGATGACGACCATCCACGCCTACACGCAGGATCAAAACCTGCAGGACGGCCCGCATAAGGATCTGCGCCGCGCCCGCGCCGCCGCGATCAACGTCGTGCCGACTTCTACCGGGGCCGCCAAGGCCATCGGACTGGTGCTACCGGACCTCAATGGAAAGCTTGACGGTTACGCGCTGCGGGTACCGATTCCTAATGGATCGATCACTGATCTATCGGCCTCGGTCTCCCGCGAGACCAGCGTCGAGGAGGTCAACGAGGCCTTCCGGGCCGCCGCCGACGGCCCGCTGAAGGGAATCCTGCGCTACAGCACGGAGCCGATCGTCTCCTCGGACATCATCACCGACCCCGCA
>DASWST010000217.1:0-16381 GCA_036402515.1 Pseudonocardia sp.
ATAACGACAATCGCCACTCACGACCCGGACGGATGGCGGCGAGGGTGGTGTCCGGGATTGGCCTCGGCTCAGTCGAGCCGCACCGTGCTACGGACCATGGTCATGTCATCGGGCGCGGCGAACCGCACCCCGACCCGGTCGGCGGCCCGCGCGCGCAGCTGCTGGGCGGTGGGCCAGAACGCCTCGGCCGCCTCCTGACTCTCCCAGGCCGTCACGACCATTCCGGAGCCACTCTCACGGTTCAGCAGCAGCTGCCAGCTGCACAGACCGTCGGTGCCCTTCACCCGGGGCATGTTCTCCTCACGCATCAGGGAGATCGCCTCCTCAGCCCGGGCCGGGTCCAGCTCGAGCCGGGCCAGGCGCACTGTCGCGCCGCGCGCCGGAAATGAGTGCCGGAAGCCGAGCGCGACCTCGAAGCGCTCCAGGCTTACCTCCCCGCTGAGGGCATCGGCGGCGGCCGCGCGGGTGTCGGCCAGGCTGGCTTCGGCCGCCCGCATCGACTCGGCGCTGTCCCAGTAGGAGGCGCCGACGAGCCGACCGCCGTCCGCGTCGGCGACCACCGCGAAACCGAGGTTGCCCTTGGTGCCTTCGATCGCGGCCCGGGCCTGGCCGTCCACGTACTCGATGGCGGCGTCGATCTTGTTGGGGTCACCGCGAACGGTGGTGTAGCGCGCAAACATCTGGGTTCCCTTCGTCATCCGGCCGGAAGTGGCCGGCCGCCCAGGGTGCTCGGGGCGGGCGTGGCACACAAGAGGCGGTTCGGATGGCCCGCTCCGCCAGCCGTGGGCCGTAGGATTCGGCGGTGACCCTGTGGCGTGACACCGGCGTGGTGCTGCGGGTGCAGAAGCTCGGCGAGGCCGACCGGATCGCCACGCTGCTCACCCGCCGGCGCGGCAAGGTGCGCGCGGTGGCCAAAGGGGTGCGGCGCACCCGGTCCCGCTGGGGCGCTCGGCTGGAGCCGTTCAACCACGTCGACCTGCAGTGCTACACCGGGCGCACGCTGGACGTGGTCACCCAGGCGCAGACGGTGGACGCGTTCGGCGCCGGGCTGGTCGGCGACTACATGCGGTACACCACGGCCTGCGCGGTGCTGGAGACCACCGACCGGTTGGCGGCCGAGGAGGGCGAGCCGGCACTCCGGCTGTACCTGCTGGTGGTCGGCGCACTGCGGGCCCTGGCCGGGCGGGAACGGGACGCCCACCTGGTGCTGGACGCGTTCCTGCTGCGCGCGATGGGCTACGCGGGGTGGGCGCCGGCGATCAGCGAGTGTGCCCGCTGCGCCGAGCCGGGTCCACACCGGGCGTTCAACGTGGCGGCCGGCGGCGCGGTGTGTGGGCGGTGCCGCCCGGCCGGGTCGGTGACCCCCTCCCCGGAGACGTTCGAGCTGCTGGACGCGCTGCTGCACGGGGATTGGCCGATCGCCGACGCGGCCACCGCGCCGGTCCGCCGGGACACCAGCGGGCTGGTCGCCGCCCACCTGCAGTGGCACCTGGAGCGGCAGCTGCGCTCGCTGCCCCTGGTCGAGCGGCGGTAGACGTGGCGGCTCCCCGCCTGGAGATCAACTACTGCACCCAGTGCCGCTGGCTGCTCCGCGCGGCCTGGTACGCCCAGGAGCTGCTCACCACGTTCGAGCAGGAGCTCGGCGAGGTGGCCCTGGTGCCCGGCACCGGCGGCGTGTTCCGGATCGCCCTGGACGGCGAGCTGCTCTGGGACCGCAAGGAGCGCGGCTTCCCCGAGCTACCGGTACTCAAGCGCCTGGTCCGGGACCGAGTCGCCCCCGACCGCGCCCTGGGCCACACCGACCGCGCCGCCACCCCCACCGACTGACTGTCCGTCGGGTTGCCCGCCGCACAGAGCGGGCGCACCTCGCACAGACCGTGCAGAGTCTGCTTCGGGTATCGGGGTCTGTGCGGCGGGCGCTGGGAGCGGCTACGGGGTGAGGCTGATCAGGATTACCCCGGCTAGCACTACGGCGGCGGCGATGGCGCGGCGGTGGCCCAGGCGCTCACCGAGGAAAACGGCGCCGATCAGCGCGCCGAAGATGATGCTGGTTTCCCGCAGCGCGGCGATCGGGGCGAGCGCGCCGCTGGTCTGTGCCCACAGCACGATCGAGTACGCGGCGAGCGAGATGATCCCGCCGGCGAGCCCGGGCAGCGCGCAGCGGCGCACCGCGGCCGGCAGGCCCCGCCCCCGGCGCAGCACCGCGAGCAGCGGTAGCGGGGCGCCCTGCAACAGGAACAACCAGCCGATGTAGGCCGGCAGCGGCGCCAGGCCCACCCCGATCCCGTCGACCACGGTGTACCCGGCGATGGTCAGCCCGCAGAGGATCGCCGCCCCCAGCGCGGGCAACTGGGCGCGCCCCGGCCAGCCTCCGACCAGGACCAACCCGAGCAGGCCGGCGGACACCGCGAGCACCCCGAGCAGCTCGGTGATCGGCAGCGACCGGCCCAGCAGCAGCACCGACACCAGCGCGACCACCCACGGCGCGGTGCCCCTGATCAGCGGGTACATCTGGCTGAACTCGCCGAGCTGATAGCTGGCCAGCAACAGCAGGTTGTAGAGCACGTGCAGCACGGCGGAGGCCACCACGTAGGGCCAGGCCGGCGCCGGCAACGCGCCGCCGATCGGGACCAGCACCGCGCCGGCGACCACGTCCACTGTGCCGATCAGGGCGAACCCGATCACCCGGTCGGACACCCCGTGCGCCAGGGAATTCCAGACGGCGTGCAGCACCGCCGCGCCGAGCACGGCGGCCACGATCGTCGGGGTGACCGACGGGGTCGGGGGTAAGGCGGCGGGCACGAACAGGACTGTCACGGCAGGCTCCCACTGGCCGGCCCGCCGGAAGCGGGCGTGTCAAAGAGGAGCCCTCAGGGCTTTTGTCCCGTCAGGTGTGGGCGGTGTCCAGCCGTCCTGGCGCCGCTCGGTCCAGCCCCGGGCGCCCTGATTGTCGATCATGCAACTGCGGGCGGCCGACGGAACCCTAGGCGCAACCACGTGCTGACTCGGACGCTACACCGTGCGGCGAGCCATTTCGGGGCGCCGTAGGCTCTTCGACGTGCCGTTCCAGCCACCCGACCCACACCCCTCCGGCGCTCGGCCCCCGGAGATCCCCGCCGACCAGGTGCCCAGGCACATCGCCCTGGTCATGGACGGCAACGGGCGCTGGGCCAACGCCAGGGGACTGCCCCGCATCGAGGGTCACAAGCGCGGCGAGGCGTCCCTGATGGACGTGGCGCGCGGCTGCATCGAGGTGGGCGTGCGGTGGCTGTCGGCGTACGCGTTCTCCACCGAGAACTGGAAGCGCAGCCCGGACGAGGTGCGCTTCCTGATGGGCTTCAACCGCGATGTGATCCGCCGCCGGGTGGACGAGATGCACGCCATGGGGGTGCGGGTGCGCTGGGCGGGCCGGCGCCCCCGGCTGTGGCGCAGCGTGATCCGTGAGCTGGAGATCGCCGAGGAGAAGACCCGGCACAACGACGTGCTGACCCTGACCATGTGCGTGAACTACGGTGGCCGCGCGGAGATCGCCGACGCGGTCAAGCAGATCGCCCGGTTGGTCGCCGAGGGAAAGCTGAAGCCGGACAAGATCGACGAGCGGGTGATCGCCCGCTACCTGGACGAGCCGGACATGCCGGATGTCGACCTGTTCGTGCGCTCCTCCGGCGAGCAGCGCACCTCCAACTTCCTGCTCTGGCAGTCGGCCTACGCGGAGATGGTCTTCCTGGACACGCTGTTTCCCGACTTCGACCGCCGGCACATCTGGGAGGCCTGCGAGATCTACGCCGGACGCAACCGCCGGTTCGGCGGAGCGGTGGACAAGGCGGGCTCGACCGGGGCCGCCTCGGTGAATGGTGCCGCGGCCGAGGACGCCGCGGTCGGCGGTTCGACAGGAGCACAGGCATGAGCGCGGAATCCGGCTCGGCGACCGCACAGTTGCTGGACGTCGCCAAGGAGGCGCTGGAGCGCTTCCACGAGGTCCGGGTGGATGACGATGGGGCGCTGTCGTTCCGGCACGGCGAGGTGCCCTGCGCGCTGCAGGGCGTGGAGCTGTCCGAGGGGCTGGAGGTACTCAGCCTGACCTGTGTGGTCGCCTGGGACCTGCCGGCCGATTCGGACATCCCGCTGCGGCTGGCCGAACGAGCCGGCCAGGGCCTGTTCGGCACGCTCGGCGCGATCCGCACCGACCGCGGCTGGGACGTCACGCTGCGCTACGTGTTCCCGGCCGCCGGGCTGGGTGTGGAGGCGATGGGCACCCTGCTGATGCTGGTGGTCTCCAACGCCTCGACGCTGCGCACCGAACTGCTCGGCTAGCTCCGGATCTCCTCGGCGGGGTCCAGCCGCACCTCGGGCAGCGAGTTGAGCAGTCGTGCGCTCATTCCCCTCGCCGACTCGAACACCACACGCTGGCGCTCGCCCATCCGCCGGTCGACCAGTGTGGTCAGCTCCATGGCCAGCCGACCGGTCTGGCGCACCGCCAGTTCCTCCACGGGGGGCAGCGGCGTGGACACGATGGCGATGCCGTTGGCGCGGCCCTCGGCGTCCTGCGCGGCGCCGATCACGAACCGCTCTCTCGGGTTGGCCGAGCTGGCGGTGAGGTGGTCACGTAGCCGGCACAGCATCTTGTGCCATTCCAGCACCTCACCTTGCAGGCCGGTCTCCTTCAGGTCCTGCTCGGTCAGCCCGCCGCGCTTCCTGGCGATGGAGAAGCAGCGCACGTAGGCCACCAGCGCGGCGGTCCACAGCGAGTGGCTGACTACGTCGTCCGTGGGGTCGCCCCGGCCCGGCCGGGCCAGCCGGGCGACCAGCTCCTCGCAGCACTTGAGCACGAATTGAAGGTCTTCGAAGATCGACGCCAGGTTCGCCAGCTCGGCGGACTCCGGGGTGCTCATCCGCCGCACGGCGGTCGGGGCGGCTGTCTCGGTCACCGTCCGGACGTTAGCCGCCAGGCCGTCCCGAGTTTGTGTCTTGTTGAGACGACCAGGGATTGAGACGGCTAGAGCGCGGTCCGACAGGGTCCGCACACCCCGAAGATCTCCACCGTGTGGCTCACCTCGGCGAAGTCGTTCTCCTCGGCCACCCGTTGCGCCCAGCTCTCCACCGCCGGGCCCTCCACCTCGACGGTGCGCCCACAGCGCCGGCACACCAGGTGGTGGTGATGGTGCGTCGAGCAGCGCCGATAGACCGCCTCACCCGAGCTGGTGCGCAGCACGTCCACCTCACCGGACTCGGAGAGGCTCTGCAATGTCCGGTAGACGGTGGTCAGCCCGATGCCCTCGCCGTCGCGGCGCAGCTCCTCGTGGATCTCCTGCGCCGACCGGAAGTCATCCACCCGGTCCAGTAGCGCGGAGACCGCCGCCCGCTGCCGGGTGGACCTGAGCGCTCGGCTGGCGGTCTGGCCGCTGGTACCCGGTACCGTCACGTGCCCTCCTCGGCGTGCGCCACCGCGTCCATCACGATGTGCGCCAGGTGTTCGTCCACCAGCCGGTAGACCACCTCCCGGCCGTGCCGCTCACCGGCCACCACGCCGGCCGCCTTGAGCACCCGCAGGTGCTGGCTGATCAATGGCTGGGTGACCCCGAGCGCCTCGACCAGCTCGTGCACGCACCGCTCAGACTCGCGCAGCTGTAGCACGATAGCGATCCGCACCGGCGCGGCCAGCGCGCGCAGCAGCTCGCCGGCCAGGGCCATGGTGGCGGGCTGTCTGGGCGGCGCCGGCGGTGCGGCCGGCCGCTCCGAGGAGTGCACCTCCGCCGTTCCCTCCGACCCGTTGGCCGGGGCCTGCCCCAGCTGGCTCGCGATGCTCGCGTCGGCCTGGCCGGTGTCCGAACGCAGCGTGGTCATCAGATCGCTCCCCGCCCGGTGGCCGCGGCCCCGGTGTCGCCTGCCGTCGATTTGCTTACCTCGAACTGCCCGATCGAGGTTGCCTGATTGCGGACACTAGTCATGTTAGGCGCCAGGTAACGTGCGCGGTTGTGCTGCTGATCTGCCGCTACCAGGTGTCGCCCGACCGGGAAGCCTCCTTCGTGGAGCGGGCTCGCCGCGCCTTGGCCCTGCTCACCAGGGCCGAGGGGTCCCTGCACGGCGACCTGGGCAGGGCGGTGGACCAACCGGATCGCTGGGTGCTCACCGTGCGGTTCACCTCTGTGGTGGCCTACCGGCGCGCGCTGTCGCCGTTCGAGGTCCGCGAGCACGTGGTGCCGCTGCTGTCCGAGGCGCTGGCTGACGAGCCGGCCACCTACGAGACGCTGGCCGAGGCCGAAGCGGGGGCGGTCACCGACCACCCCAGCCTCCTCGCCTCGGACGACCACCGCCTCGGCTAAGCCCGCACCCGGCGGACCAGCTCGATCATCGCGGTGCGACCGTCGCGGCGAGCGCCGATGCGGGCACGGCGTGGTCGCCGAGCGGGGCTCCGGTCGGTGCGCTGACGGACGGATCGGGCACCGGGCCTCCTGGATCGACTAGGTAAGGGGAGCCTCACTTGTACGAACCGCCGCTGTCAAGCAACGTCAGCCGAGGTGGCGTCGGGGCAGGTACTCCCGGAACGAGCTTCGCGGCCTCGGTACGCTTGCGGTAATACGCATTCTTCCCGATCTACGGCTGCAGGAGCTCTTCTCGTGCCCAGCAAACCCTCGTCCACCACGATCGACACCGTCGTCGGGCTCTGCAAGCGACGGGGATTCGTCTTCCCGTGCGGCGAGATCTACGGCGGCACCCGCTCGGCCTGGGACTACGGACCGCTCGGCGTCGAGCTCAAGGAGAACATCAAGCGGCAGTGGTGGCGGTCCATGGTCACCGGCCGGGAGGACATCGTCGGGTTGGACTCGTCGGTGATCCTGCCGCGCGAGGTGTGGGTGGCCTCCGGTCACGTCGGTGTGTTCAACGACCCGTTGGTGGAGTGCACCAGCTGTCACAAGCGGTTCCGGGCCGACCAGTTGGCCGAGGAGTACATCGAACGGACCGGCAAGGAGGCGTCCGAGGACAACCTCTCCGACGTGCCCTGCCCGAACTGCGGCGTCCGTGGCCAGTACACCGCGCCCCGGGACTTCAACATGATGCTGAAGACCTACCTCGGCCCGGTGGAGTCCGAGGAGGGCCTGGCCTACCTGCGCCCGGAGACCGCGCAGGGCATCTTCATCAACTTCCTGAACGTGCTGACCTCGTCGCGGCGCAAGCCCCCGTTCGGCATCGCCCAGATGGGCAAGAGCTTCCGCAACGAGATCACCCCGGGCAACTTCATCTTCCGTACCCGCGAGTTCGAGCAGATGGAGATGGAGTACTTCGTCGAGCCGGGCACCGACGAGGAGCTGCACCAGTACTGGATCGACACGCGCACCGCCTGGTACGCCGACCTGGGCATCAAGCCGGAGAATCTGCGGCACTTCGAGCACCCGAAGGAGAAGTTGTCGCACTACTCGAAGCGGACCGTCGACATCGAGTACCGCTTCGGCTTCACCGGCTCGGAGTGGGGTGAGCTGGAGGGCGTGGCCAACCGCACCGACTTCGACCTGACCACACACTCCAACCACTCCGGGGTGGACCTGTCCTACTACGACCAGGCCAGCGGCACCCGGTACCGCCCGTACGTGATCGAGCCCGCCGCCGGCGTGGGCCGCTCGATGATGGCGTTCCTGGTGGACGCCTACACCGAGGACGAGGCGCCCAACGCCAAGGGCGGGGTGGACAAGCGGGTGGTACTCAAGCTGGACCGCCGGCTGGCCCCGGTCAAGGCGGCGGTGCTGCCGCTGTCCCGGCACGCCGACCTGTCGCCGAAGGCCCGTGATCTGGCCGCCGCGCTGCGCAAGAACTGGAACGTGGACTTCGACGACGCCGGCGCGATCGGCCGCCGGTACCGCCGGCAGGACGAGGTCGGCACGCCGTTCTGCGTGACCGTGGACTTCGACTCGCTGACCGACCAGGCGGTGACCGTCCGGGAACGCGACACCATGTCCCAGGAGCGGGTCTCCCTGGACCAGGTCGAGTCCTACCTGGCCACCCGCCTCCTCGGCGCCTAACCGCCGCCGCACACCCTCTTTCCTCGCCACACAGCCACTGCAGCGGGTGTGCGGCGACCAGAGAGGGTGTGCGGTGCTCGGGGACGGCGTGCGCCTAGTCGCGGGTCGTGTTGTCCCAGCCCCAGTGCTCGCGACGGGGTCGGCCGGGCTGCGCGATCCGGCCGCAGGCCCACAGCAGGTCGGCCCACGCGTCGTCGGTGCGCTCGACCTCGGGCAGCAGCCGGGCCAGCACCCGGGCGCACAGCGCGGGATCGGGGGCCCAGCCGACGGCGAGGCCGCGCGCCACGTCGTAGGTGTGCACCAGCGTCTCGAGCACGCCCATTGCGGCGGACGCCTCGGGGTCGGCCGGGCCGTGGGTGTGGTGGGCGCGCACCGCCGGCGGTGTCACCCGGACCATCGCGGCGAGCAGCGCAGCGGTCGCGGTCAGCACGGTGAACAGCCCTTCCGGGCCGGCGGCCGGGTCGGAGCGGATGGTGTTCGGCTCGCCGCCGGGGTACCGGGGTGCCGCCTCGAATGGCAGGTACCCGGCGTATCCGCCGGCGCCCAGCTGCGCGGCGTAGCAGAACAGGTCGTCGGCGAGGTGCTCCACCGTCTCCCAGCAGGTCCAGGTCAGATCGCCGGCCGGGGCGGACCAGTCACCGCCCGCTCCTGGGCGCAGCGCCGCGACCGAAGCGGCGACCGCGGCGAGCACATCGTCGGCGGTCACCGGTCCTGGTCGATCATCCATGGGGCCGACCGTACGGGTACCCCCGAGCCGGTTTCGGAGCCGTGCCCCGGCAAATCCAGCGACTCACCCCGGCAAATCCAGCGACTCACCCCGGCGAAATCCGCGACTCGCCGAGGTTACGGGCCCACCTTGTTGGCGAGTCGGGGGATTTGTCAGGGCGAGTCGGGGATTTCGTCAGTCCTGGCCGCGCTGGCTGAGCACGGCGGCGACCAGCCCGAGCACGCCGAGCAGGGCGAACGAGCCGAACAGGTAGTGCGCGGCGAGCAGCGTGTCCGGCTCGCCGAGGTTGACCGCGAGCCCGGTGAGCGCGGCGCCGAAGGCGTTGGCAACCAGCTGCACGGTGTTGATCGCGGCGGACGCCTTCTGGCCCTCCAGCGGGTCGGACACGCTGCTCATCGCCAGGGCGCTCAGGTGTGGCCAGGCGATCCCGGTGCCGGCACCGATGAGCAGGAAGGCCCCCACCCACACGGCCAGTAGCCAACCGCCGGGGTCGGCCCGCATCGACACGGCGGCCAGCACCAGCCCGATACCGACCACCACCGGGGCGGCGATGATGACGCGGCGGATGGTCACCGCGCGCGACGCGCTGGCGCTGGGCAGCTCGCCGGATGTCCAGCCCAGCGCCAGCGCGGCGCCCAGGAAGCCGGCGGCGAGCGGCGCGAGTCCGGCCAGCCGCTGCGCGAACAGCGGGATGAACGCCTCCACCATCGAGCTCATCGACAGCACCGCGATGGTGGCGTAGATCCAGCGCAGCCGGGACCGACCGCGGAACGTGGCGGCCGGCAGCACCCGCACCCGGGCCCGCCGCTCATAGCCGATGAACGCGGCGATCAGCGCCAGCCCGGCGAGCACCCCGAGCACGCTGACCAGCGGCGTTGCGATCACGCTTGCCACGCTCACCACCAGCGCCGCCGAGGCCAGCAGCAGCAGCGCCACCAGCGGGAACGGCTCCGCCTGGGCCTCCGCCCGGGCCCCGGCCAGCGCCCGGGGCACGATCACGGCGACCAGCGCGGCCGCCACCATCAGGCTGATGAAGGCCCCGCGCCACGACCCGAATTCGGCGAACGCCCCACCCAGGGCCGGCCCCACGAAGGTGCCCACCCCCCACATCGCGGACACCAACGCGCTGGCCTTGGTCCACAGCGCCGCGGGCAGCGCGGACCGGATCAGCGCGTAGCCGAGGCCGGCCAACAGCCCGCCGCCGGCGCCCTGCATGGCGCGGCCGAGCAGCAGCACCGGCATGGTCGGCGCGGCCGCGCAGATCAACGTGCCGATCCCGAACAGCCCGAGCGCGATCAGATACGCCTGGCGGCTGCCGGAGCCGGCGAGCAGCTTGCCGACCAGCACCGCCGAGGCCACCGAGGCCAACAGGTAAACCGTGGTGTTCCACGCGTAGAGCCGCTCGCCGCCGATGTCGGCGACCGCCGAGGGGAGCAGGCTGATCGTGACGTAGACGTTGATGGCGTAGAGCGCGACGCCGCCGGCCAGGACCACCATGGCGCCCAGATGCTCTCGGCCCAGCAGCTCACCCCAGGTACCGGCCCGGCTGGCCGCCGCACTGGGCTGCTCAGAGATCGTCATGGCTCTACCCTGCGCCCTCAACCTCTGTTGAGGTCAATGCCGTTCGGCGTGCCACGGCCACCGGGGAAATCTGATCGGTCGCACGCCGTACGCTGGGTGCCGTGAGCGACATCTCCCCACCGTCGGTCAACCGGGAACTCGGAGTGGCGCTGCGGCGCTGGGCTCGGCACGGCGTCGGCGTGGTCCGGGTGCTGGAGCGGCACGGGTTCGGCACGGTCGAGCCCGGGCAGTTGCTGGCCGCCAGCTCGGCGGGGGAGACGGCGGGGCAGGTGTACCTGGGCGCGCTGGACACCGTGGCGGTGCCGCTGGCGCACGCGGCCTTGTCCGGGCCCGGCACCCGCGGCGCGCACGTGGCCGAGGAGCCGGCGGTGGCCGCCGGGCTGGCCTGCGCCGGCGGCGCGACGCTGCTCGGCCACCCGCTGACCGCCGAGCTGGCCGATGCGCTCGGCACGGCGCTGGCCGACGGGCAACCGGCCGTGCTGGCCAGCACCTCCGACGGCGCCACCCAGCTGGTGCTGACCGGGCCTGAGCTGGCCAGCCAGCACGGCGGCCTGGGCACCGCGGCGGATCAAACCGTCGCCGAGGTGGCCAAGCGGCTGCTCCGCCAGGGCGCCACCAGCACCGAGCGGATCACCGACGCGGGGCTGGACGTGCTGCTCGATCTCTGGGTTCCGGTGCCGACGGTGCTGGTGGTGGGCTCCGGCGCGATCGGTGACGCGCTGCTCGCGCAGGCCGCGCTGCTCGGCTGGACCGGCCGACGGATCACCGAGCTGGACGCCGCGCGCGGCGCGCTCGCCGAGTTCACCGAGGCCGACGTGCTGGTGCTGCTGGACCATGCCGGGAAGTTCGACGAGCTGCTGGTCGAGGGTATTCGGCGGGGCCGGGGGTTCCTCGGCGCGTTGGGCTCCCGGCGCACCCAGGCGGCCCGCCGGTCCCGGCTCACCGCCGCAGGCCTGACCGAGGCGGAGCTCGCCCGGCTGCACGGGCCGGTCGGGTTGGATCTGGGCGCCCGCACGCCGGCGGAGACCGCCGTCTCGATCGTCGCCGAGGTGATCGCCGCGCGTTCCGGGCGTGCCGCCAACGCGCTGGCCGACATCCAGGGCCGGATCGGCGCGTGAGGCGTGAGGTCAGCCCGAGTCCGCCGGCCCGCCGCGGCCCTCGCCCCATCGTCTCGGTGGCGCGCGCGACGGCCAGTGTGCGGCCCGCCCACGGACGGGGAGAGCCGGTGAGCGCCCCGTCCCGGCGCGCCACCCGATCCCGCCCCGCTGTCGCGGAGCCTGCTGGCGTGGACTACACCGGCTTGGCGAAGACCGTCGAGCTGGGTTCGGTGCGCCGGCCCCGGGCCCGCTGGCTGCTGCGCGCCGTGGTGGGCGCGGTGCTGGTGGCTGGCCTGGTGATCGGCGGCACCGCGTTCCGGGTGTGGCAGGTGGCCAGGGTGGACGACCGGCGGCCGGTGGACGTGGTGGTGGTGCTCGGCGCCGCGCAGTACGACGGTTCACCCAGCCCGATCTTCGCCGCCCGGTTACGGCACGCCAGGGACCTCTACGACCAGGGTGTCGCGGCACACATCGTCACCGTCGGCGGCCGGCGCGCCGGGGACGGCTTCACCGAGGCCGAAGCCGGCCGGCGCTACCTGGTGGACCGCGGCGTGCGGGGTGACGCGGTGATGGCCATCGGCGAGGGCTCGGACACCCTGGGCAGCCTGCGCGCGGTGGCCGCCGCCGCCGACCAGCGCGGCTGGCGCACCGCGCTGCTGGTCAGCGACCCGTGGCACTCGTTGCGTGCGCGCACCATGGCGCGCGACTCCGGCTTGGAGTCGTGGACCTCGCCCACGCACAGCGGGCCGGTGGTGCGCACCAGGGAGACCCAGGTGCGCTACATCATCCGGGAGACCGCCGCGCTGCTGTTCTATCGGCTCACCCACGCCTCGGTGGAGACCGAGGGATCTGGGCTCGGGTGAGCCCCGGGTGAGCCTCGGCTACCCGTACACCGAGCACGACCAGGCCCGGATGCTGCCCGAGCGGCCGAAGCGGTCGGCGCTGGGCGGGCAGGTCAGGGAGCACCGGGGGGCGTTCGCCAGGGACCGGGCCAGGGTGCTGCACTCGGCGGCGTTGCGCCGGCTGGCCGGGAAGACCCAGGTGGTCGGCCCGGGGGAGGGCGCGGAGATCACCGGAATGCCCCGCACCCGGCTGACCCACTCGCTGGAGGTGGCACAGATCGGCCGGGCCATCGCCGAGGAGCTGGGCGCCGACCCGGACGTGGTGGACACCGCCGGGTTGGCGCACGACATCGGCCACCCGCCGTTCGGGCACAACGGGGAGTGGGCGCTGGATCGGGCGGCCGCCCGGTGCGGCGGGTTCGAGGGCAACGCGCAGACCCTGCGCACCCTGGTGCGGCTGGAACCGAAGATCGTCGGCGGGGGGCTCAACCTGAGCAGGGCGTCGCTGGACGCCTCCTGCAAGTACCCATGGCCGGCGGGCAAGGCGGCGGCCACCGGGCGGGCCAAGGACGGGCGGAAGTACGGCGTGTACGCCGAGGACATGGCGGCCTTCGAATGGCTGCGGGACGGCGCGCCGAGCGGGCGGCGTTGCCTGGAGGCGCAGGTGATGGACTGGTCCGACGATGTGGCGTACTCGGTGCACGACGTCGAGGACGGCATCCTGGCCGGCCGGATCACCCTGGCCGCGCTCGCCGACCCGACCGAGCGGTCCGCGCTCGCCGCGCTGGCTGCCGAGAGCTTCGGCGCGGACCGGGCGGCCTGCGAGGCGGCCGGCGACCGACTGCTCAAGCTCCCCGTGGTGGCCGCGGCCCGGGAGCTCGGCCCGGACAGCGGCTCGGCCGGCCAGGTCGCGCTGAAGCGGCTGACCAGCGAGTTGGTCAACCGGTTCGCCGCCGCCGCGGTGGACGCCACCCGCGCGGCGCACGGGGAGGGGCCGCTCGGCCGCTACCGCGCCGACCTGGTGGTCCCCGCCCCGGTGGCCGCCGAGGTGGCGCTGCTCAAGGCGGTCGCGGTCCGGTATGTGATGGCCGACCCGGTCCGGCTGCGGCTGCAGGCCGAGCAGCGCGAGGTGTTGCTGGAGCTGGTCGAGGCCATTGCCGCCGGCGCTCCGGACACCCTGGTCGGCCCCTTGCGGGAGGACTGGCGGGCCGCGCCGGACGACCTGGCCCGCTGGCGGGTGGTGATCGACCAGGTGGCCACGCTCACCGACCAGCAGGCCTACGCCTGGCACACCCGCCTGGTTCCCGGCCGCTCAACTCAGTGACGGAGTCGGCGTTTCCAGCGTTATATCCTTTGACTTAACGGCGCACTCGTCAAAATTGAGAGTAGTGGCCTTCTAGACCCTGAGATAGTTTCTAAGTCGTGCCCTCGCCGCTGCTCAGCGTGCTTCTGTCGACATATGGCTGGTCGGCATGGGCTACCCGGGCGGTGTCTCGCCCGCTCGTTGGCAACGTAGCCGACTTCAAAGCCGAAGTCTCGAAAAAATGGACGTCCGCAGCACCCGGAAAATTGTTCTGCTCCCCGCTATTTAGTGCCGACACGGAATGTTCGAGGATCCGCTGATGTACCCCCTCGGTGACGTCCTCGCGCGTGCACGGTGAGAAGGAGGTCCCTGTGCAGGTGCTGCGAGTGCTGCCCGAGGCGCGAAGCGCCCATTTCGAGCGGTCGCGGCCCTCGCCGGACAGGATGACGATTTACGTCTCGCGCTACGGCGACCTTGACCCGAGCTCGGTGTGGTCGGGTGCCCGCCAGGTGAGCGTGGCGCGGGCCTGGCTGTGGGCATTCCGGCGGCGTTGGGATGTGGTGCAGCTGCCTGAGCCGCTGTGGCTACGGGCGCTGCCGCTGACCCTGTCGGTGGGCCTCGCGGTGCGAGTCTCTGATCTGGTGTTCCGGCGGAAGACCTGGATCGGGACCTACGCGATGGAGAACAGCGACCCCACCGCGCTGCTGCGCGGCATCCCAGGCGGTTCGGGGGGAGTGATATTCGGCCTCATCCGTTTTCTCAGCGGGGTGATCTACGACCGGATGGCGCTGGCCAGCGGCGCGGCCCACGACTGTTATGCGGCGGTGCGGCTCCTGCCCAAGCGCGGTGAGGTCGCCCACTTCCAAGATCTGCCCGAGGAATGCCGCGACGAGGTCAGCGAGAAGAATCAGCGGGTAACCTTCCTGGGCGTGCTCGAACAGCGCAAGGGCGTGCTGGATCTGCTGGTCGCGTGGGCCGAGTCGGGCCTGGGCCGGGCCGGGTGGGAGTTGGCGGTGGCCGGAGCCGGGCCGCTGGCCGGGGACGTCGCGCGGGCGGCGGAGGACGATTCGTCCATCCTGCCGCTCGGCATGATCGACCGGCAGGAAATGCACAAGCTCATGGCCCGCACGTCGATCGTGGTGCTGCCGTCCCGACGGGAGGGACGCTGGCGCGAGCAGATCGGCCTTTCGATTGTGGAGGGCCTGGCGCACGGCTGCCACATTGTGGCCACCCCAGATACCGGACTGTCCGAGTGGCTTCGGCTGCACGGGCACGACGTTTTGCCCGATGAGTTCACGGTGGCTGATCTCACAGCCGCTCTGCGCGACGCCGCGCGGAATCAACTCGACCCGGCCGCGGTACGCGCGTCCCTTCCCCCACTCGACTGTCGGGTACGGGCGGAAAACTGGATGCGTCAGGCGGTATCCGAATGATTGCCCTGCCCTGAAGGAGCATCATGTTTGTTCGTCGGATTGCTGTTATCGGCACCGGCTATGTGGGTTTGACCACTGGCGCGTGTTTGGCGTCGTTGGGGCATCGGGTGGTGTGCGCGGATGTTGACGCGGAGAAGATCGCCCGGTTGCGCGACGGTGATGTGGACATTCTGGAGCCAAGGCTGAGCGAGCTGGTCGCCGAGGGCATCGCGGCCGGCCGGCTGAAGTTCGTGGTCGGTGCCCGGGACGCGATCGCCCCGGTCGGCGAGTCCGACGACCCGGTCGAGGTGATGTTCCTGTGCGTGCCCACGCCGATGGGCGAGGGTGGCGCGGCGGACCTGGCCGCGGTGGAGGCGGTGGCCCATGAGGTGCGGGATCTGTTGCCGCGCGGATGCGTGGTGGTGAACAAGTCGACGGTGCCGGTGGGCACCGCGGCGCGCACCAGGCAGCTGCTGGGCCGCCGCGACGTAGCGGTGGTGAGCAACCCGGAGTTCCTGCGCGAGGGCACCGCGGTGCACGACTTCCTCAACCCGGACCGGATCGTGGTCGGCTGTGATCAGCAGGACGCCGCGGAGCGGGTCGCCGCGCTCTACTCGCGGTTGGGTGCGCCGACCTTGCTGACCGACGCGGCCAGCGCCGAGATGGTCAAGTACGCGGCGAACTGTTTCCTGGCCATGAAGCTGTCGTACGTGAACGCGATGGCCGAGCTGTGCGAGCGCCTCGGCGCCGACGTGCAGGAGGTCACCGAGGGGATGGGCTATGACCGGCGGATCGGGCAGGCCTTCCTCAAGCCGGGGCCCGGCTGGGGCGGCTCGTGCCTGCCCAAGGACACCCACGCGCTGATGCAGATTTCGGACGCGGCGGGGTTCGACTTTCCGCTGCTCTCCGCCTCGTTGGAGACCAACCAGCGGCAGAGCGGGCGGATGGTGGAGAAGATCCGGGCCGCGGTCGGTGGTTCGCTGGTGGACAAGCGGATCGGGCTGCTCGGGCTGACCTTCAAGGCCGGCACCGACGACCTGCGTGACTCGCCGGCCCTCGCGGTGGCCGCCGCGTTGCGCGCGGAAGGCGCCGAGCTCACCGGGTTCGACCCGGGCTGCCGGACCCCGGTACCCGGGTTCACCGACGGCATCACCGTGGCCGACGAGGCGATGGCGGCGGCCAAGGACGCCGACGCGATCGTGGTCCTCACCGAGTGGCCGGAGTTCCGCGCGCTGGACTGGCCGGCGCTGGCCCGGGTGGCGGCCAACCGCATCGTGGTGGACACCCGCAACCTGCTCGACCCCGACGTGCTGCGCCGCGCCGGCTTCTCCTGGGTAGGCGTCGGTTCTCGATAGTGGCTTGTGAGTGGTATTGGTCGCTATAGCGACCAATACCACTCACAGG
>DASWST010000218.1:0-9358 GCA_036402515.1 Pseudonocardia sp.
ATGGGGGGCCCCGAGAAGCCGATCGCGAGCCTCAGCGTGAACGTACCGATGAGCCGCCTGACCATGGAAGCCGAAGCGGTCTACGGTACCGCGGTGAGTGAGGCGGCGAGCAGCCTCAGCGCCCGGCTCGGCTACGTCCCCAGGCCTGCCCCGGGAACCGGCTCCGAACAACTACCGGCCGCCGCTGCCACGGACGCGCGAACCCGCCCGGAGGAGACGTTGCGGCTTGGACCGAAATGACGGGACCACCCGGATCGCGGCTCGCCCTGTGAGGAACTCAGGCGACACGCCACGCGGAGATCACTCTAATGGGGCTGCGCTCACCATCCCGGGAGTTACCGTCGGCCGCCGGACCTGATGTCCGTATGTTGACCGAGCCGGAGGGTGGGCAATGAGCGGGTCGTACCGAGCGCCCTACCGAGTGGCCGGTCTCGATGAGTACGGACTGCCCTCCGAACCGCCACCGCTTCCGCCACCTGCGCGAGCGCGCATGTCTCGCCGGGGCCTGATCACCCTCGCCGGCGGGATCGCACTCGGCGGCGCGTCGCTTCTGCCCGGGTTGCTCGCCGATGACCCGATCCGCGAGTTGGCGGAGCAGCAGGCCACCGGCGAGCCACCTATCCTCGACTGCGCACGCTGGGGCGCCAGGGCACCCTCCTCGCCGCTCACCGTGCTGAACTACCGACCGTCAAAGATCATTGTTCACCACACCGCGTCACCCAACCAGGACGACACCTCCCCCGAGGCCCTCGCCGCGCTGGCCAGGGCGATCCAGAACGACCACATGGACAACCGGGACTGGCCCGACACCGGCCAGAACTTTCTCATCAACCGGGGTGGCTACATCGCCGAGGGCCGCCACGAAAGCCTGCAGACGCTGCTGGGCGGCACATCCTTCGTCGAAGGCGCGCACTGCATCGATCAGAATGACAACTCGATCGGCATCGAGAACGAGGGCACCTACACCGATGTCAGCCCACCAGCCGCGCTAGTGAACTCGCTGGCCATCATGTGTACGTTCGTCTGCGGCCAGTACGCCATCCCGGCCAATCAGCTCTACGGGCACCGCGACTTCAACGACACCGCATGCCCTGGCGACGAGCTCTACGCCTTGCTCTCCGCGCTGCGCGCGCAGGTAGCCCAAGCACTCGTCGGAGGGTCCTCGCCCGCGCCGAGCCCCACGGCTCCTGACCAGCGCGCGCTCGCCTCCTCCCCCATGCTCACCGTGCCCTATTGGCCGCTGCTGCGCATCGGGGATCGGGGAGCCGCCGTTTTGGCCGCGCAGACTCTATTACGTGGCGCCGGGATACCCGCCGTCCCCCTGGACGGGCAGTTCGGCCGGACCACGGCGGATGCGGTGTACGCCTTCCAACAAAAGCACCGGCTTCCCCCCACCGGAATGATCGGCGGTGGGTCCTGGCCACTGCTCGCCGTACCGGTCCACCCCGGCGACGGCGGATACGCCGAACAGGCCGTGCACGTGCTACTGCGCGCTACCCCAGCAGCGCCCCGCGCCCGACCGACACCCCCCACCGCGACGATCGGACCGACAAGTTGGCAACGCCTGCTCGATCCCCACGCTCCCACCGCTCAACCCGCGACTCAGCACGGATGATCCGCGAGGTGGGCGCTGGCCTGAGTGTCTTCACGCGGCCGACCGCGGCCGGTGATCGACCGCTTCTTGCCGACGGTGTCAAGCGGGTCGTTCATCCGCGCCGGAGCTGAACACCAAGCTCACCGCCGCGGCCCGATTGCCCACGCCGAGCTTGCGGTAGATGCGTTCCAGATGCTTCGCCACCGTGCGGGGGCTGACATCCAGCACCCGACCGATGGCGACGCTGGTGCGGCCGACCGCGACCAACTCCAGTATCTGGACCTCCCGGGAGGTCAGCACGCCCAGCTCGGCGCGGCCGCTGTCGCGCAGCGCCTGCTGGGCCCGCTGCCTCGCCCGGGCCCTGGCCAGAGCCAGCGACAGCGGGCCGCGCAACATATCCAGCAGCTCCAGGTCAGCGTCGGAGAACTCACCGGACTGCCGGTTGAGCGCCAGCCCGACCAGGCAGCCGCGCGTACCAGGCAGCTGGACGGCCAGCTGGTGCTCGACCGACACATGTCTGTAGAACTCGCCATACAGCCCGAGCCGGTGGAACTCGGTCCGGCTAAGGAAGTCGCTGATCCGCCTGGCCGCGCCGTCCACGGTGGTGTTGAAGTGGTTGACCAGCGGATGCTGGTGGATCAACTGGGTTAGCACCACCGAGCGGCTCGGATCAATCGCCCCGACCGGGTAGTCCAAGTACCGCATACGGGGGCCATCCAAACCGATCTCGTTGTAGCTCAACGTGTCGCAACCGATGAGCCCCGCCAGCCCCGGCAACACCAACCCGGGGAACTCGGATGGACGGTCAAGCTCGGCCGTCTGAGCCACCAGGGCAACCGCACGGTCGACCAGGCTCAACGACACATACATGCGGACCCTTCCGCCGACCCCGGTTCAAAAGCAAGGTACAGACGGGGGCCCGGTACTTGGAAGGGCCGAGACCCCCCTCGTGGCCGACACTTCGGACCGTGTATCGGTGGCAGCGTGAAGGTGTCTAGGAGCAATGCTGCGTCAGCTGTACCGTCGGATTCCCGTAACCGGGCGGTCCCGACCGAGGAGGCGTGATGTCCACAACGTCAGCCGAGCGCGCGAAGCTGCCGGGACGGCTCGGAGATCCCGAGAGCAGTCTGCGCACTGATCCCCGCTCGGACCGGCGGACCGTGCTGGCGCTCGCCGCGTTCGGTCTCGACGTCAACGCCGGGCCACCGCCGGTTCGGCCTGACTCACCGCGCGCGGAGCAGCTGGAGTTCGTCGCGGGCGCCGAGGCCGGCTTCGAGGCGGTGTTCGCCGCGCTGATGGACGGGCTGCCCGCTGTGGACGGGATCATCCACCGCACGGAGACGATCGCCGGCCCGGACGGCAACGAGATCACCCTCTACATCACCAGGCCCGCCGACGCGGCCGGTCCTTTGCCGGGCGTGTTGCACATCCATGGTGGCGGGATGGTGATCTTGCGGGGCGCCGGCGCGGCCTACGTTCGCTTCCGCAACGAGTTGGCCGCCACCGGTCTGGTCGTGGTCGGCGTCGAGTACCGCAATGGCGGCGGTGTGCTCGGTCCGCACCCGTTCCCCGCCGGCCTCGACGACTGCGCCGAAGCGTTGGCCTCGGTGCACGCCCACCGCGGCGACCTCGGCATCTCCACACTCACGGTGGCCGGCGAGTCCGGCGGCGCCAACCTCGCCCTGGCCACCACGATCCGCTCGAAGCGCGAGGGCACCCTGCACGCGATCGACGGCGTGTACGCGATGGTCCCGTACGTCTCAGGCATCTATAGCCGCGGCGAGACCGAGCGCGCCGCCGAGCTCCCGTCACTGGTCGAGAACGACGGCTACTTCATCTCCTGCGCGACTGTCGCCGTCATGGCCGCCGTCTACGACCCGGGCGCCGCGCACGCCACCGACCCGCTGTGCTGGCCTTACCACGCGGCCATCGACGACCTTGTCGGGCTTCCCCCGCACGTCATATCCGTCAACGAGGTCGACCCGCTGCGCGACGAGGGCCTGGCCTTTTACCGCAAGCTGACCGAGGCCGGGGTCGAGGCCACCACGCGGACGGTCCCGGGCGCCTGCCACGGCGCCGACCTGATGTTCCGAGCCGCGGCCCCTGACTTGTACCTGGGCACGATCGACGATGTACACCGGTTTGCCGCAGGTCTCTAAACCAGGCGGCGCGGCCCATCCTCACCGCGACATCTTGCCGTTCCAGCTGGGCATCGAAGATCACAGCCGCCGGTCTTGACCCTCTGCCACTGACCGGCTTAGCGTCCCTGCGACGGTCACGAACACCAGTGCTCAGCCCCGGCTTGCTGGTTGGCAACCCCCGCGTGCGGTGGGGTGCTCCGGGTGACGACCGGCGGACGCCCGTCACGGGCCTCCGCAATCGCCCGAACACGCAGGAGCCTCGGACATGGTCGCGCTGCTTGCCGCGTACCGCCGCCACATCGATCAGATGCGCGGCTGCACCACCACCCGCTGTCGCTGACGTCGCCCAGGGGCGGCCCCTGATGTCCCGAGCTGATGTCCTGCGCGCTTCCGCCGCGCCCGACGGCGCGTTCTCCCGAAACGGACCGACATGAGAATCCTCCCCCGCGCACTGGTAGCCGTGGCGACCGCGCTCGCACTCACCGCGTGCGGCAACACCAGCGGTGACGCGGCCGCGCCCACCTCCGGAACCGTTTACTTCGGGGTATCGGGGCCGGTCACCGGGCCCAACGCCGAGTACGGGCGGCTCTGGAAGCAGGGCTTCGACCTGGCGTTAGCGAAGATCAACGCGGCCGGCGGAATCGACGGCAGGCAGGTCGCCCTGAAGTGGGAGGACTCGCAGTCCGACCCTAAGCAGACCGTGCCGATCGCGCAGAAGTTCGTGGACGACCGAGAAGTCATCGCCGAGCTCGGCGACTTCTCCTCCCCCGCTTCGATGGCCGCGTCGGCCGTCTACCAGGACGCTGGGCTGGTCCAGTTCGGGTTCACGAACTCCCACCCTGACTTCACCAAAGGCGGTGACCACCTGTGGTCGCCGTCGCTCACGCAGGACACGTTGCAGAACGCCAACGTCGGGTTCGTCGGGAAGAGCGCCAAGAAGGTGGCGGTGCTCTACCAGCAGACCGACTGGGGCAAGACGGCGTTCGACATCTTCTCCGCTGGCGCCAAGCGGCTGGGCATCGAGATCAGCTACAGCTCGGCCTTCCTGCCCGACTCCACCGACTTCCGGCCGATCCTGATCAACGCGCGCGACTCGAAGCCCCAGGCCGTCGTGCACCTCGGGTACGGGCCGGACGGGGCCCTCATCGTGAAGCAGCTGCGCGATGTCGGGTTCACCGGGCAGTTCTTCGGCGGGCAGAACACGCCGGAGTTCCTGTCGCTGGCCGGGTCGGCCGCCGAGGGCGACATCATCACCGGAGCCTTCACCGCCGACGACCCTCGGCCCGAGGTCCAGGAGTTCGTGAAGGCGTTCCAGGCCGCCTACCGCGAGACCCCCGGCGACTTCAACGTCTATGCCTACGACGCGCTCACCACAGTCGTCGCGGCGGCACGGGCCGGCGGCGCGACGCGGGAGGGTGTGCAGAAGGGCCTGCAGGAGACGAAGGCCTTCCCATCGATCCAGTTCGGCGCCTTCTCCTTCAACGACCAGCGCCGCCCGGCCGATCCGAGGGTGCGGGAGCTCGTCGTCAGCGGCGGCAAGTTCGTGCTGAAGAGCTGAGGAGGGCGAACCGATGCTCGACACCCTCTTCGCCGGTCTGATCCACGGCAACGCGTACGCGCTGGTCGCCGTCGGATTCTCGCTGATCTTCGGCGTCACGCACGTGGCGAACTTCGCGCACGGATCGGTGTTCGCCATCGGCTCGATGGCGGGCTGGTGGTTCATCGCCGAGCGCGGCTGGCCGCTGTGGGCTGCCGTGATCGGCGTGCTCGTGGTGACCGGCGCGCTCGGGCTGCTGATCAACGTGCTGGCGGTACGCCCGCTGGCCAAGGCCCCACCCATTGCCGCGCTGCTGGCCACGGTGGCGGTGTCGCTGATCCTGGACAACGTGGCGCAGCTCGTCTTCGGGCCGAGGGTGCGGCCGTTCCCGGCCGCGCTGCCCACCAACAACCTGCAGCTGGGCGGCCTGCGCTTCGGCACGTCCGACGTGGTGATGTTCGGGATCACCATCGTCGTCATGGCGGCGCTGGCCGGTTACCTGAAGTTCGGCCGCTCCGGGCGCGCCATCCGCGCCACCGCGCAGGACCCGGACGCCGCGCTGCAGATGGGCATCCCGGTGCCGCGGATCCAGAACCTGGCGTTCGTGATCGCATCCGGGCTCGGTGGGCTGGCCGGTGTGTTCGTCGGCATGTACACCTCCAACGTCTCCCCCACCTCCGGTGCCGCCGCGGGACTGACGGCGTTCGTCGCCGCGACGCTCGGTGGACTGGGGTCGATGGTCGGCGCCGTGCTCGGCGGTTTCCTGCTGGGCATCCTCGAGGCCTTCGGGATCTCGCTGTGGGGCGACGGCGTGCGCGACCTCATCACATTCGGCGTGCTGATACTCGTGCTGATCCTGCGCCCCGGCGGCCTGCTCGGGAAGGTGCCCGCGATCTCCGCGGAGCCGATGACCGGCACGTTCCTCTCCGGCGGCCGCGAGATCCGGCTGCGCTGGTGGCACGCCGGCCTGGCCGTGGCACTGGCGGCCATCGCGCTTCCGCTGCTCGCCGACCGCTACACCGTCACCGTGGCCGCCGGCGTGGCGATCTACGCGATCATCGCCGCATCGATGACGCTCGTGTCCGGCTCGGCGGGCCAGATCACCATCGGGCAGGCCGGGCCGATCGCCGTCGGCGCCTATACCTCCGCGATCTTGACGGTGGTCACCGGCTGGTCGTTCTGGCCCGCGCTGATCGTCGCCGGGTTGCTGTCGGCGGTGGTGTCGACAGTGCTCACCGCACCTGTCTGGCGGCTGCGCGGGCACTACGTCGCGATCGCGACGCTCGGCATCGGGTCGGTCGCCGTCGCGGTGATCCGCAACTGGGAGTCGCTGACCCGTGGCGCGTACGGGATCCGCGGCATCCCGGCCCCCACCCTCTTCGGCGAGAAGCTCAACTCCGCTGTCGAGTTCTACCTGCTGGCGCTCGCCGTGCTGGTGGTGACGCTGGTGGTGATCACCAGGATCCGGGCGTCGCACCTCGGCACGGTGCTCGCCGCCGTCGGCGCCGACGACGTGGCCGCGCGGTCATCCGGCGTGCGGGTGCGCGACTACAAGGCGCTCGCCTACGCCGTCGCGGCGTTCTTCGCCGGCATCGGCGGATCGCTGCTGGCCCACCAGTACACCTACATCGACCCCAGCATCTTCAACCTGACGATGTCGCTGCTGGCATTGACGATCATCGTGCTGGGCGGGCTGTCCTCCCCCATCGGCGCGGTGCTCGGCGCGCTGATCCTCGTCGGGCTGCCCGAGTTGCTGCGGATCGCGCCCGACGTGCGAATCCTCGGCTACGGCGTGTTGTTGCTGCTGATCATCCGGTTCCGGCCGCAGGGCCTGTGGGTCAGGAGGCCGGCGTGACGATCCTGTCCGTCTCCGACCTGCGCCGGACGTTCGACGGGGTCACCGCCGTCGACAGCCTCTCGTTCGACGTCGGTTCAGGCGAGGTCGTGTCGATCATCGGCCCGAACGGCTCCGGCAAGACCACCACGCTGAACCTGATCTCCGGGGTGCTCCGCGCCGACTCCGGCGCGATCGAGCTGGCCGGGCAGCGGATCGAACGCGCGTCCGTCGAGCAGATCGCCGAGGCCGGCCTGGCCCGCACGTTCCAGAACGGGCGCGTCTTCGCCGGGCTGACCGTCGCCGAGAACGTCGAGGTGGGCCTGCACTCCACGCTGAGTGCCGCGCGCCCGCTGCGCCGCTGGTCGGGCTACCCGCTGCTGCGCTGGATACCGCTGCTGGCCGAGCTCGCGCTGGCCCTGGTGCCCACCCCGGCCGTCCGCGAGGAACGCAAGCGCATCACCGGCGAGATCGACCAGCAGCTGGAGCGCTTCTCCGAGCGACTAGCGCCGCGGCGGGACGACCCGGCGTACACGCTGTCCTACGCCAACCGGCGGCGCACCGAGATCGCGCGGGCGCTCGCGCTGCGCCCTCGGCTGCTGCTGCTCGACGAGCCGACCGCCGGCATGAACCAGACCGAGACCGCCGAGGTGCTCCAGCAGCTGGTGGCGCTGAAGGCGGCAGGCCAGCCGATCCTGCTGGTGGAACACAAGCTGGACCTGGTGCTGACGCTGTCGGACCGAGTGCTGGTGCTGGACGATGGCAAGCTGATCGCGCAGGGCACGCCCGCCGAGGTGCGCAACGACCCGGCCGTAATCGAGGCCTACCTGGGACGCAGGCGCGGGCCCAGGAGCGTGCTGCCATGAAGCCGCTGCTGCAACTCGACAGCGTGGACGTCTCCTACGGCGCCGCCAGAGCACTCGAGGACGTGAGCCTCGAGGTGCGGCCCGGCGAGATCGTCTCGCTGCTCGGCGGCAACGCGTCGGGCAAGTCGACCACGATGAAGGCAATCCTCGGGTTGGTCCGGCCCCAAGCGGGCACGGTCACGCTCGACGGCACCGACATCACCATGACATCCACGCCGCACCGCATCCGCGCCGGCATCGCCTCGGTGCCGGAGGCCCGGCGGGTGTTCGGGCAGATGACGGTGGCCGAGAACCTCCTCGCCGGCGCCTACACGCGCCGCCACCGCGGCGAGATCGCCGCCGACATCGAGCGGATGTACGAGCACTTCCCGCGCCTCGCGGAGCGCCGCCGCCAGGCCGCGGGCACGCTCTCGGGCGGCGAGCAGCAGATGCTCGCGTTCGCCCGGGCCCTGATGAGCAGGCCCCGGCTGATCTGCATGGACGAGCCGACGATGGGGCTGTCTCCGCTGTTCGTCGACCGGGTGCTGGACGAAATCGCCCGGCTCAACACCGAGCTTGGGATCGCGGTGCTGATGGTGGAGCAGCAGGCCGAGCTGGCGCTGTCGATCGCGCACCGTGGGTACGTGCTGGCCACCGGCCGCATCGTGCTGTCCGGGTCGGCCAAGGAGCTGCTCGCCGACGCCGGTGTGCAACAGGCCTATCTCGGAGGGATTGCATGACGAAGAGGCTGGGCCTTTTCACCCGGCTGCTCGCCGACACCCCCGCCGCGCTACCGGCACAGGTGTACCGCAACGCCACTGAGCAGTTCGTTGAGGCCGAGCGGCTCGGCTTCGACGTCGGCTGGGTCGCGCAGCACCACTTCGACGCCGAGGAGGGCGGGCTGCCGTCGCCGCTGGTGTTCCTGGCCGGGGTGGCCGCCCACACTGCCCGGATCCGGCTGGCCACGGGCATCATCACCGCCGCGCTGGAGGATCCGGTCCGGGTCGCGGAGGACGCCGCCGTGCTCGATGCGGTCTCCGGCGGGCGGGTGGAGCTGGGCCTCGGGTCCGGCGGCTCCACCGATGCGTTCACCGCCTTCGGCAAGGACGCCACCGCCCGTGCCGAACTGTACGGCGAGTCGGTCGCCAGGCTGCTCGCCGCGCTCGCGGCGAGCCGCTCGGCGGCACCGGCCGGCGGCTGCAACCCGACGGGTCCCGGCTGCTCGACGACATCTGGCAGGCCACATTCTCCCCGCAGGGCGGTACACGCGCCGGGCTCGCCGGATCCGGGCTGCTGCTCTCCCGGACCCAGCCCCGCACCGAGGACGCGCCGCACGCCACGCTCGCGCAGATCCAGCAGCCGATCGTTGCGGCGCACGCCGCCGCCCTCCGTTCATCAGGGCTCCCG
>DASWST010000219.1:0-20587 GCA_036402515.1 Pseudonocardia sp.
GGCGACCGCGACCGCGATCCGGTAATCCTGCTGCACCAGACGCCCCGCTCCTGGGACGAGTACCGGGACGTGCTGCCACTGCTGGCCTCGGCCGGCTACCGGGGGATCGCGGTGGACACCCCGGGCTTCGGGGACTCCGCCCGCCCCACACAGCCGTGGACGATCGAGCTGTTCGCCGACGGGGTGCTGGCCGTGGCCGACGCGCTGGGGCTGGGCGGGTTCGACCTGGTCGGGCACCACACCGGCGGGGTGATCGCGGTCGAGGTGGCCGCCACGGCACCGGGTCGGGTGGGCCGCCTGGTGCTCTCCGGTACCCCGTACGTGGACGCCGACCGCCGCCGTCGGGTGCGCTCCCTCCCGCCGGTCGACCACGTGGTGCCCGCCGACGACGGCTCCCACCTGCTCGCCCTGTGGCGCAACCGCATGCCGTTCTACCCCGTCGACCGGCCGGACCTGCTGGCTCGGCTGGTGCGCGACGCGCTGGGCGTGCTGGATCGGGTGGAGGACGGCCACGCCGCGGTGAACGCCTACCGGATGGAGGACCGGATCGGCCTGGTCACCGCCCGGACCCTGGTGCTGTGCGGCGAGCTGGACGAGTTCTCGCTGCCCGACCTGCCTCGGCTGGCCGCCGCGATCCCGGGTGCCCAGTCGGCGGTCCTGCCCGGTACCGGGGTGCCGGCGGTGGATCACCGCCCGGCGGAGTTCGCCGCCCTGGTCATCGCCTTCCTGGACGGCGGTCCGACCCCGTGAGTGGTGAGCGAGCGTGGCTATAGCAACGCTCACCACTCACGGGCTGTTCAATGTCGAGGCGAGGGTGGCGGCCACTTCGCCCGGCGCGGGCATTGCCGCGATTTCTTTCGCGACCCTGAGCGCGTTCTCCCGGAAACTGGGCTGCCCGAGCGCGGTGGATACGGCCGCGGTGACCGCGTCCGGAGTGAACGCGGGTGGCAGTACCTGGATCGCGGCACCCGCCGCGACCGCGCGGTCGGCGTGCAGAAACTGGTCCGCGCCTTGGGGCAACGCCACGATCGGGATCCCCTCAGCCAGCGCACCCAGGACGGTGCCGGCACCCGCATTGGTCACCACGAGATCGATGTCCGCCAGCAGTTGGCGCAGCGGCAGGAATCCCTCGAACATCACCGATCCGTGCTCAACCTCGTAGTCCTCGGCCGACCCGGTCAGCCCGAGGGTCATCCGGAGCCCGGCGCCCTTCGCGGACAGATCACCCAATACAGGGCCGACCACCTGGGGCGAGGTGAAAGTGGTACCGAAGGTCACCAGGATCCTTGGTTGTCCGGTCAACGGCTGAGCCTCGCGTCTGCTCGCACCGTCCGGGGCGCGATAGGCCTCTGGTCGTAGCGGCAGCCATCCCCCCGGCGCCTGCCACTCGTCCCGTTGGAGGGCGGTCGGGCAGATGTCGAGCACCCACGCGGCCGGGCGCCACGCCAGACCCCGAGCTTCGTAGCGGGCGGCCACCTTTGCCGACGCCGCCTGAGTGAACGCCGGCGACATCTCCGGGCCGAGCGTGACAAGCGCCGACGGCACGTCAAGCGCGGCCGCGACGAGCGGCCCGACATAGTCGTACGAGTCGTGGACGACCAGGTCCGGCTGCCACTCTCGGCTCGCGAGCACCGAGTCTTCTATCGACAGGTCGACTCTGGCCCCGGCGAATACCTCTACCTCTATGTCCAGGGTCACTGCCCGGGCGAAGGCCTCCATCTCGTCGGCCTGGGGCGCCGCGCCGACCGGGTCCGTGCCGCCGCGACGGGCCAGTTCGGCTACCACCATCCCCATGTCGACGCCGGCGACCAGCACCTCGAGGTCCTCGTCGGAAAGGACGGGGGCGAACGATGCCGGGACCAGCACGGCCACGTCGTCTCCCCGCCCCCGGAATGCGCGTGCCAATGGCAGTACCGGAAGCAGGTGGCCGGGGTGGGGCACGCAAGTGAAGAGAATCCGCAT
Source organism: Pseudonocardia sp. (assembly GCA_036402515.1). Lineage (GTDB taxonomy): Bacteria > Actinomycetota > Actinomycetes > Mycobacteriales > Pseudonocardiaceae > Pseudonocardia. The sequence continues at coordinate 1,963 of DASWST010000219.1, forward strand.
TCTCCTCCTATCTGATCGTCAACTGGGCGGCAAGCCGCTGACCACGAGATCATTCTCCAGCGACAACGCGGGTTGGTTGACGCGGCGTAAACGGCGCCCCGGCGAGCTGGTCGACGGAGTTCGCCGCCCTGGTCACCGCGTTCCCGCAGGGGTGTGGATGATGTCGGGGTGACCGCGCCAACCGCGACCTCGAGACGGGTCGGTGCGTTGTTGGTGACCTCGAACGGGTTCGTCGACGCCTACACCTACCTGGCCCATGGCGGGGTGTTCGCCAATGCGCAGACCGGCAATGTGATCTTGTTCGGGGTAGGGCTGGCCCGGCCTCATGAGGTCAACGCGCTGACCCACCTCTGGCCGGTGATCGCGTTCGTCATCGGCGTCGTGGTGGCCCGGGTGTTCCGCAGCGAGGCGGCAGCCCATCGGTTGCGCTACCCATTGCGCTACGTGCTCGGCCTGCAGATCGTGGTGCTGGTCGCGGTCGGGCTGATGCCCGCGAGCGCGCCAGAGCCGAGTATCACCACGAGCATCGGGTTCGTCGCCGCGCTGCAGTTCTCGCTGTTCCGCACGGTGCGCTCAGCCACCGTGGTACCCATTGCGATGACCGGCAACCTGATGCGAACCACGGACAGTGTGCTGACCGCGCTGCGCGGTCGCCGTCGCGAGGACGTCGCGCTCGCCGTGATGTACGTGTCGCTGGTGCTCGGGTTCGCCGCCGGCGCGGTGGCCGGTGCGCTGATCACCGCGCTGGTGGGCACCCGCGCGGTGTGGATACCGGCCGGCATGATCCTGGTCGCGCTGGTGCTGTTCTTCGTCGACGAAGCCCGGCCGGCGCCGGCGCCGGCGCCGCCCGGTGAGGTGGCCTGAACAGGCGGGTCAGCCGTGGTCCTGTCGGAGGAAGCCGGTGACCAGCTGGTAGTAGTCCTGGGGGCGTTCCTCCTGTAGGTGGTGCCCGGCGCGGTCCATCACGTAGAGCTGCCCGCGCGGGACCATCCGGGCCAGCATCAGCGGGTAGTCCGGGGTGAGGAAGGCGTCGTACATGCCCCAGGCGAACAGCACCGGCGCCTGGATGCGGCCCAACTCGGTGGACAACTCCTGCCACTCGCCCCGCGGGCTGTCCGACGCGCCGGCCAGCGCCATCTCCTCGGCGTCCACGCTCTGCTGGTAGCGCAGCGCGACGGTGTGCTCGGGGATGGCAGCCGGGTCGTACCACTCCAGCCGGGCCATCAGCTCGCGCATCTTGGCCGGGGTGGGGCCCTCGCCGCCGAAGTAGGCGTCCCGGGCCGCCCGGCCGCGCCGGCCGCCCTCGGGCAACGGGGCCAGCGGGCCGTGGAACACCGGCATGCTGCCGGTCACCACCAGCGAGCGGACCCGCTCGGGGTAGTGCGCGGCCAGCGCGAGCGCGATGGTGCCGCCCCAGGAGTTGCACACGAAATCGGCCCTGGCCACACCCAGGGTGTCCAGCAGCGCCACCGTCTTGGCCGCGTGGGAGTCCCACATCGGCCCGCTGATCACGCACTTCTCCGAGCGGCCGTACTGCAGGATGTCCACCAGGTAGCAGCGCCGGTCGCGGGCGAACAGCGGGGCCACCGGGCCGAAGTCGGTCCAGCCGGTGCAGCCTGGGCCGCCGCCGTGCAGGAAGACCGTCGGGTCCCCGGTGCCGAGGTCCAGGTAGTGGTAGCGCACCCCGTCCGCGTCGGCGTAGTGGCCCTCCGGCGGGTCGGCGAGCGTCCGCGCGGCCGTCTCGGTGCCCTGATCAGCCATGACCGGGATGGTGCGGCCGAGCGGCCCGGATGGGGAATGGGTTGGGTCCGGTGACCGGACCCGTTCCGTGGAACGGGCCGGCGGCGGGGGCCACCATCTCGGCACGGTGCGCGGCACCGGGTCGACGGTGGGAGGACAGCGATGGCAGCGCGCGAAGCGCCCGGCGGGACCGCGGCCGAGACGTCCAGCCGTTCCTCCGGTGACCGGCCGTCCCGCGCCCGGTCGGCGGGCCGGCAGGACTGGTCCACCTGGCCGCACTACGACGCCGCGGGCCGCGGCTTCGCCGGCTACTGGTACCCGGTGACCTGGTCCTCCCAGGTGACCGGCAAGCCCTCGGCGCACACCATTTGCGGCCACAAGCTGGTGCTCATCCGGGACGGCGGCACCGCGTACGCGCTGCACGACCGCTGCCCGCACCGCGGTGTGCCGCTGTCGCAGGGCGACCAGCAGTTCCCCGGCACGATCAGCTGCCCGTACCACGGATGGACCTACCGGCTCACCGACGGCCTGCTCTGCGCGGTGATCACCGACGGCCCGGATTCGCCGATCCGGGGCAAGGTCACTGTGCGCGGCTACCCGGTGGCCGAACGCCTCGGCATGGTCTGGGCGTACATCCCGGTGGCCGACGAGCCGGCGCCGCCGATCGACGCGCAGCTGCCCGAGGAGCTGGTGGACAACCCGTTCACCATGGGCGGGCGGATCCAGCCCCGCTCCGGGAACTGGCGGTTTGCCTGCGAGAACGGCTTCGACGAGGGCCATGCCAAATACCTGCACCGGACCTCGCTGTGGCGGCTGTTCAAGCCGATGCCGACCTGGAACATCACCCGGGTGGTGCCGGGCGGGCGGTGGATCTACCGGGTGCAGGACGAGGTGCACTGGTCGGCCGACTTCCCCGGCGTCGGGCACTGGAGCAACCAACGCTGGTGGAAGCTGCGCCCGCCGAAGGGAACGTTCAACATCGGCAATACGGGCACCCCGAAGAAGGTCGACCCGACCATCGCCGCGCAACGATTCCCTGGGTTCGCCTCGCTGACCATGCCGGGCATCCTGCGGATCGCCTACCCGAACTTCATCCACTACGAGTTCTACGTGCCGGTGGATGAAGGGCACCACAACTACGTCGGGGTCATGGTCAACTTCGTGCGGGGGTGGGCGTCGGCCCGGTTCTACGCCAAGTACCTCGGCGCGATCCGGTGGCTGTTCCACGGCCAGTTCTCCAGCCAGGACGCCTGGATGGTGGACATCACCGACGCCCCGCCGGAGCGGCTGTACCGGCCGGACGTCTCGCTCACCGCGTGGCGCGGGCTGGCCGAGCAGAGCTACGCCGCCCGCCTGGCCGAAGTCGGTGCCGGAGTCGAGGCCGGGGCCGGTGCCGGGGCCGGTGCCGAGCCCGGGCCCGCGGCCGAGAGTGGGGCCGAGGCCGGCGCGGGAGCCGGAACGGGTGCCGGCTTGCGTGCCGGCACCCGGCGGGTGCAGCGACACACCAACACCCAGGTCCACCGGATCAACCAGTGACCGCCAGGATCTCCGGCGCGCACCCGAGGACGCCGGCGCTGGAGCGGGTCACCTCCCGGATCCGCCGGGACCGGTTGGCCGACCTGGTCGCCGGGGTGGTGGATGTGCCCAGCCCGACCGGGGACGAGGCGCCGTTGGCCGAGCACATCGCCGAGGTGCTCCGCCGCGCCGGGGTGCCGGCCCGCACCCAGCCGCTGGACGACCGCCAGGCCAACGCCTGGGGACGGCTGCACGGCGCCGGCAGCGGACCCGACCTGCTGCTCTACGCCCCGCTGGACACCGTCACCAGCGGCCGCGAGGAGGAGGACCTGTCCTGGGCGGCCGACACGCTCCGGCCGGACATGCGCCCGGTGGCGAAGATCGAGAACGAGCTGGTCTGTGGCCTGGGTGCATCGAACCCGAAAGGCCACGTGGCATGCGTGATCGCGGCGGCCGAGGTGGTGGCCGGCGCGGTGTCGGACGGCGACCTCGCGCTCACCGGGGACCTACTGGTCGGCTTCGGCGCCGGCGGCATGCCGACCAATGCCCGCCCGGGGGTGGACAACCCGAGGCGCAACACCGGCCAGGGCGTGGGCTGCTCGTTCCTGCTCGAGCAGGGCGTCTGGCCGGACTACGCGGTGATCGCCAAGCCGGGCTGGTCGGTGTCCTGGGAGGAGGTCGGCCTGACCTGGTTCGACGTGGCGGTGCACGGCACGCACACCTACGTCGGCTCCCGGCACCGGCTGCCCTACCGCAACGCGGTCGACCTGGCCGGGCAGCTGGTGCACGGCCTGGAGCAGTGGTTCCCGCGCTACGCCGAGGCGCACACCGACGGCCTGGTCGCCCCGCAGGGGGTGGTGGCTTCGATCCGCGGCGGCACCGAGCGCACCGCGTCGTTCACCCCGGCCGAGTGCGTGTTCACCGTGGACCTGCGGCTGAGCCCGCGCAGCACGCCGGCCCAGGCCCGCCGGGAGTTCACCGCCGCGCTGGCCGAGATCGCCGACCGGATCGGCGGGGTGGACTACCAGGTGCAGCAGGTGCTGGCCATTCCCGGCGAGCGCACCGACCCGGACAGCTGGGTCTGCCGTGCCGCGATCGCCGCATGGGAAGAGATGGAAGGCCGCCGGCACGAGCCGGTGACCGGAATGAGCGGCGCCACCGACGCCAACATCCTGCGCAACCGGGGCGTCCCCACCGTGCGGCTGGGCATGCCGAAGGTGACCGAGCAGCGCGCCGGCACCGAGGTGGACTTCGCGCTCGGGATGAACCTGGTGGACCTGCGCGAGGCGGCCCGGCTGACCGAGGCGCTGGTGCGCATCGCGGTGGACACGCTGACCAGGACAAGAGTGGAGGTGGGCCTGGATGCCGGCTGAACTGGTGATCGGCGTGGGTGCCTCGCACAGCACGCTGATGAACACGCACTGGGAGCAGACCGCCGACCGGGCCGGCGCGCAGCGCTACGCCGACGCGCTCGCCGAGGCCAGGGACCGGATCGCGGCGGCCGGCGCGGACGTCGCGGTGATCATCGGCTCGAACCACTTCCGCGGCTTCTGGCTGGACCTGATCCCGGCGTTCACCATCGGCGTGGGGGAGTGCCTGGCCAGCGGCGAGTCCGGCACCCCGGCCGGCCCGCAGCCGGTGGACCAGCCGCTGGCCCGGCACCTGGTGGACACCCTGGTCGGCGGCGGGCAGTTCGACCCGGCCTACTCCGCGCGGCTGCAGATCGACCACGGGCAGAGCCACGCCATCCAGTACCTGCTGGCCGGGCTGGAGCTGCCCATCGTGCCGATCGTGATCAACGTATTCGCCCATCCGCTGCCCACCGTGCGCCGCTGCCTGGACTTCGGCGCCGCGGTGCGGACCGCGCTGCACGGATTCGCGGCGGACCGGCGGGTCGCGGTGATCGGCTCCGGCGGACTGTCCCACCGGCTGCCGTGGCCGGACTGGCGGGACCCCAGCGGCGACGACGAGGAGTTCATGGTGCGCGCCTGGCTGGACGGCCGGGACAACTGGCGGGACTACGACGGCCGCCGCCGGGAGATCATCCAGGCGGCCCAACCGGTGATCAACCCGGAGTTCGACGAGCAGCTGCTCGCCCTGCTGGAAGCCGGCAAGGGCGCCCAGCTGGCCGAGCACACCACCGAGCAGCTGGAGCGCGAGGCCGGCAACGGCGGCCAGGAGATCCGCACCTGGCTCACCATGGCCGCCGCCCTCAGCCACGCCCCAGCCACCCGCCTCGCCTACGAACCCATGCCCGAATGGCTCACCGGCATGGCCGTAGCCGTCCTAGAACCCGCAGGTCACAACCCGTGAGTGGTTAGCGTTGCTATAGCAACGCTAACCACTCACGGGGTCTGAGCAGGGAAGGAACCGCCGCGTGACGATCTGGACCGAGTTGGCTGGGCTGGACTTTGAGGTGTCCATGGTGGACGCGGGTGGGGTGCCGACGCGGTCGTTACGGGCCGGGCGGGGTGAGCCACTGGTGTTCCTGCACGGCACGAGCGGGCACCTGGAGGCGTTCACCCGCAACCTGGTGCCGCACGCCGCGCAGTACGCCTGCCACGCCATCGACATGCTCGGCCACGGGTACACCGGCAAGCCCTCCTACCGCTACGAGATCCCGCGCTACGTCGAGCACCTGGTGGCCTACCTGGACGCGGTGGGCATCGACCGGGTGCACCTGGCCGGCGAGTCGCTGGGCGGCTGGGTGGCCGGCTGGTTGGCCATCGAGGCGCCGGAGCGGGTGGCCTCGCTGCAGCTCATCGCCGCCGGTGGCACGGTGGCCAACCCGGCGGTGATGGCCCGGATCAAGGACTCCACCACCCGCGCGGTGACCACCGACGATGTCGAGCTGACCCGGCAGCGGCTGCGGCTGCTCATGCACGACCCGGCCAACGCCACCGAGGAGCTGGTCGCCGTCCGGCACCGGATCTACCACCAGCCCGACTTCGTGGCCAACCTGCCCAACCTGCTCTGCCTGCAGGAGCTGGAGATCCGCGGCCGCAACCTGCTCACCTCCGAGCGGCTGGCCCGGATCAGCGCGCCGACCATGGTGGTGTGGGGTCAGCAGAACCCGTTCGGCGAGGTTCCGGAGGCCCAGCGGATGGCCGCCACCATTCCCGGCGCCCGGCTGGAGCTGCTGGCCGAGTGCGGCCACTGGCCCCAGCACGAGCAGCACGAGCGCTACAACGCGCTGAGCCTGGAGTTCCTGGCCAAGTACTCCGCCGCGTGATCGACCGAGTGATCAGCCGGTTCACCTGCGTAGGCCTGGTGCGCCGGCGCGCCCCGGGTGTCGAATGAGAGATCGAACCGACCGGACGCACCAGGAGGTTCCCGCGATGACCGTGGCACCGATCCGAGCCGGCGGCTCCCCGGTCGCGCCGGACGCTGCCACCAACGCCGACGATCCGATGAACTCGGTGCTGGGCAAGGCGCGGATGATCCTGGAGGCCTTCGACACGGAGACCGCGGAGCTGTCGCTGACCGAGCTGGTCCGGCGCACCGGGGTCGCCAAGGCCAGCGTCTACCGGCTCGCCCAGGAGCTGACCGAGTGGGGGCTGCTGGAGCGCAGCGGCACCCGCTACCACCTCGGCCTGCGGCTGTTCGAGCTCGGCCAGCTGGTGCCCCGGCAGCGGATCCTGCGCAACGCCGCGCTGCCCTACATGGAAGACCTGCTGATGGCCACCCAGGAGACGGTGCACTTCGCCGTGCGGGAGGGCCTGGACGTGCTGTACATCGAGAAGATCATCGGCCACCGCGGGCTCAGCGAGCAGTCCAGGGTGGCCGGCCGGCTGCCGCTGCACAGCACGGCCACCGGCAAGGTGATCCTGGCGTTCTCCCCGCCGAAGCTGTTCGACGATGTGGTCAGGCACGGCTTCACCGCGCTCACCCGGCACACCACCATGTCGGTCGCGCTGCTGCGCAAACAGGTCGACCGGGTGCGCGCCGAGCGGCTCGCGGTGGAACGCGAAGAGGTGCGCCTGGGCTACCTGAGCACCGCGGTCCCGGTGTTCGGCGGGCGGGGCATGCTCGCCGGGGCGCTGTCCATCACCGGGCCGACCACCCGGCTCAGCGTGGCCAGGGTGTCCGGCGCACTGCGCACCGCGGCCGCCGGGATCAGCCGCACCCTACAGGCGATGAGCTGCGTCGACGGGTTGGGCGAGGCGGACTGCTGTCCACCGGCGCTGTGTCCGATGCCCCGCTGCCACCTGCACTGACAGATTCAGCTCACCTGGTCGAGCTCGATCTTGGCCACCGACTTGCCGTTGACGTAGGTCCGGCCGCCCTTGCGGTCGAACGACACGTAGCGGCCTTCGACCAGCGCGTTCACCGTTCGCTCGGCGTTCTCGTCGGATTGCACGACCGAAACGCCCTGCCCGTTGTCCAGCGACACAGTGATCTTTTTCGGGCTCACGCCAGTCCTCCTCGACGCCGATCCGCGCGCCGAGCACGCCGCGCTGGGGAGCATCATCACCCCGGGACCGCCGTTCCGGCGCGCGCTCGGGCCGTCACGTCTGGGTGTACGGAGCCCCCAGCGTGGTGTTGGCCCCGCTCAGCACGACGGCGACGTTCTCGCCGGGCTCCGGCCGGTACGCCCCGGACAGCAGCGCGGCCACCCCGACCGAGGCGGCCGGCTCGGCGACCACCCGGAGGCTCTCCCACAGGCGCCGCTGGGCCAGCTGGATCGCCTCGTCGTCCACCAGCACCACGTCGTGCACGAACGCCTGGGTGATCGGGAAGACCAGCTCGCCCACCCGGCGCGGGGCGAGCGCGTCGGCGGCGATGCTGCCGGTCGGGGCGTCCACCGGCCGGCCGGCCGCCCTGGCCATGTGCAGGGTCGGCGCCCCGTCCGGCTCCACCCCGACCACCCGCGCCTTGCCGGCCAGGTACGCGGCGATGCCGCCGATCAGCCCACCGCCGCCGACCGGGACCAGCACCGTGTCCAGCTGGTCCACCTGCTGGTCCAGTTCGAGGCCCACGCTGCCCTGGCCGAGCAGGGTTTCCCGCTGGTCGAAGGCGTGCACGCCCAGCGCACCAGACTCCGCGACCCAGTCCCGCGCGGCGGCCAGCGCATCGGCATACCGGTCCCCGCCGACCACCAGGTCCGCGCCCAGCTGGCGGATCCGGTCGATCTTCGCCGGGCTGGACACCGTCGGCACGTAGATCCTGGCCGGCACGCCCAGCCGGTGCGCCGCGTAGGCGACCGCGACGCCATGGTTGCCGCCCGAGGCCGCCGCCACGCCGACCTCCGGGATCTCCCGCAGCAGCAGGTTGGCGAACGCCCCCCTGGCCTTGAACGACCCCGCGCACTGCAGCTGCTCGAGCTTCACGCTCACCGAAGCCGACCGAGGCGCCGCCGGGTCGAGATCGGCGAGGTCCGCCCGCACCACCGGGGTGCGCCGGATGTAGGGCTGGATGGTCTGGTAGGTCTTCTCGATGTCCTCAGCCGTGATCGCCTGGGTCGGCACGGGTCTCCTTCTGGCCAGCCGGTCGAGCCGGCCCGGTCGGTGGGCGAGCTGGTCACCAGTCGCCGCTCAGGTCGGCCTTCGCGGCCGCGATCCGAGCCTCGTCGCGCTGGTAGAAGACCCAGCTCTTGATCTTCTTACCGCGAATCAGGCCGGCCCGGCCGAGCACCTTGAGGTGCTCCCCGCAGGTCGGCGCGCTGACCCCGAGCTTCTCCGCGATCAGCAACGCGCAGACACCGTCTTCGACCAGGTCTCCATCGCGCTGGGGCGGAAAATGCGCCTCCGGGTCCCGCAGCCAGTCCATGATCAGCAACCGGCGTTCGTTAGCCAGCGCCTTCACCAGCTCCAGTTCGGGCACTTAGGGATTATGGCAAATCCCTAAATCCAACGCGAGCGCGATTAGCTCGCCGCGGCGCGGGCGTCGGCCCAGGCGGCCAGTGCCGATTCGGTGGTGACGTGGTCCAGGCCGACGGCGGCCGCGCCGTGCCGGGCGCCGTGCTCCCCGTGCGCGGCGTCCAACACCGGCGGGGGATCGGCCCGCCGGAAGGCCATCAGACCGCCTCGGTAGGCGGAGGCGAACTCGGCCGGCGCGGCGGAGCGCAGCGGGCCGGCCAGTCCACCGAGGGTGACCACGTCCGGGTCGTGCAGGTTGACCAAGCCGGCGATCCCGGTGCCCAGCGCGCTCGCCGAGGCGGTCACGGCGGCCTGCGCGGACGGCTCGTCGCGGGCCCGCCGGAGCACCTCCAGGGTGTAGTCCCTCGGGGATCCGGGCAGACGTTCGCCCAGTCGGCGAGCCAGCGCGACCGCGCTCACCTCCAGCTCCCAGCATCCGTCAGCGCCGCAGTGGCAGCGCAGCCGGCGGTCCCCGAACGGCAGGTGCCCGTACTCCCCGGCGGCTCCGGTGGCGCCGCTGACCGCCAGCCCGTTCACCGTGAGGCTGCCACCGATGCCGGCTTCCACCAGCAGGTGCAGCCCGGTCCGACTGTCCGTGGCAGCCCCGGAGCGTGCCTCGGCCACGCCGGCCAGGGTTGCGTCGTTGCCGATCAGCAGCGGCAGGTCGGTCAGCGCGGCGAGGTCGACCGGTGGCCAGCCCAGCGCGGAGGCGTCCAGCAGCCGTCCCTCGCCCACCGTGGCGGCCACCGCCATCGACACCGCGCGGAGCCGGTCGCCGAGCTGCTCGAGGGCGTCGGCGATGAGTTCGTGCAGTCTGGCCAACACCGCCTCGGGCGCCCCGCCGCCGTGCCGGCCGGCCGCGAACGGGTGCGCCGTGCCGTCCAGGGAGGCGAGTTCGGCCCGCCAGTCGTCGTGGCGTAGCTCGATGACCAGCACTAACGGGCCCTCTGGGTGCGGCCGCAGCACCGCGGTGGGTCGGCCCCGGCCGCGCGGGGCGGCCGGCGACTCCACCAGCAGCCGCAGCTCACGCAGCCGGGCGGTGATCTCGGTGGACGAGCCGGTGCTCAGCCGCAGCCGATGGGCAACTTCCGCGCGGGTGGCCCCCGGCGCGCGCCGGACCTCCGCGAGCACCGCGCTCGCGGTGCGCCAGCGGGCGTCGCGGGCCCGAGCCGGCCGACCAGTGTTCACCACGCCTCCAGCGGTAATATGCTCGACTGACGAGGATAATAGGTGAAAGAACGTCACCGGAGGGAGCCCGCATGGAGCGAAACGCCGAGGCGAGCACGGAACCAGCCGCGGGTCTACCGGCCGCGGGTCTGCCGTCCGTGGCGGCCGTACTGCTGGACATGGACGGCACGCTGGTGGACTCCGACGCGGCGGTGGAGCGGGCCTGGCGAGCCTGGTCCGCGGAGTACGGGCTGGACCCGGACGCGGTGGTGGAGATCGCCCAGGGGGTGCCGGCGATCAGTACGGTGCGCCGGCTGTGGCCGGAGTGGAGCGACGAGCGGGTGCGCGCCGAGGCGGCCCGCCAGCTGGACCGGAAGTGCCTCGACCTGGCTGACGTGGTGCCCACGCCCGGCGCCCACCAGCTGGTGGCCACCCTGGAACGGCTCGGGTTGCCGTGGGCGGTGGTCACCTCCGCGGACACCAGGCTGGCCACCGCGCGGCTCGGTCAGGCGGACATCTCCCCGCCGCTGCTGGTCACCGTGGATGACGTGACCGTGGGCAAGCCCGACCCGCAGGGCTACCTGATCGCGGCCCGGCGGCTCGGTGTCGACCCGGCCCGGTGCCTGGTGGTCGAGGACTCGGACGCCGGCGTGGCCGCGGGGCGCGCGGCGGGTGCCACGGTCGCCTCGCTCAAGGGCCGGCCGGCGGACGTCGTGCTGGTGGACCTGCGGCAGCTCGCCGGCATGCTCTCCCGGGATCGCGCCGCCTAGGCGGCGCGTTTCCTGGACCGCGCCGCTTCGTCGGTTCGTCCTCCTAGCCCGCCACCTCGGATATCGCGGTACCGGTGCCGGACATCGCCTCGGCTAGTCGCAGGTGCGGCACGGCCTCGGCGTGGCGGCTCTGCCGCTGCAAGGTTCGCCCGAGCAGCAGGTGCGCGTAGTCGGCGACCGGGTCGCGGGTGAGCACCTCACGCAGCTCCGTCTCGGCTCGGCGTAGCTGCGCCGAGTGATAGTAGGCACGGGCGAGCAACAGCCTGAGCGCGACATCCTCCGGCAGCTCGGTGAGCAGGTCGTGGAACAGGCGCGCCGCGGTGATGTAGTCCTTCGCGTCGAAGTACATCAGGGCTCGGTCGTACCGCACGGCGGTGGTCTCGGTCATGGCGCCTCCTTCGGCCGGTTGAGGAACACCGCGCGCTCCCTCGGCATTCCCCGGCCTCGGCGTCTCAGGTTTCTGCGGGTAGATATGGCCACATGGCCGAACTCGGCGTGCTGGGGCTGATCGCCGGTGTGTGGGTGGCGCTGACCCACGGAGCCTCGGTGCGCGGTCAGCCGGACCGGCTGCTGGCGACCCTGGGCTGGATCTTGGTCGCGCTGTCCGCGCTGCTCATCCTCTCCGGTGGCTTCGCCGCCGACCTCACCAGCCTGGTGGAGCCGCCGTGCCAGGGCGCCGTCCCGTGCCCCTCCTGAGCCGGCCGTGTGGGCGCGCTCCGTTAGTCGGTGAGCGTGCCCCAGGCGTAGGTCTGCTTGGCCAGCTTCAGGTAGACGAAGGTCTCGGTGCTGGCGATGCCCTCGATCGGGCGGATGTGGTCGTTGAGCAGCTCGAGCAGGTGCTGGTCGTCGCGGCAGGTCACCTCGACCAGCAGGTCGAAGCTGCCGGCGCAGAGCACCACGTAGTCGGCCGCGGGCAGCGCGGAGATCTGTTCAGCCACCCGGTGCAGATCCCCGTTCACCTTGATACCGACCATCGCTTGGCGGGCGAGATCCACCTCGAGCGGGTCGGTGACCGCAACGATCTGCATCGTCCCGTCGCGGAGCAGACGCTGGACGCGCTGCCGAACCGCCCCTTCAGATAGCCCGACGGCCTTGGCCAGGGTGGTGAACGAGGTGCGGCCGTCCTCCTGTAGCAGGGCGATCAGGGACCGGTCCACCGAATCCAGCCCGCGTGGCGCGCGGGCGGCCTCGACCTGCCGGTCCGATTCGGCGGTCATCGCGGTCCTCCGGTTCGACGAGTGGTCGGCACAGCGTAGCGAGGGGGGCGGCGCGCGCGGGTGGCACGGACGAGTGAGCGTGGTGCAACGGAAAGCGTTGGCAACGGCGATCTAAACGACGAATTCGGGCGTCTGGACACTATCTGACTGCTAGTATCGGCGGTGACCGACCCGCCCGGAGGTGGCCCCGATGACCCGCTCGAGTGGCGGTGAGGCCTCCGCGCTGCGCAGCCTGGCCGATGCCGCGCCCCGTCCCTACTGGCTGGACGTGCATAACCCGCCCGAGCCGCGGTCCGCGCTCACCGCCGACCGCCGGGCCGACCTGGTGATCGTGGGCGGCGGCTACACCGGGCTGTGGGCCGCGCTGCAAGCCAAGGAGTACGACCCCGGGCTGGACGTGGTGCTGCTGGATGCCGACCTGTGCGGCTCGGCGGCGTCCGGCCGCAACGGGGGCTTCTGTGCATCCAGCCTCACCCACGGCATCCGCAACGGGGTCGACCGGTTCGCCGAGGAGATGCCGGAGCTGGAGGCGCACGGGCTGGCCAACCTGGACGGCATCGAGCGATCGGTGTCCCGCTACGGCATCGACTGCGACTTCCACCGCGCGGGCGAATTGGACGTGGCCACCCAGCCCTGGCAGCTGGCCGACCTGGCCGAGACCGCCGAGCTGGCCGAACGGTACGGCCACCAGGTGCGCCTGTTGGACGGCGGGCAGATCCGCGCCGAGGTCGACTCGCCCACCTACCTGGGCGCGGTGGAGATGAGCCGGGCGGTGGCCATGCTGGACCCGGCGCGGCTGGCCTGGGGTTTGCGGCGGGCCTGCCTGGAGCTCGGGGTCCAGATCCACGAGTGGTCCCCGGCGGTCGGCGTCGAGCGGGAGCGGGACGGCCTCGCGGTGCGCACGCCGTACGCCACGGTGCGCGCGGCGCGCGGCATCCTGGCCACCAACGGCTTCCCGCCGCTGCTGCGCCGGCTGCGCAGCTACATCATCCCGGTGTACGACTACGTGCTGGTCACCGAGCCGCTGACGGATCAGCAGTTCGACGCGATCGGTTGGCGCAACCGGCAGGGGATCAGCGATTCGGGCAACCAGTTCCACTACTACCGGCGCACCGAGGACAACCGGATCCTGTGGGGCGGCTACGACACCGTCTACTACTACGGCGGACAGGTGCGCGACGAGCTCACCCAGCGACCCCGGACGCACGCCCTGCTGGCCAGTCACTTCTTCCAGACCTTCCCTCAGCTCGAGGGTGTCCGGTTCACCCACCGCTGGGGCGGCGTGATCGACACGTGCAGCCGGTTCTGCCCGTTCGTGGGGACCGCGCTGGGCGGCAAGCTGGGTTACGCGCTGGGCTTCACCGGCCTCGGCGTGGGAGCCACCCGGTTCGCCGCCGCCGTGCTGCTGGACAAGCTCTACGGCCGCTATACCGAGCGCTCCCAGCTGCGCATGATGAACAGCATGCCCCGACCGCTGCCGCCCGAGCCGCTGCGCTGGGCCGGCATCCAGCTCACCCGCTGGTCGCTGAGCCGGGCCGATCGCCGGGGCGGTCAACGCAACCTCTGGCTGCGCACCCTGGACCGCGCCGGCCTCGGCTTCGATTCCTAGCCCGTGAGGGTCTGAGCTGGGCCTCTGCCGGGGTCAGAGCAGGGCGTATGCCTTGGTGAGCACGTCGCGCAGGATGCGCTCCATCTCGTCGAACTCGGCCGGGCCGCAGATCAGCGGCGGAGCCAGCTGGATCACCGGGTCACCCCGGTCGTCGGCCCGGCAGTACAGCCCGGCGTCGAACAGCGCGGTGGACAGGAACCCGCGCAGCACCCGCTCGGACTCCTCGGCGGTGAACGACTCCTTGGTGGCCCGGTCCTTGACCAGCTCGATGCCGTAGAAGTAGCCGTCGCCGCGCACATCGCCGACGATCGGCAGGTCGGTCAGCCGCTCCAGGGTGGCGCGGAAGGTCCCCTCGTTCTCCCGTACCCGGCCGTAGAGGTCTTCGCGCTCGAAGATGTCCAGGTTGGCCAGCGCCACCGCGCAGGACACCGGGTGCCCGCCCCAGGTGTAGCCGTGCTGGAACACCGTGTCGCCGTGCAGGAACGGCTCGGCCAGCCGGTCGGAGATGACCGTCGCGCCGAGCGGGGCGTAGCCGGAGGTCAGGCCCTTGGCGCAGGTGATCATGTCGGGCTGGTAGCCGTAGCGCTCGGCGCCGAAGGGGTAGCCGAGCCGGCCCCAGGCGCAGATCACCTCGTCGGAGACCAGCAGCACGTCGTGCCGGTCGCAGATCTCCCGGACCCGCTGGAAGTAGCCGGGCGGCGGCGGGAAGCAGCCCCCGGCGTTCTGCACCGGCTCCAGGAAGACCGCCGCGACCGACTCCGCCCCCTCGGCCTCGATCGCCGCCTCGATCTGATCGGCCGCCCACCGGCCGAACGCCACCAGATCGTCACCGTGCTCCGGCGCGCGGTAGAAGTTCGTGTTGGCGGCCTTGCGGGCACCGGGCACCAGTGGTTCGAACGGGATGCGGTGCGACGGGATGCTGTTCAGCGACAGCGCGCCGTGCGTGGTGCCGTGGTAGGCGATGGTCCGGCTGATCACCTTGTACTTGCTGGGCTTGCCGGTCAGCTTGAAGTACTGCTTGGCCAGCTTCCAGGCGGTCTCCACCGCTTCGGAGCCGCTGTTGCTGAAGAAGATCCGGTTGAGGTCGCCGGGGGCCGCCGCCGCGACCCGCTCGGCCAGCTCGACCGCCTTGGGGTGCACGAACGACCAGAGCGGGAAGTAACCCAGCTCGGCGGATTGGCGGGCGGCCGCGTCGGCGATCTCCTGGCGACCGTGCCCGGCCTGCACGACGAACAGCCCGGACAGCCCGTCCAGGTAGCGCCGGCCGGCCTCGTCGTAGATGTAGGCGCCGTCGCCCCGGCTGATCACCGGGACGGAGTCGGTCTGGAAGGCCGACAGGCGGGAGAAGTGTGGCCACAGGTGCGCCTCGGCGCGCCGGGTGGTGGAGTTCTGGTGCGACGCCGGGTCAGTCATCGGTCTACTTCCGTCAGGTCGTAGGGTCAGTTCAACATCTTTTATCGCATACTTTGGCTCTCAAAACAACTGATTACGTACTTTTTACAAGTTCCAACTACGAAATTCTTGCAATCTGCCGAGGTTGCCTGTCAGCATCGAGGCCAGAAATAGCCCAGGTCACCGCTGTGGAAGGTCAGACGCGATGCCGGATGCCCCGGAACTGATAGCCGTTGAGAACCCAGCAACCGGGGAGGTCATCGACCGTCTCGAGCTGGCCGGCCCGGCCGCGGTGGACGCGGCTGTGCAGGCCGCGCGCAAGGCGCAGCCGGAGTGGGGCGCGGCCACCCCGGGCGAGCGGGCGGCGGTGTTGCACCGGGTGGCCGGGCTGCTCGAGCAGCGCGCGGAGGAGTTCGCCCGCACCGAGACCCGCCAGTGCGGCAAGCCGATCCGGCTCTCCCGGGAGTTCGACGTACCCGGTACCTCGGACAACGCCACGTTCTTCGCCGGCGCCGCCCGGCTGCTGGAAGGCAAGGCCAGCGGGGAGTACTCCGCCGAGCACACCTCCAGCATCCGCCGCGAGCCACTCGGCGTGGTCGGCTCCATCGCGCCGTGGAACTACCCGCTCAACATGGCCGGTTGGAAGATCTTCCCCGCGCTGGCCGCCGGCAACGCGGTCGTCATCAAGCCGGCCGAGATCAACCCGCTGACCACGATCATGCTGGCCCGGTTGTTCACCGAGGTCGGGCTGCCGGACGGGGTGCTCACCGTGCTGGTGGGGACCGGGCCGGTGGTCGGCGAGGCGTTGGTCAGCCACCCGGAGGTGGACATGGTGTCGTTCACCGGGTCCACCCCGGTGGGCAAGCGGGTCGCCGAGCTGGCCGCCCGTGGCCCCCGCCGGGTGCACCTGGAGCTGGGCGGCAAGGCCCCGTTCGTGGTGTTCGACGACGCCGACCTGGACGCCGCGGTGCACGGCGCGGTGGCCGGCGCGCTGATCAACGGCGGGCAGGACTGCACCGCGGCGACCAGGGCGTACGTGCAGCGGCCGCTCTACGACCGGTTCGTGGACGGGGTGGCGGAGCTGCTGGACACGGTGCGCATGGGCGACCCGGGGGACCCGGCAACCGACCTCGGCTCGCTGATCTCCGCCGGCCAGGCCGACCGGGTACACGGCTTCGTCTCCCGGGCATTGGCCGCCGGGGCGCGCGCGGTCCGGGGCGGCACCGGGCCGGACCGTGAACTCGGCCCAGCCTTCTACTCACCCACGCTGCTGGTCGACGCCGCTCAGGACGCCGAGATCGTCCGGGACGAGGTGTTCGGCCCGGTGCTCGTGGTGCTGCCGTTCGACTCCGACGACCAGGGGCTCGCGCTGGCCAATGACACTCGCTACGGCCTGGCCGCCTCGGCGTGGACCCGGGATGTGTTCCGCGCCGGCCGGGCGTCCCGGGAGCTGGCCGCCGGCTGCGTGTGGATCAACGACCACATCCCGATCGTGAGCGAGATGCCACACGGGGGGATCAAGGCCTCCGGCTATGGCAAGGACATGTCGGCCTACGCACTCGAGGAGTACACGGCGGTGAAACACGTGATGAGCGAGAACACCGGGATCGCCAGGAAGGACTGGCACCGCACGGTGTTCAGCGGAGTGGCCGGCCGGAGCGGAGGCGCGGATGTCTGAGCTGCTCGCGGATCCGGCCCCGGGCCAGGCCGGCGGACCGGCGGGGTCCCCGACCGCGCCGGACAAGGGCCTGCGCGGTGGCGCACTGAGCATGGTCTCGAACGTGGTCATCGGGCTGTCCTCGACCGCGCCGGCCTACTCGATCGCGGCCACCCTGGGGTTGCTGGTGCTGGCCGGCACCGGGGTCAAGGCCGTCGCGTTTGTGCTGCTGGCGTTCATCCCGATCCTGTTCGTGTCCGCGGCGATGCGCGAACTGAACTCGGTGGAACACGACTGCGGCACCATCTTCACCTGGACGGTGCGCGCTTTCGGCAGCCGCACCGGTTGGATGACCGGCTGGGTGGTCACGGTGGCACAGCTGCTGGTGATGACTAGCCAGTCGGCCATCACCGGGCGCTACACGCTGCTGCTGTTCGGGCTGGATTCGCTGGCCGACAACAAGGTGATCACCACCGGCGTCGGTGCGCTGTGGATGGTCGCGCTGTGCTACCTGTGCTATCGGGGAATCGAGATCTCCGCCAAGGTGCAGTGGGTCCTGCTCGGCGTGGAACTGTCCATCCTGGCGATCTTCTCCGTGGTGGCGCTGATCCGGGTGTACACCGGCACGGCCGGCCCGCAGGCGATTCAGGTGAGCTGGGAGTGGTTCTGGCCGTCCGGCGTTGGCCTCGGCGCGTTCGTCTCCGCGACGCTGCTCGCGGTGTTCATCTACTGGGGCTGGGAGAGCTCGGTGTCGGTGAACGAGGAATCCGCCGACCCCCGGCACGGGCCGGGCAAGGCGGCGGTGCTGTCCACCGTGCTGCTGGTCGGCAACTACCTGCTGATCACCATCGCGGCGGTGTCCTTCGCCGGGGTCGGTGACACGGGCATCGGGCTGGCCAACCCGGCCAACTCCGACGACGTGCTGGCCGGGCTGGGGCACGCGGTGTTCGGCAGCGGCGTGTGGGGGCAGGTGTTCGGCACGCTGCTGGTCATCTCGGTGCTCACCAGCGGCGCGGCCAGCAGCCAGGCCACCATCATGCCGGCCGCCCGTACCACGCTGTCCATGGCGCACCACGGCGCGCTACCCAAGGCGTTCGGCCGGGTGTCCCCGAGGTACCTGACCCCCTCGGTGTCCACCTGGACGTTCGGCGGCGTGGCGCTGGCGCTCTACGTCGGGCTCACCGCGCTGAGTGAGAATGTGCTGTCCGACTCGGTGAGCGCGGTCGGCCTGGCCATCGCCATCGAGTACGGCATGAGCGCGGCGGCCTGCGTCTGGGTGTTCCGGCGCACCCTGGCCACCAGCCTGCGCAACCTGCTGCTGCGCGGCCTGATACCCGGGCTCGGGGCGCTGTTCTTCCTGGTCGTGCTGGTGGCTGCGGTGATCGAGTACGCCAAGCCGGAGGGGGGCTCCACCGTGGTGTTCGGCATCGGCGGGGTCGCGGTGATCGGGGTGACCTCGATCCTGATCGGGGTGCCGCTGATGGCGCTGGTCTACCGGACCTGCCGGGACTACTTCGCCGGCGCCACCCTGCCCAAGGGCAGCGTGGCACCGGGCGGGGAGACCATCGTGCCCGCCAACCTGGAGGTCTGAACGCCCGTGAGTGGCAAAACTGCGCTCGCCGTGAGCTGTGACTTCCGGGACCGTCAGGAGTGTTCGTTACGGTGATCGCGGGATCGGTTGTTCGTAGCTGACACGAGGA
>DASWST010000220.1:0-15567 GCA_036402515.1 Pseudonocardia sp.
CACCAAGAAGGAAATCTTGATGCTGACCCGCGAGAAGATCAAGCTCGAGCGCACCCTCGGCGGTATCCGCGACATGGCCAAGGTGCCCAGCGCCGTCTGGATCGTGGACACCAAGAAGGAGCACATCGCCGTCGGCGAGGCCCGCAAGCTGGGCATCCCGGTGGTGGCCATCCTGGACACCAACTGTGATCCGGACGAGGTCGACTACCCGATCCCGGGCAACGACGACGCGATCCGGTCCGCGGCGCTGCTCACCAAGGTGATCGCCCGCGCCGCCGCCGACGGCCTGATGGCCCGCTCCGCACGCGGCCGGGGCGCCGATGGCGACGACAAGCCGGAGGCCGGCCCGGCCACCGACGAGCCGCTCGCCGAGTGGGAGAAGGAACTGCTCACCGGCGGGTCCGACGGCGCCGCGCTCGGTGCCGCCGAGCCGGCCGAGCCGGTCGCCGCCGGGGCGGTTCCGGCGAGCACCAGCAACGGCACCCCGCAGACCGCCGAATAGGTCCTCGGGGTACGGCGTCCGCCGCCGCGCTCGGCGGCGGACGCCGCACGCCACGAACGTCCGGCGGCGCCAGAACCTCAGCCGACGAACTCGAGCCCACGAACATCGATAGCAAGGACGGATAGCACCACCATGGCGAACTACACGGCCGCCGACGTGAAGCGGCTCCGTGAGCTGACCGGCTCCGGGATGATGGACTGTAAGAAGGCCCTGGAGGAGTCCGACGGCGAGCTGGAGAAGGCCGTTGAGCTGCTCCGCATCAAGGGCGCCAAGGATGTCGGCAAGCGCGCCGAGCGGGCCACCTCGGCCGGCCTGGTCGCGGCCGACGGCGGCACCATGGTCGAGCTGCTCTGCGAGACCGACTTCGTGGCCAAGAGCGAGGACTTCCAGGCGCTGGCCACCAAGGTGCTCGCGGCGGCCACCGCGAACAGCCCCGCCGACATCGACGAGCTGCGTTCGGCGGCCACCGACGGTGGCACCGTGGAGGACGCGGTGCAGGGGCTGTCCGCCCGCATCGGCGAGAAGCTCCAGGTGAGCCGCTACGTGCACTTCGACGGCCCGGTGGCGCAGTACCTGCACCGCCGTGCCACCGACCTGCCGCCGGCCATCGGCATCCTGGTCTCCTACACCGGAGGTGGCGAGGACGCCGCCGAGGTGGCCCGCGGTGTCGCCATGCACATCGCCGCCGCCCGGCCGCGCTTTGTCAGCCGGGACGAGGTGCCCGAGGACCTGGTGGCCAACGAGCGGCGCATCGCCGAGGCCACCGCCCGCGAGGAGGGCAAGCCGGAGCAGGCCCTGCCCCGGATCGTCGAGGGCAGGGTGAACGGTTTCTTCAAGGACGTTGTGCTGCTCGAGCAGGCCTCGGTGCACGACACCAAGAAGACCGTCAAGGCCGCGCTGGAGGAGGCGGGGGTCACCGTGACCCGGTTTGCCCGCTTCGAGGTCGGCCAGGCCTGACGTGGCTCTGCCCGCAACAGTCGACGGCGGTAGCCGGCCCGGATCTTCCGGCGGCTACCGCCGCGTGCTGCTCAAACTGGGCGGAGAGATGTTCGGCGGCGGCGCCGTCGGGGTGGACCCGGTGGTGGTGCAGGCCGTCGCCCGGCAGATTGCCGACGTGGTCGCGGACGGCATCCAGGTCGCGGTGGTGATCGGCGGCGGCAACTTCTTCCGGGGTGCCCAGCTGACCGAGGGCGGCATGGAACGCTCCCGCGCCGACTACATGGGCATGTTGGCCACGGTGATGAACTGCCTGGCACTGCAGGACTTCCTGGAGCGTGAGCACGGCATCGACACCCGGGTGCAGACCGCGATCACCATGGGCCAGGTCGCCGAGCCGTACATTCCCCGGCGGGCCATGCGACACCTGGAGAAGGGCCGCGTGGTCATCTTCGGCGCCGGTGTCGGCATGCCCTACTTCTCCACCGACACCGCCGGCGCGCAGCGCGCCCTGGAGATCGACTGCGACGTGGTGCTGCTCGCCAAGGGCGTGGACGGTGTCTACACCGCCGACCCCAAGACGGACCCGAACGCGGAGATGTTCCACGAGATCACCCACCGGGAGGTGCTGGAGCGCGGGCTCAAGGTGGCGGACGCGACCGCGTTCAGCCTGTGCATGGACAACCGGATGCCGATCATCGTGTTCAACCTGTTGACCGAGGGCAACATCGGTCGAGCGGTGCGGGGTGAGAGGATCGGCACATTGGTCAGCACCCCCGAGGGCTAAGACAGCCTGAGTAACGAGCAGCACAGGAGCAGCCGTGATCGACGAGACCCTCTTCGAAGCCGAGGAGAAGATGGAGAAGGCCGTCTCGGTCACTCGGGAGGACCTCAACTCGGTACGCACCGGGCGGGCTAATCCGGCCATGTTCTCCCGGATCGTGGTCGACTACTACGGGTCGCCGACGCCGCTGAACCAGCTGGCCTCGGTGAGCGTTCCGGAAGCGCGGATGGCGGTGATCAAGCCTTACGACGCCAGCCAGCTGCGGGCGATGGAGAAGGCGATCCGGGATTCCGACCTCGGGGTCAACCCGACCAACGATGGTTCGATCATCCGGGTGCTGATCCCGCAGCTGTCCGAGGAGCGCCGCCGCGAGATGGTCAAAGTCGCCCGGGGCAAGGGTGAGGACGGCAAAGTCTCCATTCGCAGCATCCGGCGCAAGGCGATGGAAGAACTGCACCGGATCTCCAAAGAAGGCGAAGCCGGCGAGGACGAGGTGGCTCGCGCGGAGAAGGAGCTGCAGGGCGCCACTGATCGTTACGTCACGCAGGTCGAGGAGCTCATGAAGCACAAGGAAGCCGAGCTGCTCGAGGTGTGAGTAACGTGACGGCCGCGGCGGGCCGACCGCCTTCCCGGTTGGGTCGGGACCTGCGGGCCGCGATCCTGGTCGGGGTCGCGTTGGGCGCGGTGATCCTGGCCAGCCTGTTCGTGGTGCGGCAACTGTTCATCGCCGTGGTGGCGGCCTCGGTGTTGGTGGCCACCTGGGAGGTCGTCGGCGCGCTGCGGCGGGGTGGCGGGATCCAGGTGGCGCTGATCCCGGCGTTGGTCGGCGGCCAGGCAATGCTGTGGCTGAGCTGGCCGTTCGGGGTCACCGGGGTGATCAGCGCGGCGGCGGTCACCATGCTGGTCTGCCTGCTGTGGCGGATGCGCCAGGGGCCGGACGGCTATCTGCGCGACGTCAGCGCCTCCCTGTTCACCGTGGCCTACGTGCCGTTCTTCGCCGCGTTCGCCTGCATGCTGGTGCTGCCGTCGGACGGCGCCGGGCGGGTGCTCACCTGGATGCTCTGCGTGGTGGCATCGGACGTGGGTGGTTTCGCGGCCGGGGTGGTGGCCGGGCGGCACCCGATGGCGCCCACGATCAGCCCCAAGAAGTCGTGGGAGGGCTTCGCCGGCTCGCTGGTCGGCGGCATGGTGGCCGGCGCGCTCTGCGTGGACCTGCTGCTGCGGGGGCACTGGTGGCTGGGCGTGCCGCTCGGCGCCGTGCTGGTCGCGGTGGCCACCGCCGGTGACCTGATCGAGTCGCTGATCAAGCGCGACGTGGGCATCAAGGACATGGGCTCACTGCTGCCGGGGCACGGCGGGCTGATGGACCGGATGGATTCGCTGCTGCCCACCGCGGTGGTGTCCTGGCTGCTGTTGACCCTGTTCGTGCCCACCGCCTGAGCGGTGAGCCGTTGGTGACCAACTCGTGAGCAGCGTTCCGAGTCCGAACATCTGGCATTGGCCGGAGGTCTACGAACAGGAGAACCGGGCGCAGGACGCGTCCGGGGCGATCTGGGCCGCGCTGGGTGAGGTGTGCGACTGGGCCGGCGCCGACGTGCTCGACATCGGTTGCGGGGACGGCTTCCACCTGCCGATGTTCGCCAGCTCGGCGCGCACGGTGATCGGCGTGGAGCCGCATCCGCCGCTGGTCCGCCGGGCCGTGGACCGGCTGGGTGCGCTGCCCAACGCGCGGGTGATCGAGGCCGGCGCGGAGCGGGTGCCGCTGCCGGATGCCAGCGCCGACCTGGTGCACGCGCGCACCGCGTACTTCTTCGGCCCGGGCTGCGAGCCGGGATTGGCCGAGGCGGACCGGCTGCTGCGCGCCGACGGGGTGCTGGCCATCGTGGACTTGGATGCCAGCCGGCCGCCCTACGGGGATTGGATGCGGGCCGACCTGCCTCGGTATGACCCGCCCGGGGTGGAGCGGTTCTTCGAACGACGCGGGTTCATCCTGCGCAGGGTGGACACCGAGTGGCGGTTCCCGGACCGGGAGACGCTGGAGGCGGTGCTCGGCATCGAGTTTTCCGCGCCGGTGGCGCGCCGGGCGATCGCGGCCACCGACGGGCTGACTTTGCCGGTCAGCTACCGGATCCACACCCGGCGCAAGCCGGGTGGCGTGCTCCTCCCCGGCCGCGCGGCGCGCTGGGGTCGCTGAGCACGCCCGTGCGCCGAGGCGGTGCCTCAGCGCACGGTCCGGCCCCAGCCGCGCCGCGCGGCCGGCCAGCCGAGGGTCAGCTGACCCTCAGCTGTCCGCCATCGTTGGTGACCTGCTTGGCCGGCAGCGCCTTCTTCGCCGGCCCATTTGCCACCGAACCGTCCGCGATCTTGAACTTGCTGCCGTGGCACGGGCAGTTGATCGTTCCGCCGGACACCGAGTCGACCGCGCAGCCCTGGTGCGTACAGATCGAGGAGAACGCCTTGTAGGTGCCCGCCGTCGGTTGGGTCACCACGACCGACTGGTCGGCGAAGATCTGCCCGCCGCCCACCGGCACTCCGCTGGCCGGTCCGACCACCGTACCGCTGGCCCCCGCGTCAGGAGCGCCGGCCGCGTTGTCGGACGAGTCGCCGTCGTCCGGGCTGCCCGAGGCGGCCGCCCCGCCGCTACCGCTCGGCGCGGCGTTCGCCGTGGTGTTCCGCGCGCCGCCTTGGGAGTTGGAGTAGGTGGCACAGCCGGCAACCGCGAGGAGGGCGGCCGATGCGCCGGCTACGCCGCCGGCGGCGAGGACAGCACGGCGGTTGAGCGGCCCCAGCTGCGCCGCGCGCACCGGATTCGCGTTCTCGTCGCTCACGTAAGTCCTCATTTCTGCGTGGTGGCTGGTGGTAGTTCGGGTGTTCAGGTGATCACAGGTGTACACCTCGGGTGCTGAACAGCCACACGGCGGAGGTCAGCCACAGCCCGATCAAGCCGGTGAAGACCACCCCTCCGAGTAGCGGGACCGCCCAGCGCGGCGTCCCTGGCCGGCTCAGCGACAGCATCTTGGTGGTGAACGCGCCGTAGAACAGGCAGCCGAGCACGGAGTGCACCCAGACCCTGGTGCTGTCCGACTGAAAGCCCAGCGCGTACAGGCACTGCACCGCGATCGGCACGCTGACCAGCACCGCGATCCGCCCGGACCAGCGGTGCAGGCCGCCCATCCAGGCCGGCGGGTTGGCCAGCAGCCGGCCGGTGATGGTCATCCCGCTCAGTAGCTGGATGACACCGAACACCACGGTGACCGTGGCCAGCCAGGCCTTTACGTAACCCATGCTGGAGAAACCGGCCACGCTCAGCGCGTAGCCGGTGGGCTCGTGCAGCCGACCGTAGGCGCCCAGCGCCACGGCGACCACCGCGCCGGCCACCACCGGAGCCAGCAGCAGCCGGGCCCTCGGCTCGGGGGCCGGCGCTGACCGCCTCGCCGCGCGGGTGCGGGTGGCCGTGTGCGCGTGGCCGGATGCGCGGGCCGGCCTGGTCGACGCGCGCTTCGGGGGGTCGATCTCTACGGGCGGCGGGCCGGACTGGATCGGGATCGCGGTGGTAGGAGCCTCTGAGGGCGCGCCGGGGGAGGCTTCAGGGCCGGGGGAGTGCGCGGGGCGGGGAGCCGGGACAGGGTGCGCCGTCGGCCCCCCGGGAGCGTGGGGAGGCCGCCCGAGGGTCGAGGTGCCCAGCCCGGTGTGGCCGGAGGTGGGAAGGGGGGCGGTCGGCGGGTCTGCCTCGGGGTTCATGCCGGGACTCCTTTGCTGGTCATCGGCCAGCTCCCCAGGTGGTAGCGCCGGCGGTGGCGGTCGATGCCGCGTCGGTTCCGGCGGGCTCGGGGGCGTTGGGTTGGCGCGTGTTGGGTTGGGGAGCGGTGGGCTGGGGAGCGGTGGGGCTGATCGCGTTGGGTGCGGTCGCCGCGGCGGCCTTGGCGGCGCGCCTCTCGGCCGCGGGCGCCTGGCCACGGTCGGCGGAGAACTGCCAGCGGGCGCCGCCGACCGAGACGGCTCCGGACACCGTGCCGTCCCGCAGGGTGCCGGTCAGCTCGTTGGTGCCTTTGCCGCGCAGGGTCATCGACGACCCCTTGGCGCTGCCTCCCAGCCAGGACTCCAGTTTCTTGCCGTCGCACAGGTACGCCGTCACGGCGCCGTTCCGTATTGCGATCTCCACGGTCGCCTCGCCGGCTTTTCGACCGCTGGTGCGGCCGGCATAGCTGGCTAGCTCTGGGAAGGCGGGGGATGCCACAGGTGGGGGAGCGGCGGGGGGAGCGGTCGTGGTCCCGGCGGCGCGAACGGTCGCGTCGGTGGCCTCCTCGACGCCGCTGGTCATGTTCACGGCGAGCAGTGCAAACGCCAGCGCGACCATGCTCAGCAGGGTGAGGATAGGGCCTCGGGTCCTCATGGTGATTGGTCTCCAGGTGCGTGTTCGAGGTCCACGGACAGCTCCCTACACGGGGTGCGGGGCCGGACGGTTCACCGGCTCGAGTGAATTTCCTCCCGGCCTCGGCGCTACCGTGGATGCCATGCGTGACCGAATTCGCCGAACCGGGGTCACCCCGATGGGTGTCGCGGTGGTCGGCGGTGCGCTGTGGTGGGCCATCGGCTCGCTGGCGTTCCCCGCCGGCCTGGGCACGTTGGTGCTCGCGTTCGGGCTGCTTGCGGCGGGCTGGCTGTACCGGGCCGCCCGCCGCCGCCCGGACGCGCGCGTGCCGCTGTCCGCCTCGGCGCGCGGCCGGCTCCGGCGGCTCGTCCTGCTCGGCGGGCTGCTGGTGGTGGGCGCTGTGCTCGGGCTGGGCGGGTTAGGCTATAGCGAGCTGACCAGTCCGGTCGCCTGCATGGTTGTGGGCGGTTGCCTGGTCCCGGCGGCCGCCCTGCTGGATCGTCCGGGCTGCGTGCCACTGGGCGCCGCACTGATGGTGTTGGGCGCCTGCGGTGCGCTGCTGGCGTTGCGTTCGGTCGGTGAGCTGTACCCGATGGGCTTGGTCGGGTTGGGCGCCGGCGCGCTGCTGTGGGTGGCGGCGGCTGTCGAGGTCGGCATGCACCTCGAGCTGCGGACCAAGATCGGGAGAAGATGAGTACGTCCAAGACCGCTGGCCCTCCGGCCAGCGCCGCCACCGGCACCCCCGCCGGCACCGCCACCGAGGCGCGGCCACGTGCCGCCCTGCCGCTGGTGTTCGACCCGCCCCGACGGGCGATGCCACCTGCCCACCTGGCCGACCTGAGCCCCAAGCAGCGCCGCGCGGCGGTGGCCGAGCTCGGCCTGCCGGCGTTCCGCGCCGATCAGCTCTCCCGCCATTACTTCGGCCGACTGGAGGCCGACCCGGCCGCGATGACCGACCTGCCGGCGGCGGTCCGGGACCGGTTGCGGGACGCGCTGCTGCCCCCGCTGGTCACCTCGGTCACCGAGCTGAGCTGCGACGACGGTGCTACCCGCAAGACGCTGTGGAAGGCGCACGACGGCATCCGCGCGGAGAGCGTGCTGATGGGCTACCCGGACCGGGCCACCGTGTGCGTGTCCAGCCAGGCCGGTTGCGGGATGGCCTGCCCGTTCTGCGCCACCGGCCAGGGCGGGCTGCGCCGCAACCTGTCCACCGGGGAGATCGTGGAGCAGGTGCGGCTGGCCGCGGCGGCGGCCAGGGACGGCGTGCTGGGTGAACCGACCCGGCTGTCCAACGTGGTGTTCATGGGCATGGGCGAGCCGCTGGCCAACTACAAGAGGGTGGTGGACGCGGTCCGCCGGATCACCGAGCCCGCCCCGGCCGGGCTGGGCATCTCCGCGCGCGGGGTCACCGTGTCCACCGTCGGCCTGGTGCCGGCGATCGACAAGCTCGCCGCCGAGGGCCTCGCGGTGACCCTGGCGGTGTCCCTGCACACCCCGGACGACGAGCTGCGCGACACCCTGGTCCCGGTGAACAACCGGTGGAACGTCGCCGAGGTGCTGGCCGCCGCCCGCCGGTACGCCGACGCCACCGGCCGCCGGGTGTCCATCGAGTACGCGCTGATCCGCGACGTGAACGACCAGCCGTGGCGGGCCGACCTGCTGGGCCGGATGCTGCGCGAGCAGCTGACCACCCGGCTGGTGCACGTCAACCTGATCCCGCTGAACCCGACGCCGGGCAGCGAGTGGGATGCCAGCCCACTGCCCGTGCAGGACGAGTTCGTGGCCAGGGTGCGCGCCGCCGGCGTGGCCTGCACGGTCCGCGACACGCGGGGGCGGGAGATCGCCGCCGCCTGCGGCCAGCTGGCCGCCGACAACTCCCCGTGAGTGGCAAGTGGTCCGATAAGGCCACTTGCCACTCACGGGCACCCCGTTAGAGCCGCTCGCCGGTTTCCGGGTGGAAAAGGTGCAGTTCGTCGCTGATGGGGTGCAGGCTGATCTTGTCGCCGATGTGCGCCCCGGAACGGCCGCTGGTCCGGACCACGATCGTCTCGTCGGGGTCGGTAACCAGCTTGCCGTAGACGAACGCGTCGCTGCCCAGCTCCTCGACCACGGTGATCTCCGCCGCGATACCCCGTTCCGAGCCGTTGCCGCTGTTGGTGCTCCACTGCTCCGGGCGGATGCCCAGGGTCACCGTCTGGATCCCGGCCGCGCTGATCGCGGACCGCTGGGCGGAGGTCAACCGGACCACCTGACCGCCGAGGCGGACGCCTTCCTCCTCCACCGGCACGGTGTAGAGGTTCATCGCCGGTGAGCCGATGAAGCCGGCGACGAACGCGTTGGTTGGGGTGTCATACAGCTCCGCCGGCGTGGCGAACTGCTGCAGCTCACCCAGCTTCAGCACGGCCACCCGGTTGCCCATGGTCATCGCCTCGACCTGGTCGTGGGTGACGTAGATGGTGGTGACGCCGAGCCGCTGCTGCAGCGCGGCGATCTCCGCCCGGGTGCCGACCCGCATCTTGGCGTCCAGGTTGGACAGCGGCTCGTCCATCAGGAACACCTGCGGCTCGCGCACGATGGCCCGGCCCATCGCCACCCGCTGCCGCTGCCCGCCGGACAACGCGCGCGGCTTGCGGTCCAGGAACTCGGTCAGCCCGAGCACCTCGCCGGCCGCGCGTACCTTCTTGTCCCGCTCCTCCTTGGGCATCCCACGCATCTTCAGCGGGAAGTCCATGTTCTCCCCGACGGTCTTGTTCGGGTAGAGCGCGTAGTTCTGGAACACCATGGCGATGTCCCGGTCCCGGGACGGCACGCCGACCATGTTCTTGCCGCCGATGCGGATCGCGCCCTGGTCGATCTCCTCGAGGCCGGCGAGCATGCGCAGCGCGGTGGATTTGCCGCAGCCGGACGGCCCGACGAACACCACGAACTCGCCGTCATCGATGTCGAGACTGAGTTGGTTGACCGCGGGCTTCGCGCCCGGTGTGTAGATGCGCGACGCGGAGTCGTAGACGACCTCAGCCACGGTTACACCTCTTCCTGTCGGACGCTGGGCGTGTCGGTTGTTGTGGTGTCCACCAGCCGGGTCATTTGACCGCACCGAAGGACAGGCCCTGGACCAGCTTGTTCTGGGCGACCCAGCCGGCGATGACCACCGGCAGCGCGGCTAGCACGGCGGCCGCGCACAGCTTGGCGAAGTAGAGCCCCTCACTGGTGATGAAGCCGACCAGGAACACCGGCACGGTGCCGGCGCGGGCGGCGGTCAGGTTCACCGCGATGAAGAACTCGTTCCAGGCGAAGATCACACAGATCAGCGCGGTGGCCGCGATGCCGGGTGAGACCACCGGCAGCACCACCTCGCGCATGGTGCGCGGCACCGATGCCCCATCGATGCTGGCCGCCTCGAGCAGCGCGCCCGGCACCTCCAGGAAGAACGAGCGCATCATCCAGATCGCGATCGGCAGGTTCAGCGCGGTGTAGAGCACCACCAGCGTCCAGATGTTGTCCACCATGTGGATCTCGTTGACCACCACGTAGATCGGCACGATGGCCGCCACCACCGGCAGCATCTTGGTGCTGATGAAGAAGAAAAGCACGTCGCGGGTCTTGGCCACCGGGCGCAGTGACAGCGCGAACGCGGCCGGGATGGCCAGCAGCAGCACCAGCAGGGTGGACACCACCGTGGCGAACAGCGAGTTGAGCAGCGACGGGCCGACCCCGGAGGCGAACACCTCCTTGAACTGCTCCAGGGTGGGGGCGAAGAACAGCTTGGGGGGGCTGGTGTAGGCGTCGGACTCCTGCTTGAACGCCGTCAGCACCATCCACAGCACCGGGAAGAAGAACAGAATGCCGACCACCCATGCGACCACCGCCATGACCACCTGGCTGTTGCCGCGCCGCGCGGGCCGGGGCTCGGAGGCCGCCGCGGTCGACGCGGTGCCGCCGGCCGGTGCCGCCGGGGCCGTTGTGGAGGTGCTCATGCCGCCGCCTCGTTTCCGCTGAACGTACGGAAGATCAGCCGCAGCGCGAACGTGGCCACGATGGTGGTCAGGATGGCCACCACCACGCCCATCGCGGCGGACTGCCCGACGTCGAAGCCCAGGAAGGCTCGCTGGTAGATGTAGAAGGGCAGGTTGGAGCTGGCGATACCCGGTCCACCCTGGGTCATCATGTAGATCTGGTCGAAGACGTTGATCAGATAAATGGTGCCGAGCACGATGCCCAGCTCGATGAACCGGCGCAGGTGCGGGATGGTGATCTCGCGGAAGATGCCGAGGCTGGACGCGCCGTCCACGGCCGCCGCCTCCAGCACGTCGGCCGGCTGGCTCTGCAGCCCGGCCAGGATGAGCAGCATCATGAACGGCGTCCACTGCCAGACGATCGCCATCATCACCGCGAGCAGCGGGAATGTGGAGATCCAGTCGGTCTTGCCGGCGCCGAACGGGCCGAGCACGAAGTTCACCAGACCGTAGGTCGGGTCCAGCAACGTGGTCTTCCACAGCAGCGCGGCGGCCACCGGGGTGATCAGGAACGGGGTGATCAGCAGTGTGCGGACCACGCCCCGGCCCGGAAACGCCCGGTTGAGCATCAGTGCCAGCAGCAGCCCGAGCGCCACCGCGATGAGCACCGAGCCCACGGTGAGCACCACGGTGTTCAGGGTTACCTGGCGGAACTGGCTGTCAGTGAACACCTTGGCGTAGTTGCCAAGGCCGATGAAGTGTCGGCTGCCGGGCCGCACCAGGTTCCACGACTGCAGCGAGTAGTAGATGGTCACGATGAACGGCAGCTGGGTGATGATGAAGGTGAACACCAGCGCCGGCAGCAGCGGGATCCGCCGCGACCAGCCGTCGGCGCGGGAACCGGGTCCGGTCTCCGGCCTCGTGGTGCGCCGGGTGGGTGTGGTGGCCCTGTCAATGACGGTCATCGTGCGGCTCCCCGGTAGGTGTCACCGACGGTCTGTGCGTACTTCTGCCCCTCCTGCAGGGCGTCCTGCACCGTGGTCCGCCCGGCGATGGCCGCGCTGATCTGCTGGCTCACCCGGGTGCCCAGGTCCTGGAACTCCGGGATGGAGATGAACTGGATCCCGGTGTAAGGCACCGGCATGGCCGTGGCGTGCGACTCGTCGGCGTTGTTCATCGCGTCCAGGGTGGGCTGGGCGTAGGCCGAGGCGGCCTTCAGGTACTCCGGAATCTGGTAGGTCGAGGCGCGCGAGCCGGGCGGGACATGCGACCAGCCCAGCGTCGAGCCGACCAGGTGCATGTAGTCCTTGGAGGTCATCCAGGACATGAACTGCCAGGCCGCGTCCTTGTGCTCCGAGGTCTTCGGAATGGCCAGCGACCAGGAGTAGAGCCAGCCGGAGTGGGGCGTCTTCTCCACCGGCGCCGGCACGTAGCCGATCTTGCCGACCACCTTGGACTGCGACGGGTCCTCCAGCACGGTCACCACCGAGGTGGCGTCGTACCACATGGCTACGTTGCCCTGGCCGAACAGCGTGGCGCACTCGCCGAAGCTGGACACCGCTGGCCCGGCCTCGCCGTAGTTGCGGAGCAGGTCGACATAGAACTGCACGGCCTGCTGGGTGGCTGGGCTGGTCAGCTGGGCGTTCCAGTTCATGTCGAACCAGCTGCCGCCGAAGGTATTGATCACCGTGTCCAGCGGGGCCAGCACCTCGCCCCACCCGGGCAGCCCGCGCAGGCAGATTCCGGCCGTGCCCGTCTGCTTGTTGTCCAGCTTGGCCGCGAAATCCCGGACCTGGGTCCAGGTCGGGTGGTCGGGCATGGTCAGCCCGGCCTGCTGGAACAGGTCCTTGCGGTAGGCCAGGAACGACGACTCGCCGTAGAACGGCACCGAGTACAGGTGGCCCTGGTAGGACAGCGCGTTGCGGATCTGCGGCAGGAAGTCGTTCGGGTCGTAGCCGGGGGTGGCGTCGGCGTAGGGCTGCAGGTCGGTCAGCCAGCCGTCGGCCGCCCACTGCGGCGTCTCGTAGTTGCTGATCATCACCACGTCGAACTCATTGCCGCCGGTGGCGACCGACGCGGTGATCTTGGCCCGGGCCTGGTTCTCCGACAGGCTGACGAACCGCACGTCGATGCCTGGGTGGGTCTTCTTGAACTCCGGCACCAGCTTGATGGCGTCCTGCATCTGCGAGTTGGACACGATCGCCACGGTGACGGTTTGGACGCCCGCGCCACCACCTCCCAGTGCGCCGGCGCCGGCGCAGCCGGTCAGCGCCAGCGCGGGCAGCACCAGTAGGGCGATCAGGAGGGCCTGCCACCGGCGCGGTCTCCGCGCCGAGCCTGGTTGGGGAATCGAGTTTCGCGCTGGGGCCACAGTGCCCTCCACATGGTCAAACGCCGACCGACGAAGTATAAAAAAGTAGTCGTGTCCTGAGTCACAGCTGGCCGTAAGATAACTGCAGCGAAAGCGCTTGCGCAACCGCTTACGGAGTAGTATTTGTGACATACACCACGGTCGGAGTAGCGCCGGCCGGCGGCGCGGACGGCTGGAGGTGGCCCATCGCGACGATGGCGGACGTGGCACGCCTCGCCGGGGTATCGGTGGCCACCGTTTCCCATGTCCTGAACGGCACTCGAGCGGTCCGGCCGGATACCCGGGATCAGGTGCTCGCGGCCGTCCGGCTCTCCAACTACACCCCCAACACGGTGGCCCGCTCGCTGGCCACCGCGCGCACCACGACGATCGGGCTGGCCCTCTCCGCGATCTCCAACCCGTACTTCGGCGAACTGCTGCGTTCCATCGAGAACACCGCGGCCGCCGCCGGCTACACCCTGCTGCTGGCCGATCCCAGGGAGGAGCCGGACTACGAATTGACCGTGGTGCGCCGGCTGCGGCAGCGCCGGGTGGACGGGTTGGTGCTGGCGCCGTCCGGGGAACCGACCGCCGTGTTGGACTACCTGATTGAGCACCGGCTGCCCACGGTCCTGGTGGACCGGCTGATCGACGCCGGCCTGGACCAGGTCGGCTCGGAGAACATTCGGCCGGTCGCGGCGCTCGTCGAGCACTTCGCCGAGCGGGGGCACCGACGGATCGCGCTGGTCGCCGGGCACCCGGGGCTGGCCACCACCGTCGAGCGCCGGGACGGCTATCGGCTCGGGCTGCGCCGGTCCGGGCTGGCCGCCGCGCCGGAGCTGATCGTGGAGGGCAACTCGGAGACCGAGGCCGCCCGGCAAGCCGTGCACCGGCTGCTGGCCCTGGACCGGCGGCCCAGCGCGATCATCGCCGGGAACAACTCGATGACCATCGGTGCGCTCACCGCGCTGCGGGAGGCCGGCATCGACGTGCCCGAGGGGATGGCTCTGGCCGGGTTCGACGATTTTCCGTGGGCGGATCTGTTCCGCCCCGGCCTGACCGTGATGGCCCAGCCGTTCGTGGAGATGGGCCAGCGGGCGGTGGAATTGCTGCTGGCTCGGATGGCCGACCCGCTGGCCCCGCCGGTCACCGTGCGGTTGCCGCCCACATTCGTGCATCGGGACTCCTGCGGTTGCCCCGGGCGGTTCCGCGCGGTGCCTACGAGTCAGATACTCGAGGCATGACGAACCAGCGGCTGGTCGCCGGAGTGGATTCCTCGACCCAAGCAACCAAGATCGTCGTGGTGGACCTGGAGACCGGGGACACCGTGCGGGAGGGCCGCAGCGCGCATCCCGTGGGCACCGAGGTGGACCCCTGGGCGTGGTGGTCGGCACTGCTGGAGGCGGCGGCCGGTGGCGTGCTGGACGGTGTGCGGGCCGTTTCGGTGGCCGGCCAGCAGCACGGCATGGTGCTGCTGGACGCCGACGGCGAGCCGGTCCGGGACGCGCTGCTGTGGAACGACACCCGCTCGGCGGCCGCGGCTACCGAGCTGATCGACGAGCTGGGCGGCCCGGAGAAATGGGCCACCGAGGTGGGCACGGTGCCGGTGGCCAGCATCACCGCCACCAAGCTGCGCTGGACCGCGCGCGCCGAACCCTCGGTGGCCGCCCGGGCGAGCCGGGTGCTGCTGCCGCACGACTGGCTGACCTGGTTGCTGGCCGGCCGGCCGGCCGAGGCGGTGACCGACCGGGGCGAGGCCTCCGGCACCGGCTACTGGTCGACGGTCACCGGCCAGTACCGCCCCGACCTGCTGCGGCTGGCCTTCGGGCGGGATCTGGACGTGCCCCGGGTGTGCGAGCCGGGAGAGCGCGCCGGCACGGTGTCCGCCGCGGCCGCCGGGCTGGCGGATGCCGGGCTGCTGGCCGACGGCGCGGTGCTGGCCGCCGGCACCGGGGACAACATGGGGGCCGCGCTGGGCGCCGGCGCGGAGCCCGGTGACGTGCTGGTGTCCATCGGTACCAGCGGCACGGTGTTCGCCGCGCACGACCGGCCGAGCGCGGACGCCTCAGGCGTCGTTGCCGGGTTCGCCGACGCGGCCGGGGGATACCTGCCGCTGGTCGCCACGCTGAACGCCGCCCGGGTGCTGCGCGCCGGAGCGGACCTGCTCGGGGTGGAGCTGGCCGAGCTGGACCGGCTCGCGCTGGCCGCCGAACCGGGTGCCGCTGGCCTGGTGCTGCTGCCCTACCTGGAGGGGGAGCGCACCCCGAACCGGCCCACCGCGCGCGGCCAGCTCTCCGGGCTGACCGGCCGCAACGCCACGCCGGAGAACCTGGCCAGGGCAGTGGTGGAGGGCATGCTGTGCGGACTGGCCGACGGGCTGGACGGGCTGGTTGCCCAGGGTGTCCCGGTGCGGCGGGTGTTGCTGCTCGGCGGGGGTAGCCGGTCGGCCGCGGTGCAGGCGCTGGCGCCCTGGGTGTTCGGTGTGCCGGTGACCCTGCTGGCCCCGGCCGAGTACGTGGCGCTCGGCGCGGCCCGCCAGGCCGCCTGGGCGCTCACCGGGACGGCGCCGAGCTGGCCGCGTCCCGAGGAGGCCAGCATGGCGGTCCCGGACGGCGCCTCGGCCACCGCCGCCGCCGTGCGTTCCGCCTACGCCGCCGTCCGCGACGC
>DASWST010000221.1:0-26637 GCA_036402515.1 Pseudonocardia sp.
CGATGGTCGCTATAGCGACCATCGCCACTCACGACCCCGACGAAGGAGGGGCAGATGTTGCAGGGGCGCACGGCGCTGGTGGTCGGTGGGGCGAGCGGGATCGGCCGGGCGATCGCGGCGGCCTACATCGCGCAGGGCGCCGCGGTGGTGGTTGCCGACCGGGCCGCCGTCGACCCGGCCGAGCTCGGCCTCGCCGGCGCGGTGAGGCTGGATGTCACCGACGAGAAGTCGGTGGCGGCAGCCGTGCACGAGGCCACCCAGCTGGTCGGGCAGATAGACATCCTGGTCAACTCGGCCGGCATCCTCACCGAGTCGCCGCTGGCCACCATGCCGCTGGCCACCTGGTCGGAGACCCTGGCGGTGGACCTCACCGGTGTCTTCCTGTGCTGCCGCGCGGTGCTGCCGGACATGCTGGAACGGGGCTGGGGGCGGATCATCAACATCGCCTCGCAGCTGGGTATCAAGGGCGGCCGCGGGTTGGCGCACTACGCGGCGGCCAAGGCGGGGGTGATCGGGCTGACCAAGTCGCTGGCCCTGGAGGTCTCCGCGCGCGGCGTACTGGTGAACGCGATCGCGCCCGGCCCGATCGACACCCCGATGGTGGAGGGCATCACCGAGGACTGGAAGGCGGCCAAGCGCGCCGAGCTGCCGCTGGGCCGGTTCGGCCGCCCCGAGGAGGTGGCGCCGACTGCGGTGCTGCTGGCCAGCGATCCCGGCGGCAACCTCTACGTCGGCCAGACCCTCGGGCCCAACTCGGGGGATGTGATGCCCTGATGTGTGGGGCGTGCGGGGACCGGACGGTGCTGGACTGGGCTCGCCCGTTCCTGGCCGGCCTGCCCGCCCGGATGGCGGTGGCCAGAGCGGTGGCCGGGCTGACCGGCGCGGCGGCGCCGAGGGTGAGCGGGCGGGCGGGCGGGTGGCTGGTGAGCGCGCCGACCGGCCGGCAGACCGTGTGTACCGGGCTGACCGAGCTGCTCGCCGCGGTACGCCCGTGGCTGCCCGTACCGGCCCCGTTCGACGCCGACCGGGCCTCCGGCCGCGTTGTGGTCCCGCCGCCGGAGACCCGGCGGGGTGTTCTGGTCCGGGTCGACCCGAGCGCCCCCGAACTCGGCGCCGAGCTGGCCGAGATCGACACCGGCGCTGATGCCGACCACCCGGGCGTCGCCGACGGGCCCGACCCGGGTGCCGGCCTCGAGCCGGCCGAGGTGCTGCTGGTTCCCGACCCGGCCGCGGCCCGGCGGGCGGTGCTGCGACTGGCCACTCCGCCGTGGTCGAGTCGTGTCTTCCTGGCCGGGCTGGACGGAGTCGACCAGCCGTGGGCCGCCCGGCCCACCGAGGTCACCTGCGACAACCCTGAGCAGGTGGCCGACCTGCTGGTCTGGGTGGAGCATGCCCGGCAGGCGGGACGCCTGGACGACACGCCGCTGCGGCTGCGCTCCCCCCTGGACGAGGTGAGCCGGCTGGATGTGGAGCTGCGCGCCGGCCACGTGGTGCGCGCCCGGGCGCTGTCCTCGGCGGGCGTTGTAATCGGCGGGGCGTTGTCCTCGCCGTCGGCCCGGCCCGGGGTGATCGCCCGGGCCTGAGGATCTGACCGCGGCGGTGCGGTATCGGCCCGGTGACCTGCGCGTTATTCGTGCCGTCTGGCTGATCGAGTGCGGCTACCGTTTCGCCATGACCATCCCGCCAGGCGGTGAGCCACCGGACGACCCGGGCCGATCCGGGCAGCCGGACGGCTTCTCGTACCCGAGCTACCCGGCCCCCGAGCGGCGCGCCGGGGCTGGCCCTGCCTTGGGGCGATGAGCTCGGGCCACCCGACCCGCTGGTGGCGACAGACTTCGGCGGCTGGGTGAACCGGATCATCGCGGTGGTCGGGCGTAGCTGGCGGCCGCTGCTGCTCGTCCAGGGCGGCACCGCGCTGGGCACCGCCCTGTTCTCGGTAGTGATCGGCATGGGCGGGCCAGGCTCCTTCGCGGTGGCGGACGCGG
Organism: Pseudonocardia sp.; assembly: GCA_036402515.1. Lineage (GTDB taxonomy): Bacteria > Actinomycetota > Actinomycetes > Mycobacteriales > Pseudonocardiaceae > Pseudonocardia. The sequence goes on from DASWST010000221.1 coordinate 1,986, forward strand.
TGATCGCGGTTGGTCTGGTGGTCAACCTCGCGGCCATGGCGGTCGCCCAGGGCGCCTCGGTCTACGTGGTGATCCGGGACGCGGCCGGCCGGCCGGCCACGGCGGGTGAGGTCGCCCATTTCGTCGCCCCTCGAGCGCCGGCGCTGATCGGTTGGACGATGCTCAGCTGGCTCCTGACCGGTATCGGCGCCTTCCTGCTGTTCCTCCCCGGTCTCTATCTGGGCGTGGTGTTCTTCGCGGCGCTGTACGGCGTGGTGATGGTGGAGCGGAAGGGGATCGGCCGCTGCTTCGAGCTGGTACAGCAGCGGTTCTGGCGCACTGCCGGGCGGATGCTGCTGCTCGGCGTGGTCGCGCTGACCTACACCATTGTGATGATCATGGTGCTGGGCCTGGTGCCCGGCGGTGCGGCGACGGTGGTGTTCAGCTTCCTGAACCAGCTGCTGATGGCGCCGCTGATGATGGTGCTAGCCGCGGCCGCTGTGGTGACCTACGCGGAGCTGCGCGGGCACGAGCACCACGGGCTGCGCGCCGCCCAGCTGGCCGACGAACTAGAAGCCGCCCGCCAGATCGGCTGACCCCAGCGCTCACCCGGGCAGGTGGGTCGGCGCGAACATGCGCAGCCGCGCCGGCAGCACCACGACGCTCGGGCCGGGTGTGCCCAACGCCGCCGCCAGGTCCGCCCGCAAGGTGTGCACACTGGAGACCGTGGCCGGCACGCCGAACGCGCTGGCCAGCGCCGCGAAGTCGGGCCGGGACAGCTCGGTCGCGGTGGTCTGGCCGAAGCTGTCGGTGAGGTACTCGCGCAGGATGCCGTAGCCGCCGTCGTCCACGATCAGCCAGGTCACGTCCAGCTGGTGCTGCACCGCGGTGGCCAGCTCGGCCAGCCCGTACATCGCGCCGCCGTCCCCGGATACAGCGAGCACCGGGCCGCCGAGCGCGGCGGCACCCAGCGCGGCGGGCAGACCGTAGCCGAGGCCGCCCGCTCCCTGGGCGGTGTGCATCGGCGCCCCGTCGGCGTCCCATGCCGACCACGCCCAGTAGGCCAGGATGGTCATGTCCCAGTAGCTCGGGGTGCCCGGCGGGAGAGCCGCGCGGACCTCGGCCAGCACGCGGCGCTCCAGTTCCACCGGCTGCCCGTCGAGCCGGTCGCGCACCGACGCCAGCAGCCGCGCCACCGCCGCCTCGGCCCGCCCGTCCGCCGGGCGTGCCGTCACCAACGCGAGCAGCGCGGCCAGCGTCGCGCGGACGTCGGCGTGGATGCCCAGCGCCGGGTGGTTGGCCTCCAACGTGCCGGCGTCCGCCTCGACGTGGATCAGCCGCCCGCGCGGGCTGAACGTGTGGTAGTTGGTGGACAGCTCGCCTAGCCCGGAACCCAGCACCAGCAGCACGTCGGCCGACTCGAGGAAGTCGGTGGTGTGCCGGTCCTCCAGCCAGGACTGGCCGGACAGCGGGTGGCTCCCGTCGAACGCGCCCTTCCCGCCGAACGTGCTCAGTACCGGCGCGCGCAGCGCCTCGGCCAGCGCGCCCAGCTCCTCCCTGGCGCCCGCCCGGTTCACCCCGCCGCCGGCCAGGATCACCGGATGCTCCGCGCCGTCCAACAGCCTGGCCGCCTCGGTGACCAGCTCGGGCAGCGGGGGCAGCGCGGCCGGCCGGGCGGGCACCGAGGTGATCGGCGGCAGGGTGGCCGGCGCGAGCAGCACGTCCTGCGGTATCTCCACCCACACAGGACCGTACGGCGGGGTCGCGGCGGATTCCCATGCCTCGCGCAGCGCGGTGGGGATCTGGCTGCCGGTGCGCACCGGGTGCACCGACTTGACCACGCCGCGGAAGCTGGCCGCCTGGTCGGGCAGTTCGTGCAGGTAGCCGTGCCGGCCGCCGCTGGGCTTTACCCACCCCGCCGGCTGTCTTCTTCCCACCCCGCCGGCTTCGCCGGCTACCGTCCCCCCGGCCGGCTGCCGTCCCCCGGGCCCGGCCACCGGTACCTGGCTGGAGATTCCCAGCACCGGCACCGAGGAGGCCCGGGACTCCTGCAGCGAGGCCAGGGTGAGCAGCGCGCCGGGGCCGGTCGAGACGATCAGCGGGGTGACCGGGACCGGGCCGTGCGGCGCCGCGTCCATCCGGGCCCTGGCGTGCCCGTCGGCGGCGAACGCCAGGTTGTTCTCCACCCGGGAGCTGATCAGCCGCAGGTCGGGAGCCTTGCGCAGCGCCTCGAACAGGCCAAGCGCGTGCTGGCCGGGCAACCCGAAGACGGTGTCCGCGCCGAGCGAGCGCAGCGTCTCGACCACCACATCGCCGCCGATGCGCTGCTTCTCGGTCACTGCTTCACGCCCAGGGCCAGCAGGCTGACCAGGTCGTATGCCACGTGGGACGCGGCGATCGCGGTGATCTCGGCGTGGTCGTAGGCGGGCGCCAGCTCGACCACGTCGGCACCGATCAGGTTGGTGCCGGCCAGCCCGCGAAGGATCTCCAATAGCTCGCGGCTGGTCATCCCGCCGGCCTCCGGGGTGCCGGTGCCCGGGGCGTGCGCCGGGTCCAGCACGTCGATGTCCACCGAGATGTACAGCGGCCGGTCGCCGATCCGCTGGCGCAGCGCGTCCACGGTCTCGGTGACTCCCCGGCGCATGACGTCCCCGGAGGTCACGATGCCGAAGCCGAGGCGGCGGTCCTCGGCCAGGTCGTGCTGGCCGTACAGCGGGCCTCGGGTGCCCACGTGGCACACCGCGCTGGTGTCCAGGATGCCTTCCTCGACCGCCCGGCGGAACGGGGTGCCGTGCGTGTACGGCTCGCCGAAGTAGGTGTCCCAGGTGTCCAGGTGCGCGTCGAAGTGCAGCAGCGCGACCGGCCCGTGGTTGGACGCCGCGACGCGCAGCAGCGGCAGCGCGATGGTGTGATCGCCACCCACCGCGACCAGCTTGGTGCCGTCCGAGCTGAGCGCCTCGGCCTCGGCCTGCAGTGTGTCGATCGCCTTGCCGATGTGGAACGGGTTGACCGCGATATCCCCGGCGTCCACCACCTGCGCGGCGGCGAACGGCGAGATGTCCAGCTCCGGGTGGTAGGGGCGGAGCAGCCGGCTGGCTTCGCGCAGCGCCGCCGGCCCGAACCGCGCGCCCGGGCGGTAGGAGACCCCGGAGTCGAACGGGACGCCGACCACCGCCACGTCGGCGCGGGTGACCTGGTCGATCCTGGGCAGCCGGGCGAAGGTGGCGAACCCGGCGAACCGGGGCACCTTCGACGAGTCGACCGGACCGAGCGGGGGTTGGGCGGGCATTGGCAGCTCCCTAATCGTGGGCCTCGGCGGTTGTGGCCGCGGTGGCGGTGGCGGTGGCGCGGGGCTCGGCGGGGTCGGCCGCCCCGGCCAGCCGCTGGCTCCAGGCGTGCAGCACCTCGTCGGGGGTGGGTGGGGTGAGCAGGCTGACCACCACGTAGACCACCAGGCTGGCGCCCAGCCCGTAGAAGATCGGCTCGTTCGCCTCCAGCCCCGCGACAATCATCGAGACGACCGCGACCAGCGACCCGGCGGCGATCGAGGCGACCGCGCCGGCGGTGGTTCCGCGTTTCCAGAACAGCGCGCCGACGATCGCCACCAGCAGCCCGCCGACCAGCAGGTTGTACGCCACGGTGAGCGCGCCGACCACGTCGTTGACCACCATCGCGATGCCGATCGCCAGGATGCCGAGCACCAGCGTGGTGACCCGGTTCTGGTTCACTTCAGATAGGCGCGGGACGCCGGGGCGCCGCCACAGCTTGCCCAGCAGGTCGGTGGTGCTCACCGTGGAGCAGCCGATCAGCGCGCCGCTCGCGGTGGACATCATCGCGGACAGCGCCGCGGCCAGCACCAGCCCGCGCACCCCGGTGGGCAGCAGCCGCTCGACAATCGTGGCGAACGCGTCCTGGGCGTTCGCCAGGTCCGGGTACAGGGCCTTCGCGGCCATCCCGATGACCGCCCCGGCCAGCCCGTAGATCAGGCAGTACGACCCGGAGATGATGCCGCCCACGGTGGCCACCCTCGGGGTGCGTGCGGTGAACACCCGCTGCCAGATGTCCTGGCCGATGAGCAAGCCGAGGCTGTAGGTGACCAGGTAGGCCACGATGGTGGCGCCGCCGATCGCGCCGAAGTCGAAGTAGCTCGGCTCCAGCTTGGTCCGCATGCCGGCGAACCCACCCGCCGCACTGATCGCCACCGGAACCAGGATCAGCAGGAAACCGATCGTCTTGATGATGAACTGGGCGATGTCGGTGAGGGTGATCGACCACATGCCGCCGAGCGCCGAGTACAGCACCACGATCGAGCCGCCGATCGCGATCCCGGCCGCGTTCGGGATGCCCAGCAGCACCTTGAAGATGGTGGCGAAGGCCAGCGTGGAGGTAACCGTGATCATCAGGGTGTAGGCCCACATCACCACGCTGGACATGGTCGTGGTGGCGCCGCCGTAGCGCAGCCGGAGCATTTCGCCGACCGTGTAGACCCGCAGCCGCACCAGGCGGCGGGCGAACAGCGCGTGCAGCACCAGGATTCCGAGGCCGATGGTGATCACCAGCCAGGCTCCCGAGATGCCGTAGGTGTAGCCGAGCTTGACCCCGCCGACGGTCGAGGCGCCGCCGAGTACCACGGCCGACATCGTCCCGGAGTACATGAACCAGCCCAGCCGCCGGCCGGCGACCAGGTAGTCGCTCTTCGTCTTGGCCAGCCGCATGCTGAGCCAGCCGATGCCGACCATGCCGGTGATGTAGAGCGCGATCACCAGGTAGTCGCCGACCATGGTGTCCTCCTCGTCGTGCGAGAGCCGTGGGACGAGCTGTTCGGGACACCGTAGGTTCGATATGCGCCAGGATGAATGGGATGAATTATCCCAGTACCGAGTAGTCTTAGTCCTAAATGACCCAATCGTCCGTGCGCCTAGAAGATCAAGTTTCCGTTCCGCTACGAACCGTGGTGAACAACGGCCAGCTGGCCGTCGAGCTGGTTCGGGAGAGCTTGCGACCCGGCGCGTTGGAGCTGCCGGTCCGTTGGGCCCACGTGTGCGAGCTGTTGGAGCCGGAGCCCTACCTGCTCGGCGACGAACTGCTGCTCACCGCCGGGGTGAACCTTCCCACCGAGGCCGTCGAGGTCGACCGGTACGTCCGCCGGTTGCGCGCGGCCGGGATCACCGCGCTCGGCTTCGGGGTCACCCCGCCGATGCACGTGGCGCTGCCCGAGGCGCTGCGCCGGTCCTGCGCCCGGCACGGGTTGCCGCTGCTGGTGGTGCCCGAGCGGGTGCCGTTCCTGGCGGTCAGTCGGGCGGTGGCGGTGGCGCTGGGCGAGGCAGGCCAGCGGGAACAGCGCCGGATCGTCGAGGCGCGCGAGGCGCTGACCAGGGCGGCCGCCGACGGGCGCGACGAGGTGGCCGCCGAGCTGGGCCGCCGGCTGGGCGGCTGGGTGTGCCTGATCGGCGGCGGGAACCTGCCGGTGGTGGAACACCGGGCGCCGCGTCCGTTGCCGGCCGAGGCGGGTGAGCTGCTCGCCCGCACCCGGGCCGGCAGCGGCATCCGCAGTGCCAGCACCGAGCTGGCCGACGGCACCGTGGTGGTCGCACAGCCGGTATATCCCCAGGCCACCGCGTCGCACCTGGTGCTGGCCGGCCGGCCGGGGCGGTTCGGCGCCGTGGAGCGGGCGATTCTCGGGGTGGGCGCCGCGCTGCTCGGGTTGGTCGGCGGGGCCGGGGCGGATACCGCCGCGCTGGGAGCGGTGGCCACCCGGCTGCTGCTCGGTCTGGACGGGCCGGGCGGGCCGGTATCGGCGCTGCTCGGGGCGGGGGAGTACCGGGTGCTGTCCGGGGTGCCCCACCGGCGCGGACCGACCACCTCGGCGGCCGGCTACCAGTGGCTGCGCGCCCGGCTGGACACCCCGCTCGTGGCGCTCGCCGACGGGCCCCGGTTCACCGCCATCGTGCCCGCCGCGGTGGGGATGCCGCTGCTGGCCGGGCTGCGCGCGGAGGGCTGGCTGGTGGTGGCCGGAAGTCCGGTGCCGGCGGAGCGGCTGGCCGAGGCGGTGTCCGAGGTGGATGCGCTGCGCGAGCGGGCGATTGCGCTGCAACGCCCGGTGCTGGCGTCCTCCGCCGGGCTGGCCGCCATGGTCGCCCCGGAGGCCGCCGCCGACTTCGCCGCCCGGTTGCTTGCCCCGTTGCGGGAGCTGGACCGGTCCCGGCCCGCCGAGCCGCTGATCGACACCCTGCGTACCTGGCTGGCCCAGCACGGCGGTTGGGACCGCACCGCCGCCGCGCTGGGTATCCACCGCAACAGCGTGCGGCACCGGATCGCCAGGGTGGAACGGGAGCTCGGGCTGGACCTGGCCGACCCGGAAACCCGGATGGAGCTGTGGTTCGCACTGCGCTGGGCGCGGTGAGTCAGCGCTCGTAGTCAGCGCTGAGCCAGCTCGAGTCGGCGCTGAGCCAGCTCGAGTCGGCGCTGAGTCAGCTCGAGGCTGGGGCGTCTTCCGTCGAGTCGCGGGCCATCGCCGCCGCGACCGACCGGTTCAGCACCTCGGAGACGTCCACCTCGCGGACCGCGTCGACCAGCGCGGAGGCCACGATCGAGCCCGGGTGGTGATCCGCGATGACGATGCCCACCGCCGGCCGGGGACCGGGGTCGGCCAATGGGATGGCGCGCATGCCCGGCGGCACCCCGAACGCGTGCAGCCAGGTGTGCGCGATGATGCTGGACCACCGGTGGGTGGCCACGTGCGCGTAGAGGGCGGCCACGTTGTCCGCCTCCACCACTGGCGTGAGCCGGGCCCCGGCGGCCTCCATCGCCGCGTCCAGGATGCGCCGGTTCTGCATGCTCGGGCCCAGGGTGCACAGCGGCAGTTCGGCGGCCGCCGCCCAACCCACCGTGTGCTGCTGGGCCAGCGCGCTGTCCGCCGTGGTCAGCAGCAGATACTGCTCCCGGTAGAGCTCCAGCGCCGGCCGGGCTGAGGGCGTACTGCCGTCCAGGTAGGTCAGCCCCACGTCCAGGTCGAACTCGGCAAGCCGGCGGACGATCTCTCGGGAGGACAGCACCTCGATGCGGACCCTGGCCAGCGGGTGCCGCGCGCAGAACGGCGCGGTGAGCAGCGAGGTGGCCGGGACCGCGGTGGGAATCGCGCCGATCCGCACGGTTGCCACCAGTCCCTGCCGCATCCGGTCCAGGTCGTTGCGCAGCGCGTCCCGCTCGGCCAGTATCCGGTTCGCCCAGCCGACCACCCGGTGGCCCTCCGGGGTAAATCCGGAAAATCGAGGCCCGCGCTGCACAATCGTCACACCCAGCGCGGTCTCCAGCTTGCGCAGCGCGGTGGACAGCGCCGGCTGGCTGGCGTGGCAGGCCGCGGCGGCCCGACCAAAATGCTGCTCCCGGGCGAGCGCGACCAGGTACTCCAGCTGGCGGATCAGAATGTCGCCCGGCACCCATTCACCCTAGTGCCGTTTATGCGGTGGGGTGCGTTCCGTGGGGCGGTGATTTGTGCGGTGGGTGCGTTCGGTGGGGCGGTGATTTGTGCGGTGGGTGGGGCGGGGTGGGCGATTCATGCGGCGAATCGGTGCATCGAAAACGCGATGACCTCGGTGTCTTGTCGTGCCTCGTCCAGCGCAGAAGGGTGGGAATTACCAAATCACCCCCAAGCCGCGAGGAGGCGGAAATGGCCAAGGTGCTGTGTGTTTTGTACGACGACCCGGTCGACGGATATCCCAAGGAATACGCGCGTGACGGGCTTCCGGAATTGCCGGGCTACGCCGACGGGCAAACTTTGCCGACGCCATCGGCAATTGACTTCACTCCCGGTGCGCTACTGGGCAGTGTGTCCGGCGAGCTCGGGCTGCGCGGCTTCTTGGAGGGCCTCGGTCACGAATTGGTTGTCACTTCTGACAAGGACACCGCGAACTCGGAGTTCGACCAGCACCTGGCCGACGCCGAGGTTGTTATTTCGCAGCCTTTCTGGCCGGCCTATCTGACCGCCGAGCGGATCGCCAAGGCGCCGAACCTCAAGTTGGCGCTCACCGCCGGGATCGGCTCGGACCACGTCGACCTGGACGCCGCGATCGCCCGGGGGGTCACGGTGGCCGAGGTGACCTTCTGCAACAGCATCAGCGTGGCCGAGCACGTGGTCATGATGATCCTGGCGCTGGTGCGCAACTACCTGCCTTCGCACCAGTGGGTACGCGATGGGGGCTGGAACATCGCCGACTGCGTGGCCCGCTCGTACGACGTGGAGGGCATGGACGTGGGCACCGTCGCGGCGGGGCGGATCGGGCTCGCGGTGCTGCGCCGGCTCAAGCCGTTCGACGTCCGGCTGCACTACACCGACCGACACCGGCTGCCGGCCGAGGTCGAGCGGGAGCTCGGACTGACCTTCCACGCGTCGGCCAGGGAGATGGCGCCGCACTGCGATGTGGTCACCATCAACGCGCCGCTGCACCCGGAGACCCAGGGCCTGTTCAACGACGAGTTGCTCGGCACCATGCGCCGGGGCGCGTACCTGATCAACACTGCCCGTGGCCTGATCGTCGATCGGGACGCGGTGGTGCGGTCGCTGAACAGCGGTCAGCTGGCCGGCTACGCGGGCGATGTCTGGTATCCGCAGCCGGCACCGGCGGACCACCCGTGGCGGACCATGCCGCACCAGGGGATGACGCCGCACATCTCGGGCTCGTCGCTGTCCGCGCAGGCGCGCTACGCGGCTGGCACCCGGGAGATCCTGGAGGCGTACTTCGCCGGTACCCCGATCCGCGACGAGTACCTCATCGTGGACGGCGGCCAGTTGGCCGGCGCCGGCGCGCACTCCTACAGCACCCGGAACTGACCGGAATGCCCCGCCCACCGTGGGGCAGACCACGGTGGGCGGGGCATTCCGCGGGAGGCGGAGTCCAGGGATTCGAGCTGGCCGGTGCTAGCGGTATCGGCCAGCTCGCCCTCGGCCGATCAGGCCGGTTCGGCTCTGTCCCGGCCGGCCAGCGAATTGTTGGCAGGGGACTCCGCGAGTGACGACGAGGTGGCTGGCACGTGACCGCCGCGACCCGGTTGTCGCAGGAAGAGGGCGACGATCGCGGAGAGCACCGCGATTGTGCCCGCGATCGTGTACGCGCCGGTGTAGCCGATATGCGTGACCACACTGGAGGCCACACCGAGGCCGAGGAACCCGCCGACCAGCTTGGCGGTGTAGATCAGCCCGTAGTTGGACGCGTTGTTGTTCTCCCCGAAGTAGTCCGGGGTGAGCGCCGCGAACATCGGATAGAACGCACCGCCGCCGAAGCCGGCCACGAAGGCGAAGATGATGAAGAGCACCTCGTTGTGGCTCTTGCCGCTCCAGATCAGGCCGAACTGGGCGACCGCCTCGACCAGCAGCACCAAGATGAGCGCCTGCTTGCGGCCCATCTGGTCGGACAGCCAGCCCACCACGCCCCGGCCCAGTCCGTTGACCAGTGACAGCACGCCGGCCGACGCGGCGGCCACGAACGGTCCGAAGCCGAGCGACTTGGCGAACGGCACCTGGTAGCCGATGCCGAACAGGGACACCCCGCCGATGATCGCCAGGGAGAGCCACATGAGCGGCAGCTGGCCGGTCTTGATCGCCTCCATGGTGCTGAACTGGCGCACGGCGGGCGGGTTCTTGCGCAGGCTGCGGCTGGGGTTGGAGGACCACTTCACCGGGTCCACCGACTCCGGCCACCAGTTCTTCGGCGGATCCTTGAACAGGAAGCCGCACACCCCGACGACCAACATCATGTAGAGGCCGACCAGCCCCATGATCCAGGCGAAGTTGTGCGCATTGAACACGTAGCTGAATACGAAGATGAAGGGCAGGGCGCCGTAGGCGAAGCCGCCGTTGACGAACCCGGTCTTGCCGCCGCGCTTCTCCGGGAACCACTTGCCGACCATGTTGATGCAGGTGGCGTACACCAGGCCGGCACCGGTCCCGCCCAGGACCGAGTAACCGATGACGTTGACGACCCAGTTGTCGGTCACGCCGAGGGCGAAGAAGGCGATGAACACCAGCACCGCGGCGGTCAACATGGCCGTCTTGGCCGACACGATGCCCTTCTCCCGCAGGCGGCCGGCCGGGAAGGCGACCCCTGCCTGGAAGGCGTTCCAGATGGCCAGCAACCAGAATGTCTCGGTCAGCGTCCATCCGTGTTGTTTTTGGAGAGTCGCCTCGGCCGCGCCGAATCCGTACTCGAAAACGCTGACCCCGATCATGGCGAGCCAGGGTAGCCACATCATCCAGGCTCGAGATCTGCCCATTATCTGTTCGGCAGATTCTCCGACGCGATACATGCGACCGTTGGCGTCGCTCACTTCGCGGTAGGTCATTGCAGCCGTTGCGGTCAAAGTCGTCCCCCTTGACGAGGCCCTTGGGAGGGTTGGGGCGGTGCACTGTATCCGAAAAGCTAATTACCGTTTCCGGTGTGGCGATTCGGACACCGCGCACGATTCTGAGAATTCGATTATAAGCCTTTGATTGTGGCTGTAGGAATGCCAAACTAAAGGTCAAACTGAGATGCTGAGAGAACGCTTAGAGTAGACCTGCTCCGCGCGCCCACTTGTACTTGGCGCCGAGAACGGCGACCGGCTTTTCGGTGGTATACGGGTAGGCCACGATCCCGTGCTGGTAGAGGTAGTCGCTGGCTTCCTCTACCTCGACGTCGCCGGCCAGCGACGCCACGATCGGCTTGTCGATGCCCTTCGCCCGCGCCTCGGCGGCGACCTTGGCGGTGAGCTCGGCGAAGACCATCGGCGGCGTGACGATGGTGTGCCAGTAACCCAGGATCAGCGCGTGGATGCGGGGATCCTCCAGCCCGAGCCGGATGGTCGCCTCGTAGGTCGAGGGCGGCTCGCCACCGGTGATGTCGATCGGGTTGCCGGCCGCGCCGAACGGTGGGATGAAGGCCCGGAAGGCCTCATCCAGGTCCGGCGGGATCTCCATCAGGGTCAGGTCGTTGGCCACACACGCGTCGGAGAGCAGCACCCCGGACCCGCCCGCGCCGGTAATGATCACGACATTCTCACCCTTGGGAGTGGGCAGCACGGGCAGCCCACGGGCGTACTCGAGCATGTCGCTCAGCCCGGGCGCCCGGATGACGCCGGCCTGGCGCAGCACGTCGTCGTAGACCTTGTCGTCACCGGCCAGGGCGCCGGTGTGCGAGCTGGCCGCCCTGGCGCCCATCGCGGTGCGGCCGGCCTTGAGCACGACAACCGGCTTGGTCTTGGTGATCCGCTGAGCCGCCGAGACGAACGACCGGCCGTCCTTCAGGTCCTCCAGGTGCATGGCCACGCACGTGGTGTTGTCGTCGGACTCGAAGAATGTCAGCATGTCGTCCTCGTCCAGGTCGGACTTGTTGCCGAGCCCGACGATGGCCGAGACACCCATCTTGCTGGTGCGGCTGAAGCCGAGGATGGCCATGCCGATGCCACCGCTCTGCGAGGTCAGGGCGACCCCGCCCTTGACGTCGTACGGGGTGCAGAACGTCGCGCACAGGTTCTCGTGCGTGTAGTAGTAGCCGTAGATGTTCGGCCCGAGCAGGCGTACCCCCTGTTCCCGGGCGATCGCCACGATCTCCTGCTGGCCCTCGACGTTCCCGGTCTCGGCGAAGCCGGACGGGATCAGCACCGCGGCGGGTACCTTCTTCGCGCCCACCTCGCGCAACGCCTGGGGGACGAACTTCGCTGGCACCGCGAACACCGCGACATCGACCTCGCCGGGCACGTCACCGATGGACTTGTACGCGGTGCGGCCCAGGATCTGATCGGCCTTGGGGTTGATCGGGTAGATCTCCCCGGCATAGCCCCCGTTGATGAGGTTCTTCATCACCGAGTTGCCGATCTTGCCGGCCTCGTTGGATGCCCCGATCACGGCGATTGCCCTCGGGTGCATCAACCGATTCATGGTCGCCAGGATCTCGTCCTTGCTGTACCGGACCGGCTCGACGATCTCCTCGGTCTCCAGCAGGATTCGCACGTCGGCCGCTGAGGCGCCGTCTGGGCGGGCGAAGACCGGGTTGAGGTCGAACTCCCGGATCCGGGGGAAGTCGGTGACCAGGTCGGACAGCCGCCGGATGATGTCGGCCAGCGCGTCCGCGTCCACCGGTTCGGCACCCCGCGCCCCGCGCAGCACCTCGGCCGCGGCGATGTCGTCGAGCATGGAGCGCGCGGTGTCGGTGTCCACCGGGGCCAGCCGGAAGGTGACGTCGCGCAGTACCTCGACAAGGACGCCACCCAGGCCGAACACGATGACCTTGCCGAAGGTCGGGTCGGTGGTGGCACCGATGATGACCTCCTGGCCGCCGGCCAGCATCTGCTGCACCTGCACGCCCTCGATGGTGGCGTCGGCGTTGTAGCGGCGCGCCGAGGTGATGATCTGCTCGTGTGCCGTCCGCACCTCGGCCTCGCTGGCCACTCCGACCTTGACCCCGCCGGCCTCGGTCTTGTGCAGGATGTCCGGCGAGACGATCTTCAGCACCACCGGGTGGCCGAGTTGCTCGGCGAGCTGGACGGCGTGGTCGGCGCTGCTGGCCAGGCCCTCGCCCGGGGTCGGGATCCCGTAGGCCTCACAGACCAGCCGGCCCTCGGGGGCGGTGAGCGAGTCGCGGCTCTCGGCGAGTGCCTTGTCCAGGATCTCGCGTACGGCGTCCCTGTCGTATGCGGTCATCCCTAGATCACCCCAGTCTTCTGTAGCTCCGCGAAGCGATCGGGGTCGATGCCCAGCTCGCGGACGTACACGTCCTCGTTGTGCTGGCCCAGCAGCGGCGAGGTCTCCACCTTCACCGGCGAGTCGGACAGCTTGATCGGGCAGCCGACCGTGGTGAAGCTGCCGCGCTCCGGGTGGTCCACGGTGACGATCATGTTGTTGTCCGCCAGGGACGCGTCCTCGATCAGCTCCTTGGTGGACAGGATCGGTCCGCACGGGATGTTGTGCGCGTTGAGCATGGCCAGCACGTCCAGCTTGCTGTGGTGGACCGACCATTCCTCGATCAGCTGGAACATCTTGTCCAGCTTGTTCAGCCGCGCCTCCGGAGTGCTCCACTCCGGGTCATCGGCCAGCTCCGGCCGCCCGATGAGCTCGGCGACCGGCGCCCAGCCCGGCGGCTGCACGATGACGTAGATATAGTCGTCCGGGCCGCCCGGCGCGCACTTGACCGCCCAGCCAGGCTGCCCGCCCCCGGAGGCGTTGCCCGAGCGCGGCACCGAGTCGCCGAACTCCTTGTTCGGGTACTCAGGAAGCGGCCCGTGCGCCAGGCGCTGCTGGTCGCGCAGCTTCACCCGGCACAGGTTGAGCACCGCGTGCTGCATGGCCACGGTGACCCGCTGGCCCCGTCCGGTCTGGCCGCGTTGCACCAGCGCGGCGAGGATGCCGGCGACCGCGTGGATGCCCGTGCCGGAGTCACCGATCTGGGCACCGGTTGCCACTGGGGGGCCGTCCTCGAAGCCGGTGGTGCTCATCGAGCCGCCCATCGCCTGGGCGACCACCTCGTAGGCCTTGTAGTGGGTGTACGGACCTTCGCCGAAGCCCTTGATGGAGGCGTAGACCAGCTTGGGGTTCAGCTCCTGGAGCAGGTCCCAGGTGAAACCCATCCGGTCCACCGCGCCGGGTCCGAAGTTCTCCACCATCACGTCCGACTTCCGGACCAGCTCGGTGAAGATCTTCTTGCCTTCTTCGCTCTTCATGTTGAGCGTGACGCTGCGCTTGTTGCAGTTCAGCATCGTGAAATAAAGGCTGTCGACGTCCGGAACGTCGCGCAGTTGCTTGCGGGTGATGTCCCCGCCAAGCGCTTCCACCTTCACCACATCGGCGCCCAGCCAGGCGAGAATCTGGGTGGCCGAGGGGCCGGACTGGACGTGGGTCATGTCGAGGACGCGGACACCTTCTAATGCCTTGCTCATATTTCTGCTCTCCCGACGGCGGAAAAGGCGGTCACTTGTACATGGTCTGGTTCATGGTTCCGGGTGCGTAGACGTCCGGATCGACCCAGACATTGATCAGTGAGGGTAGGCCGGATTCGCGGGCCCGGCGCAGTGCTGGAGCGATGTCAGCGGGGTCGTGGACCTCCTCGCCGTAGCCACCGAGCATCTGGGCGAACTTGTCGTAGTGCACGTCGCCGAGTGTGTTGCCGACCCGGCCGCGGTCCTCGCCGTACTTCTGGATCTGGCCGTAGCGGATCTGGTTCATCGACGAGTTGTTGCCGACGATCCCGACGAACGGCAGGTTGTAGCGGACCAGGGTCTCGAAGTCCCAACCGGTGAGGCTGAACGCGCCGTCCCCGAAGAGCGCGACGACCTCCTTGTCCGGCCGGGCGTGCTTGGCGGCCAGGACGAACGGGATGCCGACGCCGAGGGTGCCCAGCGGGCCCGGGTCCATCCAGTGCCCGGGGGACTTCGGCTGCACAACCTGCCCGGAGAAGGTGACGATGTCGCCGCCGTCGCCAATGTAGATCGAGTCCTCGGTGAGGAACTCGTTGATCTCGTGCACCAGCCGGTACGGGTCGATCGGGCAGGCGTCGGAGTGCTGGCGGGGCAGCCGCTTGTGGTAGGCGGAGTCCTCCACCGCGCGCAGCTCGTCGATCCACGCCTTGCGCGCCGCGGTGCCGGTGTCCAACCGTCCGGAGGTGGCCTGGGCGACTGCCGAGAGCACCGCGCCGGCGTCCCCGACGATGCCCAGGTCGACGTCCCGGTTCTTGCCGACGGTGCCGTAGTTCAGGTCGATCTGCACCACCTTGGCGGCCGGGGAGAGGCGCCGGCCGTAGCCCATCCGGAAGTCGAACGGGGTGCCCACGATGATGATCAGGTCGGCCTCGTTGAAGGCGTGCCGGCGGGCGAGCTGGAAGTGCAGCGGGTCGCCGGGGGCGAGGGTGCCCCGGCCGGCGCCGTTCATGAAGGCGGGCACGTTCAGCTCGTGCACGAAGGACACCGCGGCATCGGTGGCCCGGCAGGTCCACACCTGGTTACCGAGCAGCACGCAGGGCTTCTCGGCGTGTGTGAGCAGGTCGGCCAGCGTCTCGATGGCGGCCGGGTCGCCGGCGGAGCGGGTGGAGGCGCGGTAGCCGCCGGTCCGGGGGAGGCGGGCCTGCTCGAGCGGCACCTTGGCGTCCAGCACGTCGCGCGGGATTTCCAGGAAGGAGGGGCCAGGGGCACCGTTATAGCATTCCCGGAAGGCCATGGAGACCATGTCGGCGGCGCGCGCGGTGCCCGGCACGGTCGCGGCGAACTTGGTGATCGGGGACATCATGTCGACGTGCGGGAGATCCTGCAGCGACCCCATCTTGTGCTGGCTGAGCGCGCCCTGGCCGCCGATCAGCAGCATCGGGCTCTCCGCCCGGAACGCGTTGGCCACCCCGGTGATCGCGTCACTGGTGCCAGGGCCGGCGGTGACCACCGCGCATCCGGGGGTTCCGGTGACCCGTGCGTAACCGTCGGCGGCGTGCGCGGCCACCTGCTCGTGCCGTACGTCGATCACCGAGATGCCCTCGTCGACGCAGCCGTCGTAGATGTCGATGATGTGGCCACCGCAGAGGGTGAAGATGGTGTCGACGCCTTCAGCCTTGAGCGCCTTGGCAACCAGGTGACCACCCGAGATTAGCTCTTGGCTCGCCGGGGTCGCAGGCTTGTCACTCCGGGCGACGGTGCTACCGGGGATCGTCTGCGTCATTACAACCTCTCCCACTCGATCACCGCGCGCAGCGGCGTCCATACTGCATACCGTATGCCCATAGTTGGTACTCCTCGCTTGCGCGCTTGTCCAGACCTGCCTTCCGGCGAAACTCGGAGCTTGACCCGTTTGTCGCATACTGCATACTAGATACAACGACGACGGGAGCGACCATGCGAGTTGCTGTGCTCGGAGCCGGCGCGATTGGCGCATATGTGGGGGCAAGCCTGAGCCGGGCGGGTGTCGAGGTACACCTGGTGGCTCGTGGTCCGCACCTGGCCGCGATGCGGCAGCACGGGGTGAAGGTGCTGAGCCCCCGAGGTGATTTCCAGGCACGTCCCAATGCGACCGACAAGCCCGAGGAGATCGGCCCGGTGGACCACGTGTTCCTGGGCCTCAAGGCGAACGCCTACGCGGCGGCCGGCCCACTGGTCGAGCCGTTGCTGGGCCCACACACCACCGTCATCGGAGCCCAGAACGGCATCCCGTGGTGGTACTTCTACGGACTCCCGGGCCCTTACCAGGGACGCCGGATCGAGAGCGTGGACCCGGGCGGAGCGGTGACCAAGGTGCTGCCGCTGCACCGGGCGATCGGCTGTGTGGTGTATCCGGCGACCGTGATCGAGTCGCCCGGTGTGGTGCGGCACCTGGAGGGCACCCGGTTCTCCATCGGCGAGCCGGACCGCACGATGTCCACCCGGTGCAGCGAGTTCGCTGCCGCGATGATCGCCGGTGGGCTCAAGTGCCCGGTCGAGCAGGACCTGCGCAATGACATCTGGATCAAGCTGATGGGCAACATCGCGTTCAACCCCATCAGCGCGCTCACCAGGGCGACCATGGCCGGGATCTGCCGGCACAAGGGCACCAAGGCGCTCGTGGCCACCATGATGGAGGAGACCCTCGAGGTCGCCCGGGGTGTGGGCGCCGAGCCCAGTGTGTCGGTGGAGCGCCGGTTGGCCGGGGCGGAGAAGACCGGTGAGCACAAGACATCCACGCTGCAGGACCTGGAGCGTGGCCGTCCGATGGAGCTCGACGTACTGCTGACCGCGGTGGTCGAGCTGGCGGACATGGTGGGCGCCGATGTGCCCACACTGCGCGCCATCTCCGCCGTGGCCGACCTGCTCAACCAGTCGGTGGCCGCGGCAAGTTAAGGCAGCCGGTCGGGCACCGCACCCTCGCTCATGGGGCGGCGGTGGCGGTGCCCGCACCTTCACATCCAGGTTGCGCTGGGTCATCGGCCAGAACGGGCGAGCGGGCGAGTGGCTACCAGCGGGGCAGTGCGGGGCTGATCCAGTCGGGATGCACCCGGCGCATCGCGGCCGCGTCGTCCCGGCCCCGGACGTCGCTGTCTCGCCACCGTTGGTGCAGCGCGGCCAGGCTGTCGCGGTCCAGCTCGATGCCCAGCCCGGGGCCGTCGGACACCGCGATCGCGCCGCCGACGAACGTGTGCGGCTCGGTGATCACGTCCTCGGTCTGCCACGGGCGGTGGCTGTCGCAGGCGTAGCGCAGCTCCGGGATGGTGGCCGCCACGTGCGTCATCGCGGCCAGGCTGATGCCCAGGTGGGTGTTGGAGTGCATGGACAGCCCCACCCCGTAGGTGCGGCACACCGCCGCCAGGTCCTGGGTGGCCCGCAGCCCGCCCCAGAAATGGTGGTCGGACAGCACGACCTGCACCGCGTCGCTGCTGAACGCCGGCGGGATCTCCTCGAACGAGGTGACACACATGTTGGTGGCCAGCGGCAGCGAGGTCTTCTTGGCCACCTCGGCCATGTTCGCTGTCCCGGTGGTGGGGTCCTCCAGGTACTCGGCGATGCCCTCCAGCGCGGCGGCCACCTCCAGGCTGGTGGGCACCGACCAGGCGCCGTTCGGGTCCAACCGCAGCGGGTGGCCGGGGAACGCCTCGTGCAGCGCCTGGATCGCGGCCACTTCCTGGGCCGGCTCGAAGACCCCGCCCTTGAGCTTGAACGAGGTGAAGCCGTAGTCCGTGGCCATCCGCTGGGCTTGGGCCACCACGCCGGCCGGGTCCAGCGCGGCGCCCCAGTCGTCCCGGGGTTCGTCCGGGCCGGGGTGCTCGGCCCACCGGTAGAACAGATAGCCGCTGTACTCCACCGCGTCGCGGACCTTGCCGCCGAGCAGCGCGTGCACCGGCAGGTCGGACTCGTGGCCGAGCGCGTCCAGGATGGCCACCTCGAACGCGGACGCCACGCTCCGGCACACCTTGGGCAGCGTCCGACTGCCGCGCAGGCCCTCCGCGTACACCCGGTTGTCCAGGTCGCTCACCCCGACCCGCTCCGCGCTGGCCAGCACCCGGGCGAGCAGCCCGTTGACCACCAGCGGCGCGCCGACCAACTCGGGCCCGAAGGCCTGCGCCACGTTCACGTAGTCGGCGTCGCCGTAGGTCTCGCCGAGCCCGACCGCGCCGTTCTCGGTGACCATCTCGATGATCGTGCGCGGGGTATAGGGCTGGTGTACGCCCTGCACATTCAGCAGTGGCGGGTCGGAGATCAGGATCGGGGTCACCCTGACCTGGGCAATGCGAAACATCGCTGTTCCTCCTCGTGGGGGTGACCCCGTATCCCTGTTGGTCTGCTCGCCGATCAGTTGATGACCAGCGTTCCGTCGATGCGCCGCGGCACCCCGGTGACGTCGTCGCGGAGCACCTCGGGCAGCAGCGCGGCCGGGGTGTCCTGGTAACACACCGGGCGGAGGAACCGCTCGATAGCCAGGCTGCCCACCGACGTGGTCCGCGAGTCCGAGGTGGCCGGGAACGGCCCGCCGTGCACCATCGCGTGGCCCACCTGCACACCGGTCGGCCAGCCGTCGAACAGCACCCGCCCGGCCAACCGCTCCAGCACCGGCAGCAGCCGCCCGGCCAGCGGGTAGTCGCCCTCGGCGGCGTGCACCGTGGCGGTCAGCTGGCCCTCCAGCGAGCCGGCCAGCTCGATCAGGCTGTCCGCGTCGGCACACCGCACCACCAGCGAGGCGGCCCCGAAGACCTCCTGCTCGAGGGCCTCGTCGCCGGTGAATTCCGCCGCGTCCACGGTGGCCAGCACGGCCTGACCGCCGGCCGGCCCGTCCGCGCGCTGACCCCGGGCCAGCACGGTCACCGAGGGATTGTCGATAAGTCGGGAGGCCGCGCCGTGGTACGACCCGGCGATCCGCTCGGTGAGCATCGGCGCGCCCGGGTCGCCCTCCACCGCCTTGGCCGCACTGTCCAGGAAGGCGTCCAGCTCCGGCCCGTGCGCGGCGAACACCAGGCCGGGGTTGGTGCAGAACTGGCCGGCGCCGAGGGTGAGCGAGCCGGCGTAGGCGGTGCCCAGCTCAGCCCCTCGGCTGGCCAGCGCGCCGGGGAGCAGGAACACCGGGTTGACGCTGCTCATCTCGGCATAGACCGGGATCGGGCGGGGCCGACGGAACGCCGCCTCGGCGATGGCCAGGCCGGCGCCCCGGGAGCCGGTGAACCCGACCGCCTGGATCCGAGGGTGGCTGACCAGTCGGGTACCCACTCCGGGCCCGTCCCCGTAGACCAGGGAGAACACGCCCTCGGGCAGCCCGGCCGCGCGGACCGCCTCGGCCACCGCCACGCCGACCAGCTCGCTGGTGCCCGGGTGCGCCTCGTGCGCCTTGACCACCACCGGGCACCCGGCGGCCAGCGCCGAGGCGGTGTCTCCGCCGGCCACCGAGAAGGCGAGTGGGAAGTTGCTGGCGCCGAACACGGCGACCGGGCCGAGCGGGATCTTGCGCTGCCGGAGATCCGGGCGGGCCGGGGTTGTGCTCGGGTCGGCGTGGTCGATCCGGGCGCCCTGCCAGCTGCCCTCGCGGAGCACCCCGGCGAACAGCCGCAGCTGGCCGGTGGTCCGGGCCAGCTCGCCGGTGAGCCTGGCCTCGGGCAGGCCGCTTTCCCGCACGGCCCGGCGCACCAGGCGCTCGCCGAGCGCGTCGATGCGGGCCGCGATGTCGTCCAGGAAGTCCGCGCGGGCGGCCACCGGTGCGCTCCGGTAACCGGCGAAGGCCTGTTCGGCGAGCTCGCAGGCGCGGTCCACCTCGGCCGGGCCGGCGCCCCGGTACCCGGGTTCCAGGCGCTCGCCGGTGCGCGGGTCGACCCCGGCCACGGATTCGCCGGACCCGGTCACCCGGGTGCCGCCAATGATCATCTGGCCGGTCAGGTCGGTTGGCTGGGTCTGAGTCACGGAATTGTCCACGGGGCTCAGCGTGCCAGCTTCTGGCCGGTTGTCATTTTGTCGGCGAGTTTGTCGGTGAGCTTGTCGATGAGGACGGTGAGCGCGGCGAGCTCGTGGTCGTCCAGATCGACCAGCGGCGGGCGGACCGGACCGGCCGGCCGGCCGATGGCGCGCATGCCGGCCTTGACGATGCTCACCGCGTAGCCCCGGCCCCGGTTGCGCAGCTCGGTGTAGGGCAGCACGAACTCGTCCAGCATGGTCAGCACGCTGTCGCGGTCGCCGGAGCGCACCGCGGCGTAGAAGCGCAGCGCGAACTCCGGCATGAAGTTGAAGATCGCCGAGGAGTAGGTGCTCACGCCCAGCTGCTGGTAGGGCAGCGCGAACATTTCGGCGGTGGGCAGCCCGCCGATGTAGGTGAGCCGGTCCCGCAGCCGGGTGTAGATCCGGGTCATCTGCTCCAGATCGCCGGCGCCGTCCTTGAACGCGATCAGGTTCGGGCACTCGTCGGCCAGCCGGCGCACGGTGTCCACGGAGTAGATGGCGTTGGACCGGTTGTAGATGATCACGCCCAGCGAGGTGGCTCGGCACACCGCGCTGACGTAGGCGGCCAGCCCGTCCTGTTCGGCCTCGGTCAGGTACGGCGGGAACAGCAGGATGCCGTCCGCGCCGACCGCTTCGGCGGAGCGGGCCAGCCGCACGGCGGTAGTGGGGCCATACCCGGCCGGGGCCAGCACCGGAGTGTCGTCCGGGGCGCTCTGTGCGGCGGCCCGGACCACCACCTCGACCTCGTCCGGGGACAGCGAGAAGAACTCCCCGGTGCCACCCGCCGCGAACAGGCCGGCCACGTCGTACTGGCTCAGCCAGCCGATGTTGTCCCGGTAGCCGGCCTCGTCGAAGGAGAGGTCGTCCCGGAAATGGGTCACCGGGAACGAGAGCAGCCCGGAGGCGAGCTTGGCGGCGAGTTGCGTGGGGGAGTACCCGGTCACGCTGGCCACGGTAAGAGCCCAGCCCGATATCCGTCCAACACTCGTTCTGGATGACCCGATACCCAAACGGCATCGTCCGCGCCCAGCCGCCGCCCGACCCGCACCCGCGTCCCGACTTCGCCTACCCGGAGGTATGCGAAGTCGGGACCGGATCGGGGTGCGACTTCGGTGGCGGCGGTTACCTGCGCGTGGTTACGGCGCTTCGACCGGGACCAGGTCGGGAACCGGCTCGAACTCCTTGATCGCGTCCAGGGACGGACCCATCGCCGCGTTCGCCTCCCGCTCGACCATGATCTCCACCAGCACCGGCAGCTGGGCGGCCTCGGCCTCGAGGGTGGCCCAGCGCAGTGCGTCGGCGATCTCGCCGGGCTGCTCCACCCGCCGGGCCGGGCAGCCGAACGCCTCCATCAGCTTGACGTGGTCGATGCCGCCCTCGCCGTAGTGCAGGTCGACTGCGTAGTTCATGTCGTAGCCGAGCTCGGCCTGCCGGATGAGCCCCAGGTACTCGTTGTTCACCATGACGATGACAAACGGGATCTGATACTGCGCGGCGACCGCGATCTCCTCCATCAGGAACTGGAAGGAGTAGTCACCGACCACCGCGACCACCGGCTTGTCCGGGTAGGCGCACTTCACCCCGATCGCCGCCGGGATCTCCCAGCCCAGCGGGCCGGCCTGCCCACAGACCAGGTAGTGCCGGGGCCGGAAGGTCTGCTGGAACTGGCCCGACCAGATCTGGTAGAGCCCGATCGCGGTGACGAAGGTGGTGTCCGGGCCGAACACCTCGTTGATCTCCCGGTACACCCTCGGCGGCTTGATCGGCACGTCGTCGAAGTCGTCGCGGCGCAGCAGCGTGCTGCGCAGCTCGCTGACCCGCTCGGTCCAGTTGCCCGGGTTCCGCTGCGAGGTGCTGTGCCGGGCGTAGGCGTCCAGCGCGGCCAGGGTGGGCTTGGCGTGGCCCACGATGCCCAGGTCCGGCTCGAACACCTTGCCGATCTGGGTGGGCTCGATGTCCACGTGGATGAACTTCCGGCCGCGCCGGTAGGTCTCCAGGTCACCGGTGTGCCGGTCACCGAACCGGGCGCCGACGGCCAGCACCAGGTCACTCTCCAGGAACGCCGCGTTGCCCCACCGGGTCTGCGTCTGGAGGCCGGCCATGCCGGCGAACAGCGGGTGGTCCTCCGGGAACGCGCCCTTGCCCATCAGCGTGACCTGCACCGGCACCTGCAGGTACTCGGCCAGGTCGCGCAGCTCCTCCCAGGCCTCGGCGCCGATCACTCCGCCGCCGGCCAGGATGAGCGGCCGCTCCGCGTCCAGCAACATCTCGATCGCCGCGCGCACCGGCTCGAACCTGGGCTCGGGCTGGGAGAACGGCAGCGCCGCATCCACCTCCGGGTCGTATAAACACAACCCGCGCTGCACGTCAATCGGCAGGTCGATGAGCACCGGGCCGGGCCGGCCGGAGCGGGCGATCCGGAACGCCTCGCGGAACACCCAGGCCGCCTGGGCCGGCTCCTTGAGCTGCACCGCCCACTTGGTCACCGGCTTGGCGATCTCCACGATGTCGACCGCCTGGAACGACTCCTGGTGCAGCTTGCTGCGCTCCGCCTGGCCGGTGATGCAGATGATCGGGATCGAGTCGGCCAGCGCGGTGTACAGGCCGGTGATCATGTTGGTACCGGCAGGGCCGGAGGTGCCGATGCTCACTCCGACCTTGCCGGTGGCTCTGGCCCAGCCGTCGGCGGCGTGCGTGCCGCCTTCTTCATGGCGCACCGTCAGGTGCCGGATGCCGCTCTTCCGCAAGGCCGCGTAGAGCGGCAGGATCGCGGCGCCAGGGATGCCGAAGACGGTGTCCACGCCCTCGGACTCGAGCACCTGAGCGACCGCTTCCATGCACGGGATCTTGTTCATGCCGATGTCCTTCCCGAGAGGTTCTCGATCACCTTGAGCAGCGCCGAGTGGTCGAGCGCGCCGTAGCCCTGAGCCCGGGCGGCGGCGATGAGTTGGGCGGTCAGCGCGGTTATCGGCAGGGAGACCTCCGCCTCCCTGGCCGCGGCGGTGGCGATCCCCATGTCCTTGTGGTGCAGGTCGATCCGGAAGCCGGGGGCGAATTGGCGTTCCACCATCGACTTCCGCTTGAGCTCGAGGATCCGGCTGGCCGCCAGCCCGCCGGCGAGTACGTCCAGGCCGCCGGCGGGGTCCACCCCGGAGGCCTCGAGCAGCACGATCGCCTCGGCGACCAGCGCGTAGGTGCCACCCACCACGAGCTGGTTGGCCGCCTTGACGGTCTGCCCCGCGCCCGGGCCGCCGACCCGAACGATGGTCTTGCCGAGCGCCCCGAGTACCGGCAGCGCGGCTTGGAAGTCCTCCTCGGCGCCGCCCACCATGATGGACAGCACCGCGTCGATGGCGCCCTTCTCGCCGCCGCTGACCGGAGCCTCCAGTGCCCGGACCTCCCGGCTGGCGGCCTCGGCGGCCACCGTGCGCGAGGTGTCCGGCCGGATCGTGCTCATGTCGATCAGCAACAGGCCAGGCTTGGCGTGTTCGAGCACTCCGTCCGGGCCGAGCACAACCTGCTCGACCTGCGGCGAGTCGGGCAGCATGGTGATCACGACTTCGGCGTCGGTGGCCTCCGCGATCGAGCCAGCCGTGCTGCCGCCGGCTGTCACCAGCGCTTCCTTGCGCGCCTCATCGAGGTCGAAGCCGACCACCGTATGGCCGGCCCTGACCAGGTTGGCCGCCATCGGCCCGCCCATGATCCCCAGACCGATGAACCCGATTGTGGTCATGCGTTCTCCCTGGTGACTTTGGTGATCCAGTCGAAGCTCTCCGCGCTCGGGCCGACCGGCTTGTACTCGAGCCCGACGTGGCCCTGGTAGCCGCGCGCGGCCAACGTGGTCAGCACGGCGTCCCAGTCCAGTTCGCCGGTGCCGGGCTGGCCGCGTCCCGGTACGTCGGCGATCTGTACGTGCCCGAACCGGGGGGTGTGCCGCTCGACCAGCTGTTGTACCGACTCGCCCATGCGGGCCAGGTGGTACAGATCGGCCAGGAAGGAGACGTTGGGTACCTGGTGCACCACCCGCAGGTAGTCGACCAGCTCCAGGGCCTGGCGGGACGAGGTGATCGGGTAGCGCGGGTTCTCGATGCTGTTCAGCGCCTCGATCACCACGGTGGCGCCGACCCGGTCAGCCGCCTTCGCGGCCAGCACCAGGTTCTCCGTGGCCAGCTCCCGCTGGGTTCCCGCGCTCAACCCGGGCTCGCTGTTGCCGTACAGCGCGTTCAGCGTGGTGCAGCCCAGCGACGCGGCGAACTCCACCGTGACGTCGATGTTCGTCCGGAACCGGTGGCTCTGCGAGGGACGGGAGAGCAGGCCGCGGTCACCGGCCGGCATGTTCCCGGCGTCGAAGTTGAGCCCGACCAGCTGGGTTCCGGAGTCGACGATGGCCTGGCGGAGCGCGTCCAGTTCGCGGGCTGGCGGGTCCGGCTCGGCGAACGGCCACCACAGCTCGATGGCGTTGAACCCGGCTGCCGCGGCGGCCGCCGGCCGCTCAAGCAGCGGCAGCTCAGTGAACAGGATGGACAGATTGACGTCGTAGCGCAGCGCGTCGCCGGGCATACGGTGACTCCTCGGGTCGGCGGGATTCAGTGGTGGTCAGGCCGCGCTCGTGGCGGCGTGTTCCAGCAGCAGCGCCCGCATGAGCGTGGCGGTTTCGCTGGGGGTTTTGCCGACCTTGACGCCGGCGGCTTCGAGGGCTTCTTTTTTGGCTTGGGCGGTGCCGGCGGAGCCGGAGACGATGGCGCCGGCGTGGCCCATGGTTTTGCCTTCTGGGGCGGTGAAT
>DASWST010000222.1:0-4345 GCA_036402515.1 Pseudonocardia sp.
CCCTCGGCAAGGACCGCTGACCGAAGGCGTACATCAGCACCACCGGAATGCTGATCAGCAGCGACGCGGCGGCCAGCTGCCCCTGCCGCACGAGGTCGCCGAAGATCATCGACTGCATGCCGAACCGGGAGCAGCCGTCCACCATGGCCACCTCCTCCAGCTCCGGCGGGATGGACTTGAAGTACTCCATCAGCAGCCAGGTCGCGAACGGCAGGGTGAACGTCGGGTATGTCGCCACCAGCGACCATAGGGAGTCGATCAGCTGCAGGTCGGTGAGCAGCTGGTAGAGCGGGATGAACAGCAGCGCACCCGGCATCACATAGGTGAGACCCGCAACCGTTTGCGCACACTGTCGTTCTCCCCGTACGCGGTCTCTGCCGTCACGCACGGCGCCCACAAAACTGTCCGGGCCCCGTCGTAGGCTCGGCACGTGGCCCTGTCTGTGAGCGAACGCGAAAAGTTTCTGGCCGAGCCCCATATTGGTGCGCTGTCCGTCTCCGCCGGCCCGGACCGAGGTCCGCTGACCGTGCCCGTCTGGTACCAGTACGCGCCCGGTGGTGAGCTCTGGGTGCTGACCGGCGCCGACTCCCGAAAGGCCAAGCTGATCAAGGAAGCCGGGCGGTTCACCGTGATGGTGGAGCGGCTCGAGCCGACCGTCCGGTACGTCTCGGTGGAAGGGCCAGTGGCCCGGATGGTCCCCGGGACGGACGATCAGCTGCTCGAGATGACCTCCCGCTACCTGCCGGAGGAGCGGGTCGGCCCGTACCTGGAGTTCGCCAAGGCCAACCTCCCCGAGGACGTCGCCGTCTACATGAGCCCGCAGCGGTGGCTGTCGGCGGATCTCGGCACCAGCTGATCGACGTGATTTGGCGGCCCACTCTGGCCAGCCTCGCTGTTTACGACTGGCCTTTGGCGTGGCGGCGAGCGGTGACGATCCAGGCGATGGAGTCGAACCAGACGCCGTCGGCACTCAGGTGCTCCGCCAGCGTCTCGCACAGCCGGCTGTGCACAGCTGGCTTCGACAGCAACGCCGCGCTGAATGCATTGGGCGCCCTCTGCAACTACGCGCTCGGGTTCGGCGGTGCTCAAGCGGGCGCCGCCCCGATCGAGATGCCTGAGCGTATCCGAGAGCTACCGCCCGAGGAATTCCCCAGACTTACCGCCGCGAGCGATAACTATGCGTCGCATCTCTCAGATCAGGCCTTTGAATTCGGGTTGGCCCTCTTGCTGGGGGGATTACGCAGCCACCTCGGCTAGTAGCGAATGTCGGCAGCCATGAAGAGCCAGAGCGGCCCACATCGGCTGCACTGTTGAATTGGCGCCCACTTACTGGTCAAGAAAAACGCTGTTTGGTTTAGCGTCCGGGCTCGGATCCGGCGGTGAGCAGCTCGCCGCCGTCGATCGGCACGGTGATCCCGGTCAGGTATGCCGCCCGGTCGGAGACCAGGAACGCAACCAGGTCGGCGACCTCGTGATCCGCGCCGATCCGACCCTGCGGATTCACCGGCAGCTGGTGCTTCTCGGTCCAGCGCAGGATGGGCTGCACCAGGTCTGTCTCGATCTTTCCCGGCGCCACTCCGACCACCCGCACCCCGGCCCGAGCCCACTCCAGGGCGAGCACCCTGGTCAGCATGATCAGCGCGGACTTGCTGACGTTGTAGGCCACCAGCCCCCGGGACGGGAAATAGGCCGCGGTGCTGGCGTTGTTCACGATCACCCCGCCGCGCTCACCCATCAGCTCCTTGGCACGGCACGCGAGGTACCAGGGCGCGGACAGGTTCAGCCCGAACGTGGCGTCCCAGGCATCCCAGCCCAGGCGCTCGGCCCGCTCCGCCACGGGCAGCACGCCGGCGTTGTTGACCAGGATGTCCAACCCGCCGAACTCCTCGCCGACCCGGGCCATCAGCGCAGCCAGGGAGTCCCGGTCGGTCAGGTCAGCTTGGATCGGCACCGCGCGCACTCCGCCGTCGGCCAGCTCCTTGGCCAGCGCCTGGATCGCCTCGGTACTCCGGGCGGCCAGCGCGACGTCCGCCCCCAGCTCGGCGAAGCGACGGGCAATGGCCGCGCCGATCCCCCGGCTCGCCCCGGTGACCAGGGCACGTCGCCCGGCAAGCGAACCCTCGTGACTGTCCGGCATCCCAACTCCCGTCGCTTCGCGCTGGCATGATCCACGCTGACACCGTTCCCAACCGAACAGCATATGGTTAAGCTGTCCGAGGTGGAATCAGATCAGCTCGGCACCCCGGACCGCACACCGGAGGTGCAGGTCCTCGCCGAGCCAGGCATCCGCACGCTGCGGCTGTGCCGGCCGGCCAAACGCAACGCGATCACCTCCGCGATGTATGCCGCGCTGGCCGACGCGCTGAGCGCCGCCGACGCGGACGATGACGTGCGAGTGGTGGTGCTGACCGGCTCGGGTGGCTCGTTCACCGCCGGCAACGACCTGGCAGACATGGCGGCCAACCCGCCGCTGGGTGAGGACGCTCCCCCGCTGCGTTTCCTGGCCGCGCTCAGCACGCTGCGCCCGGTGCTGGTGGCCGCCGTGGACGGCCCGGCGATCGGCGTCGGCACGACAGTCCTGCCACACTGCGACCTGGTGTACGCCACGGTGGGCAGCACCTTCCGGCTGCCGTTCGTCAACCTCGGTTTGGTGCCGGAGGCGGCCGCCACGCTGCTGCTGCCCCGACTGGTCGGCCCCGGGAAGGCCGCCGAGCTCGCCCTGTTCGGCGAACCGTTCGACGCCGCCGAGGCACACCGGCTGGGCCTGGTCACCGCGCTGGCTCCGGACACCGACGCGCTGGACGCGCTGGTCGGCGAGCGGAGCCGAACCCTGGCCGGGAAGCCCGCGGCGGCGCTCCGGGAAACCAAGCGACTGCTGCGGGACGAATCGGCGGTCACCGTCGCGGACCGGCTGGACCTGGACCGGCGCGTACTGCAACGGCTGCTGAAAACACAGATCCTGGCCGGCACACGGCCGGCAAAGAAGGGATGAAGCAAGCGTTGCTTGGTATTGTGGGCGACGGACTTGATCGACGACGACGGCTAGCCGGTACCGGGGGAGCACACCCGCTGGCGAGCATCCGCCCGGGGCGTCGTGAGAGAGGGGCACAGACGGGTGGCACGACCGAAGGTTCCGCTGATCTCGAAGCGCAAGGCGCTTGAGGTGGCGCTGGACATCATCGACAACGAGGGCATCGAGGCGCTGAGCATCCGGCGTCTGGCCGAGCGCCTGAAGGTCAACGGCGCCTCGCTCTATCACCACTTCGAGAACAAGGAAGAGATCGTTGTCGGCGCCGCCAAGCTGGCGCTGGAGGAAGTGCGCACCCCGCAGACCCACGACGAGCCGTGGCGGGTGTGGATCCTGCGCAACGCACGCCGGCTGCGGCAGGCGTTCCGCGAGCACCCGGACCTGGTGCCGGTGATGCTGCGCCGCCAGCCGCTGGGCATCGGCTCGGCGCAGATGGACGCCACCGTGGCGCTGCTGGAGGAGGAGAACGTGCCGACCGGCGCGATCGCCCCGATGCTCGAGGCGCTCGAGCTCTACGCGATCGGCAGCGCGCTGCACGAGAGCCGTGGCGACGCGGCCAACGTGCACCACGATCACGACCCGGCCAAGACACCCAATCTGACCAGAGCTTTCGAGCAGCGCGCGCTGTCCGCCGACGAGATCTTTGAGACCGTCTGTGAGAAGATCATCGACACCGTGGTGATGACCACGATCGAGCGCGGCGGGTCGTCCTCGCCGGGTGCGCGCACGGCGGCGGCGGACACTCGGACCCGCTCGGCCAAAGCCACCGCCTAACCAGCGACTACCGCTGCGCAGTCGACCCGGCTCGCACAGACCTGGTGGTGCCCATGCAGATCGTGCACGGTCTGTGCGGCCTGAGTGGGTCTGTGCGGGCCGCGAGGTGGGCCTGTGCGGCGTGCGGCGCAATGGCGCTGCGTCGCCGGGTCGGGCGGTCAGTGCGGCCACGGCGTAGCCAGGCGAATCGAGGCCGCTCGGCAAATCCAACGCGGTTTGGTAATGTGGCGGGCGTCCCCGAACCCGGCGCGAGGCGGTCAGGCCATGGCACGCGAGGCGTTCTGCTTCCTGTGCGAGCAGTACTTCCTCGCCCCGGACGGACGGTTCCGCGAGCACAGCCCGAAAGACCGGCGGGGTAGCAATGTGGTCGCCATCCGGCGCTGCCCCGGCTCTGACCTCTCACCGGACATGACCAGGGGAATCGCCGCGCACACCGCGCTGCGCGGGAACCGCGGCGAAATGCCGGACAACTGACCGACCCACCGGCGAGCGGCGCCGAAAATTGGGCGGGCAAGGATTAACCAAACGTCGAATGGTAACGTC
>DASWST010000223.1:0-6488 GCA_036402515.1 Pseudonocardia sp.
GTGATCGCGGCGACCACGCCCAGGGCCAGGTAGATGGTGCCGGTGAGGTAGCGCTGGCGGCGGAAGAACGTAGGGCGGCGGTTCAACCAGGTGCCGAGTGAGCCGGCGGCCAGCGCGTAGGCCACGTCACTGAGCATGCCGATGGTCGCCATGATCAGGCCGAGCACGATGATCTGCATCGCCACCGGACCTCGAGCCGGATCGATGAACTGCGGCAGGAACGCCACGAAGAACAGCGCCACCTTCGGGTTGAGCACGTTCACCAGCACGCCTTCGGCGTAGACCCGGCGCAGCGGCACCGGCTCGGGCGGGCCGGTCAGCTGGGGCGGTTCGTAGCGCAGCAGCGCGCGTACGCCCAGGTAGATCAGATAGGCCGCGCCCAGGTAGCGCACCGCGTCGAAGGCCAGCGCGGACGAGGCGATCAGCGCGGCCAGCCCGGCCGCCGCCGCGGCGCTGTAGACCAGCGTGCCGGTCTCCACGCCGGCCGCCGAGGCCAACCCGGCGGCGCGCCCCTGACTCAGCCCTCTGGTGATGATGTAGATGTGGTTCGGCCCTGGAATGGCTACCAGGACCGAGCCGGCCAGCACGAACAGCAGCAGCGAAGTAAGGCTCGGCACACCACCATCCTCACCCATCCGTGGGCGCAGCGCCGAACGAGTTGCCGTCGCGCTCGCCCGGCTGACGGCCCCGCTGACGGCCCCGCTGACACAGCTCTGGTGCAGCTCACACAGCGGCCCAGGCCGCTGTGTCGAGCCAGCAGAGCTGTGTGGGCGGTCGTGCGCGGCCACGTTCGCCGAGCCGCGGGCGTCCGGCCGTGGCACGCGGGTCGGGACGGCGGGCCGGAAATCGGGCTGGCTTGATATGCGCGGTGTGACAGGATCTGGCCATGCATCGCGTGGTCGTCCTCGCCCTGGATGGGGTCATGCCGTTCGAGCTGGGCATCCCGCCCCGGATCTTCGGCGTCGCCATCGGACCGGATGGCCAGCCCCTCTACCGGGTGCGCATCTGCACGGTGGACGGGCGGGCGGTGAGCACCGATGCCGGGTTCGCCGTAGTCCCCGAGTACGACGCGGGCGAACTGGCCGAGGCGGACACCGTGGTGATCCCGGCGACCCACGAACTCGGCCCGATCTACCAGCACGGCCGGCTGCCCGAGCCGCTGGCGCGGGCGCTCGCCGGAATCCGGCCGGGGGCCCGCATCGTGTCCATCTGCACCGCGTCCTACGTGCTGGCCGCGGCCGGGCTGCTGGACGGTCGGCCGGCCACCACGCACTGGCGCGACGCGGCGCACTTCCAGCGCACCTTCCCCCTGGTCAAGGTGGACCCGAACGTACTGTTCGTGGACGACGGGGACGTGCTCACCTCGGCCGGGGTGGCGGCCGGCGTGGACCTCTGCCTGCACCTGGTCCGCCGCGACCACGGCAGCGAGGTGGCCAACCAGGTGGCCCGCCGCTGCGTGGTGCCGCCGTGGCGGGACGGCGGCCAGGCCCAGTACATCGAGCGCCCGGTACCCGAGCCGGCCTTCAGCACCACGGCCGCCACCCGGGCATGGGCGCTAGAGCGGCTGGATGACCCGCTGCCGCTGTCCGGGCTGGCCAGGCACGCCGGGATGAGCGTGCGCAGCTTCACCCGCAGGTTCCGCGACGAGGTCGGCATGACCCCGGGCCGCTGGCTCACCCTGCAGCGGGTGGAGCGGGCCCGGCACCTGTTGGAGAGCAGCGACTTGTCCGTCGACCAGATCGCCGCGCGGGCCGGGTTCGGCGCCCCCTCCTCGCTGCGCCAGCACCTGCGCAGCGCCGTCGGCGTGCCGCCGGCCGCATACCGACGCACCTTCCGCACCGTGACCGCCACCCCGATCGCCACCCCGGTCGCCGGCGCCTGAGCCCACCCTCTGACCCCTGAGCCCGCCGGCCAGGGCGGCGCCCATCCGGTCGAATCCAGTCGCCTGGCTGTGGACGATCTCCGAACGGCTCACCGGCGTGGTCGGACTGTCAGTGCCCGCCTGAAACCGCCCGCCTGAAACCGCCCGCCTGAAACCGCATTGTGCGCCCAGGTCGACGGGCGCAGACTGCGCGGCATGGCACGACCGCGCGCGCCGAGCATTCCGCCCCCTCGGCCGCTGGGCGGAGCCTCGCCGCGCTGGCTCACCTCGGACGACTCGCCATCCCCGGACCAGTTCGTGGAGGTCGACGACCGGCTCACCGCCGATGCGGCGTACCAGTACGCCACCCGCCGGATCGGGATGGTGTGGCGCGGCGATTACCGCAACGCCCGCCAGCTGCTGGCCGCGCTGGCCCGGCGCACCGACGCCCGGCTCCTCCGATCCAGACGCCGAGACCCGGCGCTCTCCCCCGCCGAGGAGTTTCACCGGTACCGCGCTGAGCAGTCCCGGCGGGCGCGCGCTCTGGGCATGCTGCTGGTGCCCGTGGAGCCGGGCTTCGTGATCCCGCTGCCCCGGTCCCCCGACGTCCGGGGCGCCGCGCTGGAGGCCTACCCGCCGGTGGACGAACCCGCCGTGGTGGCGCTGCGCGAGCTGCTCGGCGCGATCGGCGCGCACGAGTGGCGCACCAAGGGCGTCCCGGTGCCGGCCCTCGGCGCCCGGGTGCACCCGCACTACGGGGTGTTCGCGCCGACCCGCGGCGAATACGTGGACCTGGTCGCCTCGGCCCCGCTGCCGCCCCGACCGCCGGAGCTGGCGTTCGACATCGGCACCGGCACCGGGGTGCTCGCGGCGGTGCTGGCCAACCGAGGCGTGGCCAGGGTGGTGGCCACCGACGTCGAGCCCAGGGCGGTCGACTGCGCCCGGGAGAACCTCGATCGACTGGGCATGGCTGAGCGGGTGGAGGTGCTCCGGGCCGACCTGTTCCCGCCGGGGCGCGCCGAGCTGGTGGTGTGCAACCCGCCGTGGCTGCCGGCCAGGGCACACAGTGCGCTGGACCGGACGGTGTACGACCCGGGCGGGCGGATGCTGAGCGGGTTCCTAGCCGGCCTGGGTGAGCACCTGCGGCCGGCCGGCGAGGGCTGGCTGGTGCTGTCCGATCTGGCCGAGCTGCTCGGACTGCGCAGCCGGGTGGACCTGCTCAGCGGGATCGAGGCGTCCGGGCTGCGGGTGGAAAACCGGACGGAGCTGCCGGCCCGGCACCGCGCGGCGGTCAACCCGGACCCGACCGACCCACTGCGCCACGCTCGGGCCGCCGAGATGACCTCCCTGTGGCGGCTGACCGCGCGCTGAGATGACCTCGCTGTGACGGCTGACCGCGCGCTGAGCCGCCCGCCTCTCCCGGATTTCAGAAGCTGATCCGCTGCCCCGGGGCGAGCAGGTGGAACCGGTCGCCGAGGCCGCGCCGGCGGAACGCCTCGCGCAGCGTGTCGGCGCCCTGGGTGAAGTGCGCCCAGCCCTCGAAGTGCACCGGCACCACCTGGCCGGCGCCCAGGATCTCGGCGGCCTCGGCGGCCTGTTCACTGGTCAGGGTCAGGTGCGCGTCGCCCACCAACGGGGTCTGCGCGGCGCCGGCGAACAGCACGGCCACGTCCACCGGCCCGGTCCGCTCGGCGATCTCCCGGACCACCCGCAGCGAGGCGTTGTCGCCGCTGACGTACACGGTGGGCAGCCCATCCCCGGCGAGCACGAACCCGGTCACCTCACCGACCAGCGCCTCGGAGCCGTCCGGGCCGTGCTGCGCGGGCACCCCGGTAACCCGCACCGCGGACCCGCCGTTGGAGCCGATGAGCTCGGTGTCTGTCCAGTTCGGCAGGGCCATCACCGGGACGGTCCCGGGAGCGCCGAGCCGCTCGGCCGCCGAGTTTGTGGAGAGCACCAGTGGCACGGTGGCCAGGTACTCCCGCCCGGCGTGGTCCAGATTGTCCGGGTGCTGGTCGTGGGAGAGCAGCACCGCGTCCACCGGGCCGATCGCGTCGGGGCCGATAGCCGGTCCGGCCAGCTTGGTGAGCTGGCGGGCGCCGATCGGGTACTCCCCCGGCGGGTCGAACGTGGGATCGACGACCAGGCGGAACCCTGCCAGCTCGAGCACCGCGGTCGGGCCGCCGACGTAGGTGATGGCCAGCGCCTCGTCGCCCATGACGGCCACTCTATGCGCGGCCGCTGCACCGGACACGGGCCCGGCTCACCCCAGCAACAGCAGGACCTGGAGCTCGCCGACGATCGCGCCGAGGATGCCGCCGACCAGGATGAGCTTCCACTCGTCCTGCCGGAACGCCGGTCGCAGCACCGACTCGAACTCCAGCGGGGTGAGCGCGCGCATCGCCGACACAACGGTGTCCTGGATGCCCAGCGCCTCCTTGGCGTAGGCCATCGCCGGCTCCATGGTCCGGGGCGCGACGGCCAGCGCCCGCTCCGCGACGTCCGACTTGAGCCGGCGGTAGCGCTCCGAACCCACGCTCAGCCGCACCAGTGGGCGGGCCGGTCCGAGCTGGCGGTCCACCACATCCGACACGTGCCGTTGGACCAGCGCGATCAGCCGGTCCGACCGGGGCCCGGTGAGCAGCGCCTGCATGATCTTCGGCACGGTGAGCACCTCGTCTGCCACCACCCGGCCGTAGTCGGTGGCCACCTCGGCGCGGCGCTTCTGGAACAGCCCCTGCCAGCGGAACAACCCGAGGATCCGGCGCTCCTCGCGCGGAAAGAAGATCATCTTCAGCGCGATCCAGTCGGTGCTCAGCCCGACCACGGCGCCGAAGATGGGCATCACCAGCGGTTCATGGGTCAGCGCCCAGACCCCGGCCTGCAGCAGTCCGATGATCAACCCGAAGTAGAGCCCGCTGTGCGCGATGAACCGCAGTTCCCGGCCGCCGACGTCGCGGATCAGCCGGTTCAGCACGCCCCGATCCGCGGCCAGGTTGGCCAGCGCCATGTCCCGGGTGTCCAGGTAGGCATCGGGGTTGCGGGAGAAGTCGGCGATCAGCTCGGCGACCGCGTTGGGGGCCCGCTCGGCGATCCGCCGCAGGATCCGCCGTTGTGCGTCGGCCGGCAACAGCTCCCACAACTGCGGCTGGTACTTGGCGATCAGGTCGGTGCCGATTTCGGTGACCGCCTGGTTCAGCGGCTCCCGCAGCTGCTTGGTCAGCTCCACCGGGTCCAGCCTGGCCATGATCTGGTTCGGGTTGATCAGGCGCCCGATCAGCAGGTTGACCGAGATGCTGCCGATCCGGCCGACGTTGCGCGGCACGATGCCCTGCCAGCCGAGGTAGGGCGGCTTGCCGACGAACTCGACCGGGCGGAACATCATCTCGATGGCCACCAGCTTGGTTGTGTAGCCGATGAACGCGGCCAGCAGCGGCATGGACGCGTAGATCAACCAGTTCACTCGGCTTCCGGCGCGGGGCTGCCGGGCTGACCGATGCCGGCGGCGGCGCTCGGCGCACCAACCGCGTGCCGGCGGGCCTCATAGAGCAGCAGCGCCGCCGCCACCGCCAGGTTGAGCGACTCGGCGGTACCGGTCATCGGAATACGCAGAGTCCGGTCGGCCTGGGCGATCAGGTCCGCGGGCAGCCCGTCCCCCTCGCTGCCCAGCAGCACGGCCAGCGGCGGGCGGTAGGCATGCGACCAGTGCTCCCGCTCGGCATAGCCGGAGGTGGCGAGCACCGCGACCTCGCGCGCGCGGGCCCAGCGCAGGAAGCCTCCGGCGTCCGGGACGGCGGCCACCGGCACGGCGAACAGCGAGCCCATGCTGGCCTTCACGGCGGCCGGGGCGAACGGGTCCGCGGCGTCCCCGATCAGGATCACCCCGGCGGCTCCGGCGGCGTCGGCGGTGCGCAGGACAGTGCCCAGGTTGCCCGGGTTGGCGATCTCGTGCAGCGCCAGGAACACCCCGTCCGAGGGCACCGCCAGCTCGTCGAGGTCCGTGGTCCTGGCGCGGACCACCGCGAACAGCCCGGGCGGTCGGTCCCGCTCGGTGAGCCGGCCGGCCAGCTCGCCGCTCAGCTCGGCGACCCGCACGCCGAGGGCGCGCTGCTCGGCCACCATGCCGGCGGCCGACTCGGGCAGCCACTCGGGCACCACGGCGAGGGTCTCCAGCTCCCAGCCGGCCTCCACCGCGCGCCAGACCGGCTGGATGCCCTCCACCACGAACGCGCCCTCGCGCCGCCGGTGCTTGCGGTCGCCGAGCGAGCGGATGCGTTTGACCAGCGGGTTGGCCGCACTGGAGATCACTTCTGGGGTGCCCATCGCCCGTTTAACCTACTGGCCGACCGGTGTCCACGGGTTGATCGGCGCGGCCAGGTGCGCAACGGTGGCCCCAACGCCCAGACCCGCCCGAACACGTGAGGAGCACCGTGACCGAGCCGACCGTTCCGCCGAGTCCGTCCGTCACCAACCCGGCCGATACCGACCCGGCCGGGCCCACCACCAGCAGCCCCGCGGTCACCACCCCCACGGTGACCAGCCCCGCGGTCACCCATGGCACCGACTCGGTGGCCACGGTGAGGTCGTTCCTGGATGCGCTGAGCCGGCTGGACACCGACGCCGCGCT
>DASWST010000224.1:0-9066 GCA_036402515.1 Pseudonocardia sp.
CCCGCTCGACGAGTGGCTCGACTTCGCCGCGTACCTTCGCTCGCCGGCCTACGAAGGGTTCTACGGCCCGCTGGGGGTCCACCACGTGCTCATCGTCCGGCTCGCCCACTCCGAGACCGAGAGCTTCCTGTTCGGGTTCCATCGGGCGCTGAGCGAGCGCCGGTTCTCGGACACGGACGTGGCGCGGGTGGGTACCTTGCTGCCGGTGCTGGGCTCGACGTTGAGCAGGTTGCGGCTGGCCGAGGAGCTCGAGCGGCTGCGCGGACGCCACCTGGCGGCCGTGCCGGAGCTTGCCGGGCTGACCGGCCGGGAACGTGAAATAGCCACCGACGTCGCCGAGGGCCTGGCCAACAAGGACATTGCCCGCCGCCGAGGCATCAGCGTGCACACGGTGGAAAACCATCTGCGGGCGGTCTTCCGCAAGACGGGCGTGGACAGCCGAACCAAGCTCGCGCTCGCCGCCGGTACCGACAGTTCTTCGTAGTCGACTTCGACCATGGCCGCCGGACGCACCCGGTGGTTAACGTCGGGCCAGCGGGCCGCGGCCGGCCCGCCTCCGCTCGACGAGGGAGTCGGCCACCGTGGATACGAGTTTCGGCCAGCCGGTCGGCGCGATCTGCCAGATCGCGTTCACCGTGCCAGACCTGAGGTCCGCCATACCCGTCTTCGCGGACCGGATGCACGCCGGCCCGTGGACGGTGATGGAGCACGTCCGCCCGGCGACCCAGCACTACCGAGGTAAGCCAACCGATCAGGACGTCAGCCTCGCCGTCGCGTTCACCGGCTCGATGATGGTCGAGTTGATCGAGCAACACGACCCCGGCCCGTCGGTCTACCGGGAAACCATCGACCGCAAGGGCCACGGTTTCCATCACTTCGCCGTCACCAGCACCGCGTTCGACGCCGCCGAGGCCGCTTACCTGGCCATCGGTTACCAGGCCGCCTTCACCGCGGGGATGGGCCCGGCGTTCGGCGACGCGCGGGTGACCTATCTCGACACCACGAGGGACCTGCCCGGCATGATCGAACTGATCGAGCTGACGCCGGAGGTCGACGCCTTCTTCGGCTCGATCAAGGCGTTGTCCGACGACTGGGACGGAACCGAACCCATCCACAGGCCCTGAAGGAGACAGCGATGCCGGAAACCCTCTCGGCAGCACGGGAAAACCTCCGCTCCGGCGTATTCATGCCGCCCTGGTCGCTTCCGCTCAGTCTGTCTCCCACCACGGCCATCCGCCGAGAGATCGACTTTGTGGAGTTCCTGGACCAGGTCGGCTACGACGAGGCCTGGATCGGGGAGCACCACTCGGGCGGAATGGAGATCATCGCCTCGCCGGAGCTGTTCATCGCGGCGGCGGTCGAGC
Organism: Pseudonocardia sp.; assembly: GCA_036402515.1. Taxonomy (GTDB): domain Bacteria; phylum Actinomycetota; class Actinomycetes; order Mycobacteriales; family Pseudonocardiaceae; genus Pseudonocardia. Next base: position 1,365 of record DASWST010000224.1, read on the forward strand.
GCACCAGCCGGATCCGGCTGGGCACCGGGGTGATCTCCCTGCCGTACCACAACCCGCTGACCACGGCCGACCGGATCGTCCAGCTGGACCATCAGGCTCGCGGGCGGGCGATGTTCGGATTCGGCCACGGTCTGCTGCCCGCCGACGCCGCGATGCTTGGCATCCCCGCCGATTCGCAGCGGGGCAGGATGGCCGACGCGGTCGACGTGATCGTGCGGCTGCTCGCCGGCGAGACGGTCACCAGACGCACTGATTGGTACACCCTGGACGAGGCCACCCTGCACCTCGGCCCATTCACCAGGCCGCGCCCCCACTTGGCGGTGGCCAGCGCGATCACCCCCTCGGCGGGGCGAGTCGCCGGTCGGCACGGGCTGGGCTTGCTGTGCGTGGCGGCCGGCAGCGGTCCGGGATACGAGGTCCTGGACCTGAACTGGCGGATCGCCGAGGAGCAGGCCGCCGAACACGGCCACGTCATGGACCGCTCCGGGTTGCGGCTGGTCGCGCCGTTCCACATCGCCGAGACCAGGGACCAGGCGCTGACCGAGGTGCAGGAGGGGTACGAGCGGTGGTCCAGATACATGTACGACACGCTCGAGGGCGGCCCGGCGCTGCTCGGCCTGGACAGCCTCGAGAGGATCAACGAGGAGGGTCACGGAGCGATCGGCACCGTGGAGGACGCGGTGAACGCCCTGCACCGGTATTGGAACAAGTCCGGTGGATTCGGCTGCATCCTCAACCAGCAGACCCACTGGGCCGACGACGAAACCACCCGACGGTCCTACCGGACGTTCGTGGATGAGGTCATGCCCGCGTTCACCGGTTCGTCCGGCCCGAGGCACGAGTCCCACGTCTGGACGCGGAACCGGCGAGCGGACTTGAGCGCGCGCGCCCGGGGAGCCGCCAACAAGGCCATCCAGGACCACTTCGCCGCGGCGGAGCCAACCCGAACGAACGCTGGTGAACCCGCAACGGCGAGTCCGGCGGGGTAACCGGCGGCGTCAGTCGTCTTCGCGCAGGTTCAGCACGGTCCGCAGCACGTACTCGACGGCCGCGTCGAACGCGCTGCCCCGGAGCTCATCCCGAGCGGCCAGGTTCTGCGACGCGAATTGGAGCATCCGATCCTGGCCGACCCGGCGGACCACCATCGCCGCGATCTCCTCGAGGTCGACGCCCGGGTTGTCCAGCCGGGTCAGCGCCAGCTCGACGACCAGTTCCTCGTCTGTCACCAGTTCGCCCCGCTCCCTGACTCTCCGGTCGTGTACTGCCCATCATCCCTAACCGGCGACCAGCGCGGTGAACCAGCGACGCCACAGAGACCACGGTCACGCGCCAGGCCGCGCACCCTGTGCGGCGTGGCCGGCGGCTCTGTGGCGTCGGGGTGTGAGCGTCACTCGGCCCGGGACGCCGGCATCAGGTACTTCCAGGGGGACGCGCTGCCGCCGAGCTTGGTGGGTACGTGGATGACGGCCGGCCGGTGGGCGGCCAGGGCTTTGTCGAGTGCGCGGCCGAGTTCGCCGGGGGTGTGCGCGGTGAGGCCGACGGCACCGAAGTCCTCGGCGAGGCGGGCGAAGTCCGGGTTGACCAGCGTGGTGCCCAGGGTGCGGCCGTTGAACAGGCGTTGTTGGTCGAGTTGGACGTTGCCGTAGGACCCGTTGTCGAACACCACGGCGACCACGTTGAGGCCGTACTGGACGGCGGTGGCGATCTCCTGGATGGCGAACATGAACCCGCCGTCCCCGGCGATGGACACCACCGGCCGGTCTGGGTAGGCCGCCTGGGCGCCCAGCGCGGTCGGGTAGCCGAAGCCGAGCGTGCCCTGGTGGCCGCAGGTGAGGTAGGTGCGCGGGGCTCGCACCGGGTAGCCGAACTCGGAGGCGAACCCGGCCTGGCAGACCTCCTCGACGAACAGCCCGTCGGGGGGCAGCACGGCGCGGATGGCGTCGAGGAACTCCAGCTCGGGGCCGACGTCGCGGATCTGTGCGGCCACCCCGGCCTTCAGCGCGGTGAACTCCGCGGTGCGGTCGGGGCGCGCTGGGCCGTCGGCGCGCAGGGCCTCGGTGAGGGCGGCGCTGGCCTCGGCGGCGTCGGCGATCAGCGGGGTGACCGGTGCAGACTCGGTCTGCAGGCGGGCGATCTGGCGCGGGTCGGTGTCGATGAGGACGGTGCGCAGTCCGGCGGGGCGGTCCGGCCAGCGGAACCAGGACAGCTCCATGCGGCTGCCGATGCCGATGACCAGGTCGGTGTCGGCCCACCGTTCGAACCCGGCGGCGCAGGTGAAGCCCAGCGGGTGCTCGTCGCTGACGATGCCGCGGCCGCTGCGCAGAGAGACCACCGGCGCTTGGAGGTGCTCGGCCAGCGCGGTGACCTCGGCGCTGGCGTGCCGGGCGCCGCCGCCGACCATGATCATGGGGTTGGTGGCGGCGCTGAGCAGGGCGGCCGCCTCGGCGACCGCGGCCGGGTCGACCACCGGGCTGGTGACCGGCAGCGGGGCCACCGGCGCGGCGGGTGCTCGCAGGCCGAGCACATCCCACGGCACGGCCACGGAGACCGGCCGGGGTCGTCCACTTCGTGCCTGGTGGAACGCGGTGGCCAGCGCCTCGGGGACCTCGGTGGGGTGGCTGACCAGGGTGGACCACTTGGTGATGGTGTTCAGGGTGGCCAGCTGGTCGGGCATTTCGTGCAGGTGGCCCAGGCCGCGACCGAGGAAGGCGCGGGGAACCTCGCTGGTCAGGCACACGATCGGGGTGCTGGCGCCGTACGCGGTGAGCAGCGCGGCGCCGGCGTTCAGCACGCCGGGGCCCGGCACCACGGTGAACACCCCGGTGCGGCCGGTGGCCTGGGCGTAGCCGAAGGCCATGTACCCGGCGGCTTGTTCGTGGCGGGCGCCGACTACCCGGATGGTTTCGCCGGCGCGGGCCAGCGAGTCGAACAGTTCGTAGGTCTGCACCCCGGGGATGCCGAACACGGTGTCCACCCCGTGCGCGCGCACCCCGTCCACCAGGTGATCGGCGGCGGTCGGCGCCAAGGCACGGCTCTCGTCGTTCATCAAATCCCCTCCCCCGACCGAGTCTTAGCTACAGCCGGTCGAGCCGCAAGCGCCGGGCCCCCCGCGTCGACCCAGCCTGAGAAAGCGACACAACTCGCCGGAAACCCAACTGCTAGGGGGACCCGTCAGATCGGCGCCCAGGCGCGTACCGGAGCCCGCGAGTTGGACCTGAATTCCCGCGTCACCGGTCAGACCAGGCGCTACGCTGCCCCCGAATCTGATCACCCACCACGGCCGGGGAGCTCTCGATGGCTGACACCACCAGGACGGACCCCGTGCCGACGTCGCCGCTCGATCGCTACTTCAAGATCGCCGAGCGGGGCTCGACGCTCAGCCGCGAGGTGCGTGGCGGGCTCGTCACGTTCTTCACCATGGCCTACATCATCGTGCTCAACCCGCTGATCATCGGCACCCAACGGGACGTGGACGGCCAGTTCCTCGGCGGCGGAGGCGCGCCCAACCTGGCACTGGTCGCCGCCGCCACCGCGTTGGTAGCCGGCGTGCTGACCATCCTGATGGGTGCGTTCGCCAACTTCCCATTGGCGCTGGCCGCCGGCCTGGGACTGAACGCCTTCGTCGCGTTCGCCATCGCGTCCAAGATGACCTGGGCCGACGCGATGGGGTTGGTGGTCATCGAAGGCTTGGTCATTCTTCTGCTGGTGCTCACCGGGCTGCGCAAGGCCGTCTTCAGCGCGGTGCCGCCCGAGCTCAAAGTCGCGATCAGTGTCGGCATCGGCCTGTTCATCGCGTTGATCGGATTCGTCGACGCCGGTTTCGTGCGCCGCACCCAGTCGCCGCCGGTGCCCGTGGAGCTCGGCGCCGGCGGTCAGCTGGCCGGCTGGCCGGTGCTGGTGTTCGCGCTCGGCCTCATCGCCATGATCATCATGATGGCGCTGCGGGTAAAGGGCGCCATCCTCATCGGCATCATCGGCGCCACCATCCTGGCTGTCGTCATCGAGGCCATCGGCAAGATCGGGCCAGCAGTCTCGTCCACCGGCGCGGTCAACCCACACGGCTGGGCGCTGTCCGTGCCGGCGCTGCCGGACAAGGTCGCCGAGATCCCGAACTTCTCGCTGGTCGGCCAGTTCAGCCTGCTCGGCGGCTTCGAGCGGATCGGCGTGGTGGCCGCCGTGCTGTTCGTGTTCACCCTGCTGCTCGCCGACTTCTTCGACACCATCGGCACCATGACGGCTACCGCCGCGGAGGCCGGGCTGCTCGACGAGGACGGTTCCCCACCCAACGCCCAGCGCATCCTGATCGTGGACTCGCTGGCCGCGGCCGCCGGTGGCGCCGCGTCGGTGTCGTCCAACACGTCCTACATCGAGTCCGCGGCGGGCATCGGCGAAGGCGCGCGGACCGGTCTGGCGTCGATCGTCACCGGCGTGCTGTTCCTGCTCGCCACGTTCCTCGCGCCGCTGGTCGCAATCATCCCGAACGAGGCGGCCGCGCCGGCGCTCGTGGTGGTCGGCTTCCTGATGATGACCCAGGTACGCGGCATCGACTGGGACGACTACGGCATCGCCATACCGGCGTTCCTCACCATCATCCTGATGCCGTTCACCTACTCCATCACCGCCGGGATCGGCGCCGGCTTCATCAGCTACGTGATCCTGCGCGCGGTGCGTGGCCGCGCCCGCGAGGTGCACCCCCTCATGTGGGGGGTGGCCGTGCTGTTCGTCATCTACTTCGCGCTGGACCCCTTGCAGCAGCTGCTCGGCGTCAAGTAAGAACAACCCGGCGGCGACGGCGGAGCGCATCGTCAACCACTTCGACCTGAGCCGCCAGGCACCGGTGCAACGCTACCCCTCATAGCGCGCCCGCCCGTCAGCCGCGGCTGGGTTCCTCGCGAGGTCGACGCGCAGTTGGGTGAGCAGATCGGCCGTCGCGGTTGAAGGGTGACCAGCACGCGGTTGCCGACTCGGGTGTCCAGGCTGGAGGTCACCAGGATGACCTGGGCGCCGGTCCGCTGGGCGTGCGTGAGGATCGCCTCGACGTCACGGTTGTGGCGGCCGGGCACGAAGACCAGGACCACGTCGTCGCCGGTGAGCGGCAGGCTAGCTGGAACCCGGTGTCCGCGCAGTGCCGGACCAGGAGCCCGCGCCGGGTCAACCGGGCCGCCGCGTATTCGGCCGCCAGACCCACGTTCGACGATGCTGCCGTGCGTCACAGCAGTGATGCTATGGATCAGCCTCCCGCCGCATCCGGAGTCGATTCTCAGCAGACCCAGGCGTTTCTTATCCAGGGTAGGCAAAATAGAGGACGTTCCGTCTACTAAGGGAGTGCACGCCGAGCCCACGGGTCCGGCGTCGCACGTCAGATCCAGGAGATCAGGGTGAAGGGCCCGACCAGCGGCGCCTACGCAGGCGCCAACCAGAAGCTCCACCTGAACGGCCACCTGCCGAAGGTCGCCCGGCCCGACACCGCCGTCGCCCAGCCCGACATCGCCGAGCCTGACACCGCCGAGCCCGACATCGCCGAGTCCGACATCGCCGAGCCCGACACCGCCGAGCCCGAGGCCGAGGACGCTCAGGCCGAGGACGCCCAGCCGGGGCCCGACGCACCGGCCAAGAAGAAGATGAAACGCGGGACCCGGACCGCGCTGATCTTCATCGTGGTCCTCGCGCTGCTGGCCGCCCTGGGCCTCGGGACCGCCTACTACCTCTACTCGCAAAACTTCGTCAGCACCGACAACGCCCAGGTCGACGGCGACAAAATCGAGATCAATGCGCCGGCGACCGGCATGTTGGTGGATTGGCAGGGCACCCAGGGCAGCACGGTGACCCCCAATCAGATCGTCGGACGGGTCAAGGTGGGCAGCAGCACCGGCGTGCAGATGCCGATCAAAGCCCCGGGCAGCAGCAACGGAACCATCGCGGTCAACAACGTCGTCAACGGGCAATGGGTCACCGCCGGCACCCAGCTGGCCACCGCCTACGACCTGAGCAAGGTCTACGTCACCGCCCGGGTGGACGACACCGACATCGACGCGGTGCACCTCGGCGCGCCGGTGGATATCACGGTGGACTCCTCCTCCGGTTCCCCGGTCACCGGCGTGGTCACCGAGATCCAGGGCGCGGCCGCCGACGAGTTCTCGCTGTTCCCCCAGTCCAACAGCACCGGCAACTTCCAAAAGGTCACCCAGGTCATCCCGGTGCGGATCGCGTTCACCAACACCGACGGCCTGCGCCTGGTGCCGGGCATGAACGTCACCGTGCACATCCACAAACAGCCATAGGATCAACCTTTGTGTCATTCAGCGCAGAGCTCCGGAGTCGTACCGCGGTCGCCTGGGACGCCGCGGTAGGCCACCGCTTCGTCGACGAACTGTGGCGCGGGGCGGCCGAGCCCCCGGTGCTGCGGGCCTACTTCGTTCAGGACAACCAGTTCTTCGACGCGTTCGTCGCGCTGCTGGGCGCCGCCGTCGCGGCCGCCGACCAGCCCGAGTCCCGCATCGTGCTCGCCCGTCAGCTCGGGCTCATCGCCGGGCCGGAGAACGACTTCTTCGCCCGCACCATGGACGCCCTCGACGTCCCCCTTCCCGACCGGGTCACGCCCCAGCTCAGCGACGCCACGCGCGGCTTCCTGGAGCTGATGGACCAGGCCAGGCTCAGCGCCGACTACGCCACCTGTCTCACCGTGCTGCTTGTGGCGGAGTGGCTGTACCTGGACTGGGCGGACCGCCCGGGCGCGGACACCCCGCGGGGCTGGATCCCGAGCGAATGGATCGAGCTGCACCGGGGGCCGGCCTTTGCCCGCTGGGTGGACTTCCTCCGCGCGGACTTCGACCGGGTCACCGCCGTACTCGACGACGCCGGACGCGACCAGGTGGCCTCCGTCTTCACCCGCGCGGTCGAGCTCGAGCTGGGTTTCTTCGACGCCGCCTATAAGACCTAGGGATCCACCCGGAAATCGAGCTGGCTCAGACCATGATGCTGATGGGTTCTTCGATGCCGAGCAGGGCGCGCCCGTAGACCTCTCGGTTGAGGGTGTCGGAGGCCAAGGCGTGGCGGGAGGCGGTTTCCAGGTCGCGCCAGATCCGCTGCACGGGGTTGGATTCGGCGAAGCTGCTGGCGCCGCCAACGGTGAGCAGCAGGTCGACCGCTTCGCGGGCTCGGCGCGCGGTGACCGCGGTGTCCATCAGGATGCGCGCGCGGGCGGGTAGATCGAGCACGCGCGCTTCGGCCACCGCCCCGTCGAGGTCATCGGCCGCGCGCAGCGCGTGCAGTGTGGCGGTATCGATGAGCGAGGCGGCGTCGGCCATCGCCAGTTGAACACTCGGCGCGGCCGCCGCGGACGAGTAGAGCGACACGCTCAGGGGTTTCCCCTTCGAGAGTCGCTGGTGGGTCAGCTCGAGCGCCGCCTGGGCCAGCCCGAGGATCGGCCCGAGCAGCGGCAACGCCAGATACCCGGGACAGCGCCCCGGTCTAGCGCGGCTCCTCAGGCCGAGAACTGGCATGCCCGCCGGCGAACAGCTCGGCCATGGACAGCGTGCGGTGCCGGGGCACAAGGATGCCGGCCGCGGTGTAGCTGTCGCTGCCGGTCCCCTTCATGCCGGCCACCTGCCAGGTCAGCTGCACCTCCAACTCGCCGACCGGCAACAGTGCCAGCTCAACCCCGACCGGCTCGCCGCCCTGATCCAGCACCTGCACCCCGGCG
>DASWST010000225.1:0-45554 GCA_036402515.1 Pseudonocardia sp.
GAGGCTGAGCGCGACGAGGCGCTGTTGAGTGCCGTCGTGCAGGTCGCGTTCGATGCGGCGCCGGGCGTCGTCGGCGGCCGCGACGATCCGGGCTCGGGAGGCGGTGAGCTGGGTGCGGCTGTCGGCGTTCGCGATCGCGGTGCCGACGAGTTCGGTGAACCCGGCCATGCGCTGGTCGCTGTCGGCCGGGAAACGCCCACGCCGCGTCCCGGCGCCGATCGCGCCCCACAGACGGCCTTCGACGACGATCGGAACCGCGACCGACGACCGGAGGCCCATCCGGCGGACGGCGTCGGCGTACTCGCCGGGGGCTTGGCTGTAGTCGTCGCAGCGAGCCGGTCGGCACGTGCGCAAGGCGACCGCCACGGCCACGGGCGGCTCCGGCGTCCAGCGGCTCCCCACCGGGAGCTCGGCGGAGTGTACGCCGACGCTGGCGACGAGAGTCGTCGCACTGTCTGGATCGAGGCGGACGATGACCGTGCCGTCAGCACCCAGGACGCTGCCGACCTCGTCCGCAACGGCCGCGAACACCTCGGCCGGCGGCACCCCGTGGGCGACCAGCGTGGCGACCCGGCGCAGCGCGGCCTGCTCGTCGGCGAGCCGGCGAAGGCCGTTGCGGCTTTCCTCGAGCTGCGCGCCGCCCTCGGCGTTCGCGATCGCAGTACCGACGAGTTCGGTGAACCCGGCCATGCGCTGTTCGGCGTCGGCCGGGAGGTGCTCGCACCGCGTCCCGACACCGATCCCGCCCCACAGACGCCCCTCAACCACGATCGGCACCGCGACCCCCGACCGGATACCCAACCGGCGGATGGTGGTGTCCACGAACGCGCCCGAGGCCTGGCTGAAGTCCTCACAGCGAGCCGCGCGGCCGGTGCGCAGGGCGACCGCCAAGGCCAGCGGCGGCTCAGGCTGCCAGCGGCTTCCGATCGCCACCTCGCCGGAGTGATCGCCGACAACGGCGAGGACGGTCATCGCACCGTCCGGATCGAGGCGGGCGATGGTCGTGGCGTCAGCCCCGAGGACGTGGCCGACCTCGTGCGCGACGGCCGCGAACACCTCGGCCGGAGGCACCCCGCGGGCAACCAGCATGGCGACCCGGCGCAACGCGGCCTGTTCCTCGGCGAGTCGGCGCAGTTCGTCGCGGCTTTCCTCGAGCTGGGCCCGGCCCTCGGCGTTCGCGATCGCGGTGCCGACAAGCTCGGTGAAGCCGACCAGGCGCTGTTCGGCGTCGGCCGGGAAACGCGCGCGCCGGGTCCCGACGGCGATCGTGCCCCACAGCCGCCCGTCGACGACGATCGGCGCCGCGACCCCCGACCGGAGTCCCAGCCGTCGGAGGCGCTCACCGTACGCGTCGGAAGCTTGGCTGAGGTCGTCGAGGCGAGCCGGGCGGCCCGTGCGCAAGACGACCGCCACGGCCAGCGGCGGCTCAGGCTTCCAACGGCTCCCCACCGGGAACTCGGCGGCGGGTGCGCCGACGCGGGCGAGGATGGTGGCCGCGCCGTCGGGATCGAGGCGGACGATGTTCGTGACGTCGGCACCGAGGACGCTGCCGACCTCGTGCGCGACGGCCGGGAACACCTCGGCCGGTGGCAGCCCGTGGGCGATCAGTGTGGCGACCCGGCGCAAAGCGGCCTGTTCCTCGGCGAGTCGGCGAAGTTCGTCGCGGCTTTCCTCGAGCTGGGCGCGGCCCTCGGCGTTCGCGATCGCGGTGCCGACGAGCTCGGTGAAGCCGACCAGGTGCTCCTCGGCGTCGGCCGGGAAACGCGCGCGCCGCGTCCCGACGCCGATCGTGCCCCATAGCCGCCCCTCAACCACGATCGGCGCCGCAACCGACGACCGGATTCCCAGCCGGCGGATGGCGTCACCGGACGCGCTGGAGGCTTGGCTGTAGTCGTCGTTGCGGGCCGGGCGGCCGCTGCGCAGGACCGCCGCCATGGCCACGGGCGGCTCAGGGTTCCAGCGGCTTCCTATCGGGAACTCGTCGGGGTGTATGCCGACGCCAGCGACGAGAGTCGTCGCGTCATCGGGATCGAGACGGGCGATGAGCGTGGAGTCGGCACCGAGGATCTGGCCGACCTCCTGCGCGACGGCCGCGAGGACCTCGGCCGCCGGTACCCCGCGGGCAACCAGCGTGGCGACCCGGCGCAGGGCGGCCTGCTCGTCGGCGAGCCGGCGGAGTTCCTCAAGGCTCTCGGCGGTCGCGGTCGCGGTCGAGGTCGAGGTCGAGGTCGAGGTCGAGGTCGAGGTCGAGGTCGCGAGAGTTCCGGCCTCACGGCGGCGCGCGAACAGGCCGACCACCGCGCTGGCCGCGCCGGCGACGAGGACGTACACGACCAAGGCCACCACACTGCCGGGGTCGGCGACGGCGAAGTCGTCGAGCGGCGGGATGAAGTAGTGAACCAGCAGCACCGCGGCCGCGACCGCGGCAACCAGCGCCGGGCCCAGCCCACCGACCAGCGCCACCACCAGAACAGCGAGCAGGTAGAGCAGCATCTGGCTGGGCACGCCCAGGACGTCACGAAGCTGAGCCAAACCCGCTGTCAGCAGGGGAAGAACGACCAGCCCGGCCAGCGCCCCGGCGAGCCGGTGCCGCGGGGACAGCCCCGCGCGCAGGGCAGGCAGCCGCAATCGGGTCGCGGCGGGCTCGCGGGAGCCGGTATGCACGTTGGGCTCGCTCTTCCCGTCAGGTGGGTGCCGGTAACGCTGCTGCCCGGTCCGGTCAGCAACCTGGGCGTCAGCCGCCACGGCCAACGCCGCACGATCCGTGCCTCGTGTGTTTTACTGATCCAACCGCCTGCATCGCTGTCCTAGCCGGGCCCGCCGGTGCGAACCGACGCTCCTCCCGCCAGCTTCGCGTCGAGGGCGCGCGGTGTCGCCGCGGCCAGCGCCCCTTCTGGTTTCCAGCTGACCGGTACTCCCGGTACCTGCTAGCCGCAACTGGGCGACAGGCGCGCCGGCAGTGCGATCGTGTCGTTGCCGAGTGCCGTGGCCGGCTCGCGGCCGCCCGCGGTAGGGCCAATCTGGGGGCTGTCCGCAACCCCACGCTCGGCATGATCGACGAGCCGGTATCGTGATCTTGCACTGAGACCCAACTGAGACCGACCTGACCAGATGACTAAGACGCTCAAGTGTTCGGCCTGGTCTGTCGACTCGGCTAGCTGTCTTCGGCGGGAGTGACCTTCTTGACGTAGAGCAGGCGGTCGCCGGGCTCCAGCGCGTCCACCCTCGGCGAGTCCACCCGATGCAGCTCCCCGCCACGCACCACGCCGAGCACGATGTCCGACAGGTGCCGGGGGGAGCCGCCGATCTCGGATTGCTCGACTGGGCGCTCAGAAATCGAGAAACCGACATCGGGGGTGAGCAGGTCCTCGATCACGTTCACCACGTTCGGCGTCGTGGTGGCCATGCCGAGTAGCCGCCCGGCGGTCTCCTCGGACACCACGACCGAGTCCGCGCCGGACTGGCGGACCAGGTGCACGTTCTCCGTCTCCCGCACCGCCGCCACAATGGTCGACGACGGGGCCAGCTCTCTGGCGGTGAGCGTGACCAGCACCGCTGTGTCGTCCCGGGACGTGGCCACCACGATCGACGCCGCCCTGGGCACCCCGGCGGTGCGCAGCACCTCAGACCGGGTGCCGTTGCCGTTCACCGTGACCAGCCCACGCGCGCCGGCCAGCCGGAGCCGCTCCGGGTTGTTGTCCACCACCACGATCGCCGACGGGTCCGCGCCGTCGCCGAGCAGGGTGTCCACCGCCGCGCCGCCCTTCGTGCCGTAACCGACCACGACCACGTGGTTGCGCACCCTCAACCTCCACCGTTGCACCTTGAATGCCTGCCGCGACCGCTCAGTGAGCAGCTCCAGGGTGGTACCCACCAGGACGATCAGAAACAGCAGCCTCAGTGGGGTGACCACCAAGATGTTGATCAGTCGAGCGGAGTCGGAGGCCGGCGTGATGTCCCCGTAGCCGGTGGTGGACAGCGACACCGTGGCGTAGTAGACCGCGTCCAGCCAGGAGATCCCGTCACCGTTGACGTCCCGGTAACCGTCCCGGCCCAGGTACACCACGACCACGGTGACCGCGAGCGCGAATGTCGCGGTGGCGACCCGGCGCAAGATGGCGCCGGCCGGGCTCTGCCCCCGCTCCGGCATGCGCACGACGCCCAGCCCGGCGAGCTCGTTGTCGACGCGCGGCACAACCACCCGAACAGCCTAGAGCGTGGCTCCCCGCACCCCCGGCCCGGAGCTACCCCGGGTGGCTCCTCCGCCCCGGGGCCGGAGCTACACCGGGACGATGCCGGCTTCGGCGGCCCCGGCGCGCAGTGTGTCCAGCCCGAACCCGCTGACCGGATCCAGCGCCCCCAAGCCGGTCACCCCGTGCTCCAGCGCGTGCCCGGCGCCCCAGGCGAGCAGATCCGCGGTGATCGCGTAGCCGTCCGGGGCGGTCAGCGTGACCGTGGCCAGCCGCTGCCCTGAGGCGCCGAAGGCCTCGCCGACGAAGTAGGAGGTGGACCCGGCCAGGGAGGCGGCGTTCGGCTCCTCGGCGGCCCGCTTGACCGCCAGCCGGCCCACCGCGGTGAGTGCCTTGCTGACCGGCTCGAGCTTGGCGAACAGCGGCGCGGCCCGGGAGCTCAGGTGCACCGCCCGGCTGATCGGGCCGAACCAGCCCAGGTAGACGTCCACCTCGCGCAGCCGGGGTGCCACCCCGGTGGCGGCCAGCCGCGGCAACGCGAACTGCTCGATCGCCCCGATACTCACCCCAGGCCGGTCTTTGCCGGCGACGTAGAAGGTCCGGTACCGCGCCCCGGCCGGCTCGTCCCGCAGCGCGCCGTCCCGCCACCGGTACATCGGCTCCAGCAACACGCCGACCAGGGAGTTCAGCGTTCCCTTGGAGAACGCCTGGCCGCGCTGGGCTGCGCCGCTGGCCGTGACGAAATAGCCCACGTGCACCGCGGCGGTGGCCACTCCCGCCTGGGTCAGCGCGAGCGCGCCGGCCAGCGTGCCCGGGACGTAGTCGTTGCCGAACGCCGTCAGCAGCGCGGCTCCGGTGCGCGCCGCCGCCGGGCCGTGGTGCTCGAAGACCCGGCGGATGAACGGGGGCTCACCGGTGGAGTCGAAGTAGATCGCCCCGGCGTCCACCGCGGCGGCCACCGCCGCCTCGCCGAACTTGGCGAACGGCCCCACCGTGCTGACCAGCACGTCGCCTCGATCGATCAGCGCCCGCACCGAGGCCGGGTCGGTGGCGTCCGCAGTGGCGATGGGCAGCCCGCCGAACCGCTCGGCCAGGGTGGCCAGCCGCTCCCGATTCCGCCCGGCCAGCACCGGGCGCAGGCCGCGCCGGGTCATCGCCTCGGCGGTACGGGTGCCGGTGTATCCAGTGGCACCGAGAAGCACGATCTTCGCCGTCATGGCGGTGAGGGTAACCAGGACGGCACGGGTACGCCGCCAAGCGCTAGCGGGTGGACCCGACGGCCGGCACGCCGCGCAGCAATCCGCGCAGACCGTCCGCGTCCAGCAGGTCGGCCGGGCGCAGCGTGACGTCCGCCCGCACGTAGTGGAACGCCGCCCTGACCTGGTCCACCGGGCTGCCAGACAGCGCCGCCCAGGCCAGTCGGTAGGCGGCTAGCTGCACGGACAGCGCGGGCAGCCGGGACGGGTCGGGCACCGCGCCGGTCTTCCAGTCCACCACCGTCCAGCCGCCGTCCGGGTCGGCGAACACCGCGTCCATCCGCCCGCGCACCCCGATGCCGTCCACCTCGGTCTCGAACGGCACCTCCACCTCGGTCGGCCGCCGTTCCGCCCATGCTGAGGCCAGGAACGCGGCCCGCAGCGTGTCCAGCTCGACGTCGGCGGCCGCGCCGTCGTCCGCCGCGCCGGGCAGCTCGTCGAGGTCCAGCAGCCGGGTGGCGCCGAACCGCTGCTCCAGCCAGGCGTGGAAGGCGGTGCCGCGGCGGGTGTGCGGGTTCGGTGGGTACGGCATGGGGCGGCGCAGCCGGGCGGCCAGCGCCTCCGGGTCGGCGGCCAGCTCGACCAGCTGGCTCACCGAGAGCGCGGCGGGCAGCGCCACCTCCGGCCGGGCCGCCTGGGCGCGGGCCCGCTCGGCCAGCAGCACGGTGACATCGGCCGCCCAACCCTCCGGGTCATCCTCGGAGTGGTCCCCGGCGTCGTCCTCGGCGCGGTCCTCGGCGGGTTCCAACGACCCCGACTGGTCGTCCGTGGTCGGCGCGGCGGGGTCGAACAGCGCCAGCTGCGGATCCTCGGCCGGCAGCTCGGCCAGCGCGGCCCTGACCAGTTCCGCGCCGGCGTGCACCGCATCGTGCCGGACACCCAGTGGGTCCACCGGCCAGCGTTCGGTGTGTGGGGTCGCGGTGACCGGGTTCGACTCGCCTTCGGGCGGCTGTTCCGCCCAGTGCTCGACAACCAGCTCGGGGTGCTCCTCGGCGATCCCCCGCAATTCGAGAAGGAAGTCCGACGGTCCGCGCGGGCTGTCTCCGGTGGCCGCCCACCAGTGCCCGGACGCCAGGAGTTCCCGCTCGGACCTGGTGATCGCCACGTAGAGCAGTCGGCGCTCCTCGGCCAGCCGGCGCTGCTCCAGGGATTCCTTGTGCGCCTTGAGCGCGTCCGTGACCTCCTTGCGGTCGCCGTCCACCGGCAGCGCCGGATCCGGCAGGTCCGGGGCGTCGCCGCGCAGCACCACCGGCAGCTCAGCCGGATTGGTCAACCATGAGCCGGAGCGCGGCGCACCCGGGAACACCTTTCTCACCAGGTGCGGCACGGCGACCACCTGCCACTCCAGGCCCTTCGCGGCGTGCACGGTGAGGATCTGCACCCTGCCCCGCTGGCCCTGCGCCACCTCCACCTCGCCGGGGCTCAGCCCGTCCTCGGCCTGCTCCGCGGTGGCCAGATAGTCCAGCAGCGCGGGCAGCGTGGGTACCTCGGCGCCGGCGGCGAAGTCGGCCACCACATCGGCGAACGCGTCCAGGTGTGCCCGGCCGACCGGCCCGGGGCGGGCGGCGGTCTCCGCGTCCAGCAGCAGCGCCCGCTCGGCGTCCGCGACCAGGTCGGGCAGCCCTGCCCACCCGGACGTGCTGGAGCCCCCGGCCCTCCCGCGCAGGTAAGCCAACTCACCGGCCAGCCGCCGGATCCGGCGATAACCGGCCTCGGAGTAGCGCTCCGCTCGCCCCGGGTCGTCCAGCGCGTCGACCAGCCCGGCCTGCTCGGCATGCTCCCCCGGCAGCGCGCCGACCACCAGCTCAGCCACCAACCTGGCGTCGTCGGCCCCGTTCGCGCCCGCCACCGCGTTCAGCGGAACGCTCTCGCCACCACCTGCTCGAACCCCGGACCCAGCGTTCAGCGGAACGCTCCCGCCGTCGCCACCAGCTCGAACCCCCGACCCAGCGTTCAGCGGAACGTTCTGGCCGTGGCCACCGGCTCGCCCCCCGGGCCCAGCGTTCAGCGGAACGCTCCCGCCGTCGCCACCGGCTCGAATCCCGGACCCAGCGTTCAGCGGAACGTTCTGGCCGTCGCCACCGGCTCGCCCCCCGGACCCAGCGTTCAGCGGAACGCGGCCGGCTGGCTGGGCGAGCTCCTTGGCCCGGTGCCACAGGGCGGCCAGGTCCGCGGCGCCGAGGCGCCAGCGGGCGCCGGTCAGCAGCCGCATCGCGGCGGTCCCCGCCAGCGGGTCGGCGACCAGGCGCAGCGCGCTGACCAGGTCACGCACCTCGGGCTCAGCCAGCAGGCCACCGAGGCCGACCACCTCGACCGGCACATTGCGGGCGCGCAGCGCGGCGGCCAGCGCGGGCATGTCGGCCCGCCGGCGGACCAGCACCGCCGCGGTGGGAACCGGCTGATCGGCGTCCAACGCGGCGTGCCAGCGCGCGGCCAACCCGTCGGCCACCCAGGCCACCTCCTCGGTCACGTCGCGGTGCAACGCGAGCCGGACCGCGCCCGGCGGCGCCTCCTCCCGGGCGCGCAGCTCGTCCACCTCGACACTCCCGGCGCGCAGCTCGGCGGATACCGCGTTCGCCAGCGTGAGCACCTCTGGCGGGTTGCGGAAGCTGGTGAGCAACCCGTAGCGGGGCGCCGGACGCGGTGTGCCGGCCGCGTCCCTGGTCGGGAAGTCGGTGCTGAACCGGGGTAGGTTGGCCGCGCTGGCGCCGCGCCAACCGTAGATCGACTGGCACGGGTCGCCCACCGCCGTGA
Source organism: Pseudonocardia sp. (assembly GCA_036402515.1). Classification (GTDB taxonomy): domain Bacteria; phylum Actinomycetota; class Actinomycetes; order Mycobacteriales; family Pseudonocardiaceae; genus Pseudonocardia. The sequence goes on from DASWST010000225.1 coordinate 8,201, forward strand.
CCGCGACCGGGTCACCGTCCTCGACCCGGAACAGCGAGCGCAGCAGCACGCGCTGTGCGTGCCCGGTGTCCTGGTACTCGTCCAGCAGCACCGCGCGGTACCGGTCCCGCTCCAGCGCGCCGACCTCGGGGTGCTCGGCCGCGATCCGGGCCGCGATGGCCATCTGGTCGGCGAAGTCCACCGTCCGCTCGGCCCGCTTGCGAGCCGCGAACGCCTCGACCAGCGGCAGCAATGACAGCCGCAGCCGCTGGCTGTCGCACATCTTGCGGAACTCCATGGCCAGCGCGGCGCGCTGCCCCTTCGCCCTCGGCGCGTTCTCCACCAGCGCAACGAACTCGTCGGCGTGCGCGCGCAGTTGCCCCGGCTCGACCAGGTGCTCGCCCAGCTCACCGGCCAGCGCGAGCAGATAGTTGGTGACCGTGGCCGGCACCCGGTCGATGTCCAGATCGGCGGCCCAGGTGGACACCACCCGGTGTGCCAACTGCCAGGCCGCCGTCTCGGAGAGCAGCCGCGCTCCCGGTTCGGCGGGCAGCCGCAGCGCGTGCTCGCCGACCAGCCGGCCGGCGTAGGCGTGATAGGTGGCCACCGTGACGTCCCCCGCCTCGCCGACCAGGGCGGCCTTGCGCGCGCCGGTCGGGTCGAGGTCGTCCAGCAGCCGGGACCCGGCCAGTCGGCGCAGCCGGGAGCGCACCCGGTCGGCCAGCTGCTGGGCGGCCTTGCGGGTGAAGGTCAGGCCGAGCACCTGCTCGGGCAGCACCGCGCCGGTGGCCACCAACCAGACCACCCTGGCCGCCATCGTCTCCGTCTTGCCCGCCCCGGCGCCGGCCACCACCAGCGCCGGCTCGGCGGGGGCGGCGATCACCGCGGCCTGCTCCTCGGTCGGCGGCGGCACCCCCAGCGCATCCGCCAACCGGGCCGGGGTGAGCCACTCGGTCCTGCCGTCGGTGAGGGTCATCCGCCCGGCACGCCTCGGCCGTCGTCGGCCACCGGGCAGCTGGTGCGCACCCCGCAGCGCTCGCAGTCGCCGTTCTGCCTGGCGGTGAACTCGGCCGCGCCGGTCTCCCCGGCCGCCGCGTGCAGCTCCCGGCGCCAGGCGTGCACGTCGTCCTCGGTCAGCGCCGGCTGGATGCGTTCCTTGGCCCGGCCGTCGGCGCCCCGGTCGGCCAGGAACAACAGCCGCGCTCCCCCCGGCGGGCCCAGCGCGTCCCGGAACGCGCCCAGCGCGGCGGCCAGCTGGTACACCGCGAGCTGCGGGTGCGCCTCGGCGTCCTCCCGACTGATCGCCGTTTTGCCGGTCTTCACGTCCACGATCACCGGGCGGCCCTCGGCGTCCATTTCCAGCCGGTCCACCCGGCCGCGCAGCAGCACGTCCGGGCCGAGCTCCCCGCCGGGCAGGGCCAGTTCGAGGCCGCGCTCCACGTCCAGCTCGGTGAGCCCGCCGTGCCGGCTCTCCTCCATCCAGCCCCGGAACGCGGCCAGCATGCCGCGCACCCGTTCCAGCTCGCGGCGGCCGAACCAGGGCGCCCCGGCGTCGACCGCCGACCAGGCCCGGCGCAGCGCGGCGTCCACCTCGGCCTCGGTGGCCCCGGCGGCGGTGGCCTGGACGAGCGCGTGCACCAGCGAACCGGTCACCGACGGCAGCATGGCGCCGTCGTCCCCGCCGTGGCGCTCCAGCACCCACTTCAGCGGGCACTTCAGGATCTTCTCGACGTCCGAGGGGGACACCGGGACCGGCTTCTCCGGATCGCGCAGCGGCGCGTCGGCGGACACCGGCGCCAACCCGTACCAGTCGTCCGGGTGAGCGCCGCGCACCCCGGCGGCGGCCAGCCGGGCCAGCTGCGCCGCCGCCCGTTCGCGGCGCTCCGGAGCTCTCTCCGGGTCGCACACGGCGCGGCGCAGCTCGCCGACCAGCTCGGCCAGCACCAGCGCCCGGGGCGGGCGGGACACCGCGCGGGCCGCGTCCGGTTCATCCCCGGCGGAAGCCGGGGCCGGGTCCAGCTCGTCCAGGAACCGGGACGGCTGCTCGTCCTCCCCGCGCACCGCGGACACCAGCAGCCGCCCGCTGGCCCGGGTGCAGGCCAGGTAGAACAGCCGGCGCTCCTCGGCGAGCAACGGGGCGGTACGGGACAGCGCGGCGCTGCTGTCGATCCCGTCCAGCACGTCCACCAGCCGCTCGACGCCCAGCAGGGTGCCGCGCAGCCGCAGGTCCGGCCAGCTGCCCTCCTGCACCGCCGGCACCGCGACCACCCGCCACTCCCGGCCCCGAGCGGCGTGCGCGGTGAGCACCGCGACGGCCTCGCCCTGGGGTGCCCTTGGCGCCAGGCTGTCCCCCGGAATGCGCTGGTCGGTGACGTACTCGGCGAACCCTTCGATGCTGCCGCCGCCCGGCAGCCGGTCGGTGTAGCGGGCGGCCGCCTCGAACAGGGCGACCACCGCGTCCAGGTCCCGATCCGCCTGCGCGCCGGCCGGGCCGGGATGCGAGCTCGCGGCGGCCCATCGGGAGGCCAGCCCGGTGGCCCGCCACAGCCGCCAGAGCACCTCCTCCGCGCTGGCCCCCTCCCGGTCCGCAGCCCTGACCAGCCCGAGCAGCTCGGCCACCCGGCGCAGCGGGGCAGTGTCCCTGGCGGGCAGCGTGGGCAGTGGATCGACCTCGCCGTACGCCCCGGCGCGCAGCGCGTCGACCAGCAGGTCGTCACTGGAGCCGTCCTGCTCGGCGGCCGCGTGCAGCCGCAGCAGCCCGCGCCGCAGCCGGCGCAGCCGCAGCGGGTCCGCCGCGCCCAACGGGGAGCTGAGCAGCGCCACCGCCGCGTCCGCGTCAATCTGCTCGGGGCGGGCCGCGCAGCGCAGCAACAGCAAAATTGGCAGCACCGCCGGCTGCCGGGACATCGGGAGTTCGTCCGCCGGCACCGCCATCGGCACCCCCGCGGCCAGCAACGCCCGCCGCAGCACCGGCAGCGAACGCGTGGTGGACCGGACCAGCACGGCCATCTCCGACCACGGCACGCCGTCGGTGAGGTGCGCGCGGCGCAGCCGGTCGGCCACCCAACCCGCCTCCTGGGCCGCCGAGGCGAATACCTGCACCGACAGGGCGTCCACCCGTTCCGCCGCGCTCGAACCCGCCGCATTCGAACCCGCTGCATACGAACCCAGCGCGCTCGAACCCGCCGCTGGTTCCGGGCTGGTCCGCCGCCGAGCGGCGCCGGCACCGGGCAGCCGTTCGGCCAGCCGCCCGGTGGCCGCGCGCAGTGCGGGGGCCGCGCGATGATCGACGTTGAGCACCTCGGTGCGGGCGCCGCCGTAGTCCGCATCACGCAGCGCGCTCGGATCCGCGCCCCGGAAGCCCAGTACCGCCTGATCCGGGTCGCCGGCCAGCAGGAACGTCTCGCCGCTCTCGCCGAGCAGCTGGACCAGCTGCATCTGCTGCGGATCCAGGTCCTGTGCGTCGTCGACCAGCAGGTGCCGAATGCGGAGCCGCTCCGCGGCCAGCAGCGCGGGGTCGGCGGCCAGGACGTCCAACGCGGCCGCGACCAGTTCCGCCGCGTCCAGCGCCGGCGAGGTGGCCTGGGGGGCCTCGCTGCCCGCCGAATTGCCCGCCCAGCCGCGCAGCAGGTTCACCTGCTCGTAGCCGAGAAAGAACCTGCCGGCGGCCACCCACTCCGGCATGTCCTGGGCGGCGCCCAGCTCGGCCAGCTCGTACGGGCCGAGGCCGCGCTCGGAGGCCCGCAGCAGCAACTCGCGCAGCTCGGTGGCGAAGCCGGGTACGCCCAGTGCCGGACGCAGCCGATCCGGCCAGCCCGAGCTGGGCACGTCCCCGGCCAGCTCGCCGGCCAACAGCTCACGCACCACCGCGTCCTGCTCGGGACCGGCCAGCAGCCGGGGAGGCGGATCGCCGACCCGGCTGGCGTGCAGCCGGAGCAACCCGAACGCGTACGAGTGCACGGTGCGCACCAGCGGCTCGCGCACCGTGGCGAACGGCGACCCGGTGCCCTCGGTGAGCCGCGCGGTGATCCGCTCGCGCAGCTCGCCGGCCGCCCGGCGGCTCCCGACCAGCACCAACAACCGCTCCGGATCGACGCCGCCGCCGATCCGGCGCAGCACCGACTCCACCAGCACCGCGGTCTTGCCCGTGCCCGGGCCACCGAGCACCCGCAGGAACCCGTCCCGATGCTCGAGCACCCGGCGCGCGACAGGGTCCCAGCGCGGCTCGACGATCGCCGGGCGGGGCCGGCGAACCAGCAGCGGACGAGTCACCGGGGCATGGAACCACGCCGCCCCGACGATGCCGCGAGCGGTCAGCCCGTTCAATCACGCCCGGCCTATCCTCGCCGGGTGGACCGGGAGACGGCGGATCGGGTGCGCGAGGTGATCCTGGCGATCCCGGTGGGCAGTGTGCTCAGCTACGGCGAGGTGGCGGCGATTGCCGGGTTGCCGTCGGCGCGGATGGTCGGCCGGCTGCTCTCCGAGGACGGCCAGGACCTGCCGTGGCACCGGGTGCTGCGGGCCGACGGGACGTGCGCGCCACACCTGGCCGACGAGCAGCTGGCCCGGCTGCGCGCGGAGGGCGTCACCGTGGTGAACCGCCGCGTCCGCCGATAGGTGAGCGCAGGGAACTTCAGGCCACCGCGCGGGCGGCCAGGGCATCCCAGTACCTGGTCAGCACGGCGTCCACTATGTCGCGCCGCACGCCCAGCGGGTCGGCCGACACATCGGCGCCCGCCGAGAGCAGCCGGCGCTGGAAGACCCCGGGCGCGAGCAGCCAGCTGGCCACCGCGACCCGCCGCCGGCCCCCCGGCCGCTCCTCCCGCAGCCGGGTCACCAACTCGCCCACCGACGGCGCGCCACCGGCCAGGTAGCCAACCCGCACCGAGCAGCCCAGTCGCCGACCCAACACCCTGGCCACCCCGGCCACCTCGGCGCGCGCGCTCGGATCACTGGATCCCGCCGCGGCCAGCACCGTGGCGTCCCCCCGCCGCCAGCCCGCGGCGCGCAACCGGGCCTCGGCGGCGGCCACCAGTCGGGGGTCCGCGCCCAATACCGGGGTGAGCCGCACTCGGTCGGCCACCCCGGCGGCGGCCAACTGCGCGGGCAGATCCCGCCGCACGTGGTACCCGGCGGCCAGGAACGCCGGCACCAAGATCACCTCTGCCGCCGCGGTCACCTCAGGCACCCTGTTCACCTCTGCCGCCGCGCTCACCTCGGGCACCCTGTTCACCTCGGGCACCCGGCTCACCTCGGCCGCCGCACTGATCACCCGGCTCACCTCGGGAGCGAACAGCGCCGGCAGCACGTGTCCGACGGTCGGCGGACGGACGTCGGCGAAGGCCAGCCGCACCGGCGCCTCGGGCAGCCTGAGCTGGACCGCCTCGGCCAGCTGACGGGCCACCTCCGCGCCGGCCTCCTCCCGGGTGCCGTGCGCCACCAGCAGCAGCGGCACGCCCGCCGGCGACCGCCGAGATGCACCCGGGTGAGGCGGCGTCACCGACCGTCCCCGGACAGGCAGTGCCCGCCCAGCGGCGCCGGCCCGGACCCCGGATCCAGCGCCAGCCGGTAACCGCGCTTGACCACCGTCTGCACCAGCCGCGCCTGGCCCAGCGCGGAGCGCAGCCGAGCCATCGCGGTCTCCACCGCGTGTTCGTCGTCGCCGCCGCCGGGCAGCGCGCGCAGCAGCTCGGCGCGGGTGACCACCCGGCCGGGCCGTCGGGTCAGGGTGCGCAGCAGGGCCATCCCGGCCGGCGGCACGGTGCGCAGCTCGCCGTCCACCAGCGCGGCGTGCCCGCGCAGCTCCAACCAGTGCCCGGCGACCGGGAACGTGCGCGCCCGGTTCGGTGCCTCGGCCTCCAGCCGGCGCACCATGGCGCCCAGCCGGGACCGCCTGGGCTGCACCGTTGGGATGTCCCTGTCCTCCAGCGGCGCGGCCGTCACCGGACCCACGCACACCGCCAGCACCGGCCCGCGCAGCGCCCGGACCAGACCGTCCTGGATGCCGCGCTCGGCGGCCCTGGCTAGCATGCTGGCCGCCGCCGGGGCGCTGGTGAAGGTCACCGCGTCCACCGTGCCGGCCAGCACCGCGTCGGTCAGCCGGTCCAGCGGCGCCAGGTCGGCCGGCGCCACCCAGCGGTACACCGGGACCTCGACCACCTCGGCTCCGGCGCAGCGCAGCGCCTCGACCATGTCCGGCAGCGGCTCGCCGTGCTGCTGGACCGCGATCCGCTTGCCGTCCACCCCGTTGGTGAGCAGGTGTTCGAGCACCTCGGCGGACGACTCGGAGGCCGGTGACCAGGCGTCGACCAGGCCGGCCGCGCGCACCGCGCCGCGCGCCTTCGGGCCTCGGCACAGCAACGTGCCGGCCCGCAGCGCATCCAGCAGCTCCTCGCCCAGCCCCCAGCCGTCGGCGGCCTCCACCCATCCCCGGAAGCCGATGCCGGTGGTGGCCACCGTCATGTCCGGCGGGGTGTCGATCAAGGACCGGGTCGCGGCGGCCAGCTGGGCGTCGTCAGGCAGCGGCAGGATGCGCAGCGCGGGGGCCTGTATCACCGATGCACCCCGTCGCTCCAGCAGCGCGGCCAGCTCGTCCGCGCGGCGCGCGGCGGTGACCCCGACGGTGAACCCGGCCAGCGGTGGCACCTCGCCCGGCTCGGGCGGCCGATATGTCCGCGGCTCCGACGGTGGAGATCCCGGGTACGTCCCTTGCTGCGTCATTATGATCATCCCAGCACGAGTCATCCCAGCTCGACCTGAACCCAGCCGTTTTCGACCCGCACCCGGTAAACCGCGACGGCTTTGTCCGGCTCGTCCAGGCACCGGCCGGTGACCAGGCTGAACGCTTGCTTGTACACCGGCGAAGCGACAACCGGCTCTCCCTTGCGGTCCCCCACGATGCCGCGGGAGAGCACCGCCGCGCCACTGCAGGGGTCGAGGTTGTCGATCGCGTACAAAAACTCACCCTCCGGGGTCTCCCCCGTCCGGAACAGGGCCACCTGCCGGGCACCCAGCAACGCGGCCACCCCGCGCCCCGGCTGCAGGCGCTCCAGCCGACATACCGTCTCCCAGGTGTTTTCCCGGGGCGAAACCGTCCATCCAGCCGTCAGTTCGGCGGCCGACTCAGTGGTCGGTTGAGAGGTCGGTTGAGAGGTCACCGTGCTGCCTCCAGGCTGGGACCGGCGATCAGCACCGGCTGGCTGCCGCGATCGTGACCGACCGGCACCCGCTGGCCGCGCCGGTCCACGAACTCGATGGTCGGGTCCGGAGTGCCCGGCGCGTTGACGAACGAGGTGAACCGGGCCAGCTTGGCCGGGTCCTCCAGCACGCCGCGCCACTCGTCGAAGTAGCCGGAGACGTGCTTGGCCATGGCCGCGTCCAGGTCCGCGCAGATTCCCAGCGAGTCGTCCATGATCACATGACGTAAGTGAACCAGGCCGCCCTCCAGCGCCTCGATCCACGGTGCGGTGCGCTGCAGACGATCCGCGGTGCGGATGTAGAACATCAGGAACCGGTCGATGGTGCGCACCAGCGTCTCGGTGTCCAGGTCCGACGCCAGTAACTCGGCGTGCCGGGGGCTGAAGCCGCCGTTGCCGCCCACGTAGAGGTTCCACCCGGTCTCGGTGGCGATCACCCCGAAGTCCTTGCTCCGCGCCTCCGCGCACTCCCGGGCGCAGCCGGACACCCCGGACTTGAGCTTGTGCGGGCTGCGCAGCCCCCGGTAGCGCAGTTCCAGCGCGACGGCCAGGCTCACCGAGTCCTGCACGCCGTAGCGGCACCAGTCGGTGCCCACGCAGGACTTCACCGTGCGCAGCGCCTTGCCGTAGGCGTGCCCGGACTCGAACCCGGCGTCCACCAGCCGCCGCCAGATGGCCGGCAGCTGCTCCACCCTGGCGCCGAACATGTCGATCCGCTGCCCACCGGTGATCTTGGTGTAGAGCCCGAAGTCGCGGGCCACCTCGCCGATCGCGATGAGCCCCTCCGGGGTCACCTCGCCGCCGGGAATCCTGGGCACCACCGAGTAGGTGCCGTTGCGCTGCAGGTTGGCCAGGAAGTGGTCGTTGGTGTCCTGCAGGGTTGCCTGTTCGCCGTCGTGGATGTGCCCGGAGCCCAGGCTGGCCAGAATGGAGGCGACCGCCGGCTTGCAGATGTCGCAGCCTCGGCCGGTGCCGTGCCGCTCGATCAGTTCGGAGAAGGTGCGCACCCCGGCGCTGGCGACGATCTCGAACAGCTCGGCGCGGCTGTGGCTGAAGTGTTCGCACAGTGCCTTGGACACCTCGACGCCCTCGCTGGCCAGCAGCGTTTTGAGCATCGGCACGCAGGACCCGCAGCTGGTGCCGGCTCTGGTGCAGCCCTTGAGCGCCGGGACGTCGTGTGCGCCGCCGGCGATGGCCTGCCGCAGCGCGCCCTTGGTGACCGCGTTGCAGGAGCAGACCTGCGCGGAGTCCGGCAACGCGTCGGCGCCAACCTCCACCCCGCCCGGCGCGATCATCGCCACCGGATCGGCGGGCAGCGCGGAGCCGACCAGCGGGCGCAGCGTGGCGTACCGGGACGCATCCCCGACCAGGACCCCACCGAGCAGGGTGGACGCGTCGTCGGAGACCACCAGCTTCTGATAGGTGCCGGCCACCGGATCGTTGACCACCACCTCCAGCGCGCCGTCGGTGGTGGCGTGCGCGTCACCGAAGCTGGCCACGTCCACGCCGAGCAGCTTGAGCTTCGTCGAGGTGTCCAGGTCGACCTCGGTGATCGTGGCCGACCCGCCCAGCAGCCGGTCGGCCACCACCTCGGCCATCGCGTAGCCGGGGGCGACCAAGCCGTAGGTGCGCCCTGCGCGACCGGTAGAGCCGTCGGTGGAGATCGCGGCGCACTCGCCGATCGCGTAAATCCGGTCCTCCGCGGTCCGGCAGTGCTCGTTGACCAGCACCCCGCCCCGCTCGCCCACCGGCAGCCCGAGGCGCCGGGCCAGCCCGTCCTCCGGGCGGATGCCGGCGGAGAACACCACCATGTCCGCGTCCAGCTCCACCCCGTCGGACAGCGCCGCCACCAGCCCTCGGCCGCGCGGGCCCGGCTCGATGCGCTGCACGGACACCCCGGTCCGCACCGCCACGCCCAGCTCGGACACCAGCCGGCACAGCAGCGCACCGCCACCCTCGTCCACCTGCACCGGCATCAGCCGCGGCGCGATCTCCACCACCTGCGGGGATAACCCGAGTAACCGCAGCGCGCGGGCCGCCTCCAGGCCGAGCAGGCCGCCGCCGACCACCACCCCGGAGCGCCGGCCGGCGCCGTCCCGGTCGACCGCCTCGGCGGCCGCTGCCTTGATCGCGTCCAGGTCGTCCAGCGTGCGGTAGACGAAACACCCCCGCAGGTCGTGGCCGGGCACCGGCGGCACGAACGGGTACGAGCCGGTGGCCAGCACCAGCGCGTCGTAGCCGACGCTCGCGCCCAGGTCGGTGTGCACCACCCTGGCCTCGGTGTCCACCTGCTCGACCTGCTCGCCCAGCCGCAGCTCGACCAGCTCGTCGGCGTGCACCTCCGGCCCGACCAGGCTCAGCTCGTCGGCGCCGACGCCCTCGAAGTAGCTGGACAGCGCCACCCGGTCGTAGGCCGGGCGGGTCTCCGCGCCGAACACCACGATCCGCCAGGTGCCGGCGGTGTCCCGGCCGCGCATCGCCTCCACCAACCGGTGGCCGACCATCCCGTGGCCGACCACCACTAACGTCTTAGCGGGCGTCATGCAGCTCCCCCTTCCAGCTCGGCGGGCTCGGCCGCGGCCAGCCAGTCGCGGATTCCGTCGACCGCCGGCTGACAGCCGCCGCAGCCGGTGCCGGCCCTGGTGGCCCGGCGCAGCGCGGCGAGATCGGTGGCGCCGGACCGCCATGCGGTGACCAGGGCGCCCTTGCTGACCGTGTTGCACCGACAGATCAGCGCGCTGGACGGCAGCAGCGCCGGGGACGCGACGACGCTGGCCGGGCCGCCGGCGGAGCTTGCCTCGCCGGGCAGCGCGCGGCCCAGCAGCAGGGCCAACCGGTCGGTGGGCGCCGGGGCGCCGGAATCGAAGAGCTGGATCACCGAGGCGGCCGCGTCCGGAACCCCCAGCATGATCGCGCCGAGCAGCCGGTCCCGGTTGAGCACGATCTTGGCGTAGCGGCCGCGGAACGGGTCCGACAGCTGGAGCACCTCGATGCCGTCGTCGACGTTCCCGGGGTCCTCGGCCAACGCGTCGCCCACCGCGGCCAGGTCGATGTCGCGCGCCTTGAGCCGGGTGACCAGGGGGGTACCCCGGTAGCGCGCGGCCGGATCGGCGCCGGTGAGCAGCCCGGCCAGCACCTCGGCCTGCTCGAACCCGGGCTGCACCAGGCCGGAGACGGTGCCCGGATGGCGGGCGCAGTCGCCGATGGCGTGCACCCGGTCGTCCGAGGTGCCCATCCGGTCGTCCACCAGCACGCCCCGGTCGGTGGCGATGCCGGCGTCGGCGGCCAGCCCGGTCTCCGCGCGCACCCCGGCGGACACCACCACGGCGTCCACCGAGAGCGTGGTGCCGTCGTCGCACTCCAGCCCCATCCCCGGGGTCCACCGCTTGGCCGACACGTTCAGTCGCACGTCCACGCCGAGCCGGCGCAGCGTCGCGGCCAGCACCCCGGCCGCGCCGGCGTCCAGCTGCCGCTCCATCAGGTGACCGACCGGGTGCAGCACGGTGACCCGCACGCCCCGACCGACCAGGCCCCGAGCCGCCTCCAGCCCGAGTAGCCCGCCGCCGAGCACCGCGACCCGACCGCCGGGGCGAGCCAGCTCCAGGATGCGCGCGCAGTCGTCCAGATCCCGGAAGGTCGCCACGCCGTCGGCCAGCTCACCGGTACCGTCCGCGGCGAGCAGCCCGTCGGTCGGCGGGATCCAGGCCCGGCTGCCGGTGGCCAGCACCAGCTCGTCGTACGGTTCGTCAGCGCCGTCATCCAGCAGCACCCGGCGGCGGGCCCGGTCGATCGCATTGACCGTGACGCCGGTGTGCAGCGCCACCCGCCGCTCCTTGGCCCAGCCCGGCTCGTGCAGCCGGACCGCCTCCGGGGTCAGCCCGCCGGCCACCACGGTGGACAGCAGCACCCGGTTGTACGCGGCGTGCGGTTCGGCGCCGAACACGACGAGGCTGGCCCGCTCGCCGTCTGGATCACGGCGGCGGACCTCGTCGACGAATCGGGCGCCGACCATCCCGTGGCCGACGATCACAATGCGGCGGGGCACCCGGCCACGCTAGAAACCCGCGGTTACGTCCACGGGGCGTCGTATGACGCCCGCGTTACGCTCCTTTCATTCCCGCGCCCGGCCTGCGGTGATGCGGCTCGCCGTGGGAGCCGCACACCCAGTTCGTACCCGGCACACCCGTTGCGGCGGCTGTGCGGCGCCTGAAGAGGGTGTGCGGTAGGGGCGGCGGCGCCGGAACGTCCGCCCGCTATGCCGGTTCCAGCCGTACCGCGCAGGCTTTGAACTCGGGCATACGGCTGATCGGGTCCAGCGCCGGGTTGGTCACCAGGTTGGCCGCCTGCTCCTCGGCGAAGTGGAACGGCAGGAACACGGTGTCCGAGCGGATGCCCGGGGTGTAGCGGGCCACCGCGCGAGCCGTGCCGCGCCGGGACACCACCCGCACCGCGTCCCCGTCGGCCAACCCGGCCCGCGTGGCGGTGTCCGGGTGCACCTCGACGAATGAGCACGGCACGACGGCCGCCAACTCGGACACCCGGCGGGTCTGCGTGCCGGACTGGTAGTGCGCCAGCACCCGCCCGGTGGTGGCCCAGAGCGGGTATTCCGGGTCCGGGCGCTCCGCCGGCGGGGTGTGCTCGACCGGGATGAACCTGGCCAGGCCATCCGGGTGGGCGAAGTGGTCCAGGAACAGCCGGGGGGTGCCGGGATGCGGCTGCTCCCCGTCGGCGGCCGCCGGACACGGCCAGTGCAGCGCCTCGCCGGCGTCGAGGCGGGCGTAGCTGATGCCGGAGTAGTCGGCCGGCCCACCCGCCGACGCCCGGCGCAGCTCCTCGAACACGGCCTCCGGCTGGTCTGGGAAAGCACCGGCCGGAAAGGCACCGGTGCCCAGCGGCGGGGAGAGCCGCTCGGCCAGCCCGGAGAGCACCTGAAGGTCGGTGCGCACCCCGTCCGGCGGTGACATCGCCCGCCGCCGGCGCAGCACCCGGCCCTCCAGGTTGGTCATCGTGCCTTCCTCCTCGGCCCACTGGGTCACCGGCAACACCAGGTCGGCCAGCTGGGCGGTCTCGGACAGGAACAGGTCGGCCACCATCAGCAGGTCGAGCGCGGCGAGCCGGGACCGGACGGTGTTCGCGTCCGGAGCGGATACCACCGGGTTGGAGCCGAACACCAGCAACGCCTTGGGTCCGCCCGGTTGCCCCAGCGCGTCCAGCAGCTCCACCGCGCTGCGCCCCGGCCCGGGCAGCGATTCGGCGGGTACCCCCCACACGCCGGCCACGTGCGCCCGGGCCGCCGGGTCGTCGATGCGCCGGTACCCGGGAAGCTGGTCGGCCTTCTGTCCGTGCTCCCGACCGCCCTGGCCGTTGCCCTGCCCAGTGATGGTGCCGAACCCGGAGCCGGGTGTGCCGGGCATGCCGAGCGCGAGGGTGAGGTTGATCCACGCCGAGACGGTGTCCACCCCGTGCGCGTGCTGCTCCACGCCCCGCGCGGTGAGTAGGTATCGGCGCTTCGCCCCGGCCAGCAGCCGGACCACCTCGCGCTGGTCGGCGGCGGACACCCCGGTGACCCGCTCGGCGCGCTCCGGCCACCAACCGGCGGCCAGTCGCCATGCCGCGTCGAAGCCGGTGGTCCGGGCCGCCAGGTACGCCGCGTCCAGGTGTCCCTCGGCGACGGCCACGTGCAGCATGCCCAGCGCCAGCGCCAGGTCGGTGCCCGGCGCGGGGCGCAGGTGCAGCCCGCCGGCCTCGACGGCGGCCCGCGCGGTCGCGCTGTACCGAGGGTCGATCACCACTTGTCGGGCGCCGCGCAGGTGGGACAGGAACGGCGGCATGGTTTCCGCCACGTTCGCCCCGGCCAGCACCACGACCTCGGCGGCGTCCAGGTCGGTGACCGGGAAGGGCAGGCCCCGGTCCAGCCCGAACGCGCGGCTGCCGGCGGCCGCGGCGGAGGACATGCAGAACCGGCCGTTGTAGTCCACCTGCGAGGTGCCTAGCGCGACCCGGGCGAACTTGCCGAGCAGGTAGGCCTTCTCGTTGGTCAACCCGCCGCCGCCGAACACCCCGACCGAGTCGGCCCCGTGCGCGGCGCGCAGCGCGGTGAGCCGGTCGGCCAGGTAGCCCAGCGCGGTGTCCCAGTCCACCGGCGAGCCGTGCAGCAGCGGGGTGGTCAGCCGCTCGGGGTGGCTCAGCAACTCGGCCGAGGTCCAGCCCTTCTGGCACAGCCCGCCGCGGTTGGTGGGGAACTCGCGGGGTTCCACCTCGGGCCGGGAGGCCCGGCCAGCCCCGGCGGGAGCCGCCGTGACGGTCATGCCGCACTGCAGCGCGCAATACGGGCAGTGCGTCGCGGCGGATCCCGCTGGGCTCATGCCGGGCATGCTTCCTACGCCCGGTTACCGACGTGTTGCCGGGCCATTGCGGCTGAGCGGAATGGCCCTCACCGTCGGCATCGCCGTCATGTGTACCGCCGTCCTGTGTACCGCCGTCCTGTGTACCGCCGTCCTGTGCATCACCGGGCACCGCCGGGTCGTCACATCCCGTCGACTGCCTCGTTGAGCAGGTATGTCCCGCGCGGTGATCGCGCCACAGGCGCTGGTCGCCATCGGAGGTCGCGCGACCCGGTTGCGCGCCGAGGACATCAGGGTCGGTGCGAGCAAGTCCTTCATGGTCAGCGGACGGCGTCCGCTGCTCTACTGGTGCCTCAAGTCGCTGCATGCCGCCGGCGTCCGTCGCCTGCTGCTGGCCGGTAACGAGCCCGTTCACCTGCGCAAGGCCGAGGCTGTGCTGCGCTGTGCGCATTTCGAGTTCGATTCCGTCGTCTACGTCCAGGACGCCGGCCTCGGGCTGCATGGGCTGCCCGCGCAGCTGACCGGCCTGCTCGAGGACACCGTGCTGTTCGAGGCCGGGCACGGGATCAGCCACCCGCGCCACTACCAGGCAATGCTTGCCCGAAAAACCGAGGACAACGTGGTGTTCTCCGCGTTCCCGACCAACCCGGGCAATCCCCGGTACCGAGTGCTGGTGGACGGCGAGGGCCGCGGCTACCCGGCGTTCGGCCCATCGAAGCGGAGTGGCCTCGGGCTACCGCTCGCGCTGGCCCAACCCATGCTCATCGACCGGCGGTACGTCGAGCTGCTGTCGGCGTTCGACTACACGGTCGACCGGATCGCGGACCACTACCTGGCGACCGGCCGGTTGGCCGCGGTCCGCAGCGGCCTCCCGGTGGAGTTCGACCTGTCCGGGGAATACCGGGTGGCCATGGGCTGGTATCGGCTCAGCCTGGCGGCCGACCCGGCCGCCGAGCGACCCTGGTCATCGACAGAGCTCTCGCCGGCCGGGCCCCGATGACCCGCCACCCGGTACCGGAGCTGGTTGCTCCGGTACCGGGGGTTGGTTCAGGCCGCCGACTTGCGTGGTGGCTCTGACGGGTCATCCCACCCGTCCACCACCGCCAACAGGTCCCCGTCCGGCACCGCGTCCCGGCGCAACCGGGTCTCCGCGAGCAGCAGCGACCGGTCCAACTCCTGGTAGGTGTGGATCGCTTGGGCAGTCTGTCGCAGTTCCCGACGGCCCCGGGCCAGCTGCCGCTCCCGGACCCGCAGGTTCAGCTCCTCGAACCGTGACCCAGCCGCAAAGCCGGCCAGGAAGATCGCTCCGGCGACCACCAGTAGGTAACCGAGTTCCATCATTTCCGACCTCCCCTCACGCTCCGTGTCATCTCCACACGTTGAGTGCACCAGGGGTCGCTGTCGGTGTTCGGGGCGAAGGAAGGTGGCCAGCGGTTGAATGCTGGTCACCGGTTGGGCAACATCGGGGCATGCAGGCCGACGTTGTGGACCCGCACGCCGACCTGTGCGCCGACCTGCGGCTGCTGCGCCTGCATGGGATCCCTCGTGCGCGCACCCTGGACATCCCCCGGTTGCTGGCCGCGGCCGAACAACTCGGGCACGGAGCCACCGGCACGCCGGTCGACAACGTCGTGACCGCGCTGCTTCGCCAGGCGGTGAACCGGCTGGGCGAAAGCCGGGAGG
This sequence comes from Pseudonocardia sp., assembly GCA_036402515.1. Classification (GTDB taxonomy): domain Bacteria; phylum Actinomycetota; class Actinomycetes; order Mycobacteriales; family Pseudonocardiaceae; genus Pseudonocardia. The sequence continues at coordinate 23,403 of DASWST010000225.1, forward strand.
CGATGGCGGCCGAGCGGAGCTTCGGGCTGTCGGCGGGGCACAAGCTGTGGAAGGCCGCCGACCGGCGCCGGGCAGCCGCCCAGGCTCAGGGCGTCACCATCGAGACATTCCGGAAGAGTTACGAGCTCGCCCTGATCGATCAGTTGGCCACCGAGATCCTCGGACTGCTCGACGAGCGCCTAAGGAACGGGCAAGCCGCCTCCCGCTCCGCCCAGCCGAGCGAGCCGGTGGCACCCGAGTTCGGGCGGGAGCACCACGTGGCCGACGTGCTGCGGGCCGCCCACGCCAACGCCGACTGGGACCTGGTGGAGGGCGTCTATCTGCAGTGCGTGGACATCGCGCAGAACCATGACGGTGAATTCATGCCGGACGCCATCCCGGCGTTCTTCGCCGAAGCACTGGGGCGGATGTCGGCCAACTACTTCGGTCGGGAGGAGCAGCTGATCCTGCACGGGCTCGGCATCCTGGGCAATGCCGAGCAGACGAACAAGATCACTCCGGCGCTGTTCCGGCAGCTCTACACCGACGGCCGGTTCGAGCGGTTCGTGCAGTACGCCTCGGGGACCCGGTCACGCCGCCGCCCACGCCCGTTCGAGACGCTGGTCGAGACAGCCCGCCGGTTCCGCGACCTGAACCACCTGCGCGCGGTGCTGGAAGGTGTGCCCACCTCGTGTGTGCTCGGCGGCTCGGTCAACTTCTCCCGCTACTTCAACGTGCGGGGCAGCAGCGGGGATCTGCCCGGGTCCAGCGTGGACATCATGCTGGTGATCCCGGACTTCAGTGTGCTGGACGAGGTGACCCAGGGCATCGCCGCGCTGCCCGGAAGCTCCCGCCCCAGCCTGGCCGCGCTGGCCGAACGGGCCGCGGTGTGGCGGCAGCACCGGCTCGACGACGGCAACACCCTGTTCAGCCAGCACATCCAGATGTGGTCCGAGGAGGACGACCCGGTGATGTCCTGGGCGCCGAACCGGGGCGAGTACGCGATCGAGATTCGGGTCGCATCCGCCGAGGTGCTGGACTGGATCCTGGCGGCCGGCAACCCCAAACTGACCTCGAACTCGGCGGGGAGCTCGAGGTCGGTTCGCGACTTCTGCCAACACGACACCCAACCCGACGAGCCCCAGCGCAGCTTCAGCGGCCGTAACCTGCGCACCCCGGGGGATGTCAGCGAGTTGGCCGGCAGCCTGCTGCGCACCCACCGGGTGTACTCCATCCACGGGGGCCGGTACTACCCCGGCTCGGCGCAGAACCTGATCCTGCCCCGGTTCAACACCCGGTGGGAGAACGTGCCGATCCGGGGACAACTGGAGATGTTCCGCTGGAAGATCATCGAACGGCTCCGGCACGAACGGCGCAACCACCCCTACGAGCTGCTCCGGATGAGCATGGCACACACCCGCTCGGAGGCCTTCGCCCCACACATCCTGCGCTCGGTGGACAGCGGCGACACGACGTAGCCGCCCCTAGACGCCGGCGTAGGCGGCGGGTGCCCCGGCCGGCGCACCTTCGGCTGCCTTGGCCTTGCGCAGGTAGACGGCGTAGGTCACCGCCGCGCACACCACGTAGAAGCCGAGGAAACCGTAGAACGCCGGCACCCCGCTCTTCGCCACCGCGAACGACTGCCGGAACGCCAGGTTGATCAACAGGCCGCCCAGCGCGCCGACCGCGGAGATGATGCCGATCGCCGCGCCACCGATACGCCGGGCGCGCAGCATGGCCCCTTCGGAGTCGGCGCCGGCGTCGATGTCGGCCAGCGCTTTCGCCCGGAAGATGGCCGGGATCATCTTGTACGTTGAGCCGTTGCCGATCCCGGAGAACACGAACAGCGCGATGAAGCCGAGGGTGAAAAGCGCCAGCGATGAGGTGCCCGAGGCCGCGATGCACACCAGGGTGGACACGCCCATCAGCAGGAAGTTCCAGAAGGTGACCCGGGTGCCGCCGATCCGGTCGGACAGCCAGCCACCCAGCGGGCGGATCAGCGAGCCGAGCAGCGGGCCGATGAACGTGACGGCGGCGGCCTGCAGCGGGGTGCGGTGGAACTGGTTCTGCAGCACCAGGCCGAACGCGAAGCTGTAGCCGATGAACGAGCCGAAGGTGCCGATGTAGAGGAAGGACATGATCGCGGTCTGCGGGTCGGTGACCGCTTCCTTGGCCGCCCCGGTGTCGTTGCGCACGGTGGCCAGGTTGTCCATGAACAGCGCCGCGCAGATGGACACGATCACCACCAGCGGGATGTACACGGCGAGCAGCAGCCGGGGGTGGGTCACCCCGCTGACCCCGATGATCAGCAGCCCGATCAGCTGGGCCACCGCGACCCCAAGGTTTCCCCCGCCGGCGTTGAGCCCCAGCGCCAGGCCCTTGCGGCCCTCCGGGAACAGCGTGTTGATGTTCGTCATGGAGGAGGCGAAGTTGCCCCCGCCGAACCCGGCCAGCGCGGCCACCACCATGAACGTGGTGTACGACGTGCCGGGGTGCAGTACGAACGCGGCCGCGGTCGTCGGGATCAGCAGCAGCAGCCCGCTGATCACGGTGAAGTTGCGGCCGCCGAATCTGGCCACCCCGAAGGTGTACGGCACCCGCAGGATCGACCCGACCAGCGTCGGCGTGGACACCAGGAAGAACTTGCCGGCGGTGTCGATGTGGTACTCGGGCCCCATGAACAGCACAAACACCGACCAGAGCGTCCAGACCGAGAAGCCGACGTGCTCGACGAAAATGGAGAACCAGAGGTTGCGGGTGGCCACCTTGCGGCCGATGTTCGCCCAGAAGCGCGGGTCCTCCGGTGCCCAGTGCTCGATCCACCGGCCGCCACGCCGGGGCGGCGGACTACTCACCGTGTCAGTCGTCATGGCAGGCCTCCAAGATCGCGGGATCGCGAAACATTGGGCCCGACCGTAGGAACCGCCGGTTACCTCAACATGGCCGCACGTGACACCTGTGCAACGTGGTACTCATTCTCACAACCGCAGGTAGGTGAGCACCGCCATCACCCGCCGATGATCGCTATCGGAGGGCGCGAGGCCCAGTTTGCCGAAGATATTCCCGATGTGTTTCTCCACCGCGCCCTCGCTGACCACCAGGCGCCGGCAGATCGCGGTATTGGTGCGGCCCTCCGCCATCAGCCCGAGCACCTCCCGCTCCCTCGGGGTGAGCGAGTCCAGCGGGTCCCGGCGGGCGGCGAACAGCTGGGCCACCACCTGCGGGTCCAGTACGGTGCCCCCGGCGGCCACCCGGCGCAGCGCGTCGGTGAGCTCGTCCACGTCCACCACCCGGTCCTTGAGCAGGTAACCCGCCCCGCCCGCCCGGTCGGCGAACAGGTCACCGGCGTAGGCCAGCTCGACGTACTGGGAGAGCACCAGGATCTTGGCCGTCGGATCGACGCGGCGGATCTCCACCGCCGCGCGCAACCCCTCGTCGGTGTGCGTGGGCGGCATCCGGATGTCCACCACCGCGATGTCCGGCCGGTGCTCGGCGACGGCGGCCACCAGGCTGGGGCCGTCGCCGACCGCCGCGACGACCCGGCAGTCGGCCTCCTCCAGCAGCCGGATCAAACCCTCACGCAGCAGCACCGAATCCTCGGCCAGCACAACCCGCATGCCGGCTCAGTTTCCGTTCGCCGGGTGCACCGGGCGCGCCGGCAGTTCGGCGGCCAGCACGGTCGGGCCGCCAGCGGGGCTGTCCACCACCAGCTGGCCGTCCAGCGCCCTGACCCGGTCGCTCAGCCCGGCCAGCCCGTGCCCCTTCGCCGGGTGCGCACCGCCCCAGCCGTTGTCGGTGACGGTCACCCGCAGCATCCGCTCGTCGCGGACCACCCGCACGGAACCGGAGCTGGCTCCGCTGTGCTTGGCCAGGTTGGTCAGCGCCTCGGCCACCACGAAATAGGCGGCGTTCTCCACCGCCGGGCTCAGCCGCGCCATGTCCAGCTGATCGGTATCCAGGTGGACCGGCACCGGGCAGCGGCCGGCCAGCGCGGCCAGCGCGGCGGCCAGACCCCGGTCGGCCAGCACCGGCGGGGCGATCCCCCGGGACAGCGCACGCAGCTCCTCCAGGGCCTCCCTGGTCTGCTCGATCGCCCCACTGATCAGCGGGTCGGCCGCCGCCGGGTCGGTGCGCAGCCGCCGCTGCGCCGTGCTGAGGTCCATGGCCAGCCGGACCAGTCGCTGCTGCGGCCCGTCGTGCAGATCCCGCTCCAGCCGGCGCAGCGCGCTGGCCTCGGCGGATGCGGCGGCGGCCCGGCTCTCGGTGAGCACGGAGACTCGATCGGCCAGCACCGAGGCGCGCTGGCGGGTGAGCACTGCGCGGCTGAACGAGGACAGCACCATGGCCAGCCCGCGCAGTACCACCGGCAGGGTCAGCGCCGCGCCCAGCCCGATGCCGAAGTTCAGCCCGACCCGGACCAGCGTGGAGTCACCCAGCCCGATCAACTCGGCCAGGCTGGTGCCATCCGGGCCACGCGGCAACGTCCAGTCGTAGAGCGGGTAGAGCACCCCGGCTAACGCGACGCTCCACCAGGCCAACCCGATCGGAAACACCAGCAGGCTGGGGATCAGCGCGAGCACCCCGTAGAGCAGGTCCAACCAGCGCCGACCGTCGGCCAGTGGGCTGAGCAGCCTGCGCACCCGCGAACGGTTCGGTGTCGGCCGGTAGACCGGCGCCGGCACGTCCACGCCGGTCAGCACCCGGATACGGGCCCGCTCGAGCACCGCGAACCCCTGCGCGATGAACAGCGTGAGCACGAGCAACGGGAACCCGACCACGATGACCAGCGTGCCGAGCCCGACGGCGAACAGCGTGATCAGCACCGAGAAGCTGGCCACCGCGATGATCCAGCCGGTCAGCACGTACGCGGTATCCGCGGCCAGCACCGCCAGCAACGGACGGCTCGGCCGTGCCGGGTTCGGCGAGGTCTCGAACACCGCCGGTGCGGACATGAGGTTCATGGTGCCCGACGCTAAGCAGGCCGCCACCGCTTTCCCATCCGGCCCGCCGCCGACCCACCGGTGGGGCTACCCCCACCACCAACCCGCTAGAGCCGGGGCACGATCAGGTCGGCTGCCCATTCCAAGCCGCGCAATGACTCAGCCGAGGACGCCGGGTGCTGGGCGTGCAGCGCCACCCGGAACAGCAGCGCGCGCAACAGCACCTGCGGCCAGCCGTCCAGGTGCGACCAGGTGCGCAGCAGCGCGGGGTCGCCGCCGCCCCAGGCAAGCGCGTCCACCACGATCACCGCGGCGGCCCACTCCACCGGACGCCAGAACGGCACCAGGTCGAGGATGGCCGGCGGCGCGTCGCCGTCGAAAAGCACCGTGCCGAACAGGTCGGCGTGCACCACCTGCGCGGGCAGCCGGACCTGCCGCCGGTATCGGGCCAGGTCGTCGAACAGCAGCCCCCCGGTGGAGGGCTCCAGCGCGACCACCCGATCACCCCAGGCCGCCGCGTCCGCCCGCGCGGTCAGCCCGTCCCGGTCGTCCAGCAGCCGAGGCCGGCGGACCGAAGCGGTCGCGGCGTGCAGCCGTAGCGAGGCGGTGACCAGCTCGTCGTAGCGGGGTTCCGGACTCCCCGCGACGTACTCACATGCCGAGTAGCCGGCCACCACCCAGCGGCCGTCCGAGCACCGCAATGGCCGGGCCACCCGCAACCCGTCCACCACCAGCGTGTCCAGTACCCGCGCGGACCAGGCGGCCTGCGCGTTGTCGGTCACCGGGCGGATGAGGATGTCCTGACAGCGCCAGCTCGGGATACCGGCCACCAGAACCGGAACCGCCGGGGCGTCCCGTACGCCGAACGCGGTCCGCACATGCTGAGGTAGGTCCACCCCGGCCGCTCTCGGATTGGGCACCGCGTCCAGCGGCGGGCCACCGGCACGATCCGTCGCGGTACTCACAGTCCGGCACGGTACCGCCGGATCACCAGCGTCCCCGGCTCCGCCACGCCGCCTGGCCGAGGGTGCGCCCGAGCACCCGCAAAGATCACCACACCCAGCGAGGGCACAACTAAATGTGTCCTGGTAAAAGCGCGTTCGCCGTTACCGTCCAGCCATGTCGACCCCGCCGCCCCCTGGCCCACCGCCAGAGCAGCCAGCGCCGGGCGAGCCGGACCCGAGGGGCTACTCGCCACCGGACTATCCCTCCCACGGCTATCCGCGTCCGGGTGGCCACGAACAGGGCTACTCACAGCCGGGCTACTCACAGCAGGGCTACTCACAGCAGGGCTACCCGCAGGGCTACTGGGGGCAGGGCGGCAACCCACAACAGGGCGGCAACACCTCGCAGGGCGGCTACCCGCGGCAGGGGGCCTACCCGCACCAGGGCTACCCGCAGCAGGGCCCACAGCCGGGCGACTACTCAGGGCAGGACTACCCGCGGCAAGGCGGCTACGGGCAGCAGGGCTACCCCTCGCCGGGCGACTACGGGCAGCAGGGCTACCCCTCGCCGGGCGGCTACCCGGCTCAGGGCTACCCAGCTCAGGGCTACCCAGCTCAGGGCTACCCAGAGCAGTACGGGGCCTACCCGGACCAGGCGTCCGCCGGGCAGCTCGTCCAAGACCCGCTGGTGCCAGCCGATATCGGTGGCTGGTTCGCCCGGGTGTTCGGGGTGATCCGCCGAAGTTTCGCCCGGTTACTGCTGCTCCAGAGCGTGGCCGCGGTGGCCAATGCGGCGCTGGTGTTCGTGCTGGTGCAGAGCATGATGAGCGCGGTGGCCACCTCGGCGGCCGAGCTCGGCGCGCTGAGCCAGGCCCCCGACGCCGACGCGGTCAGCGGCATGATGACCTCGCTCTGGCTTTCCGTGATCACCCCGTACACGGTCATCGCCACCCTGGCGTTGGTGGTGTTGAACCTGTTCGTCCAGGGCGCGTCGTGGCACGTAGCCGTCTGGGAAGCCGCCGGTCAACCCGCGTCCCTGGGTGCCGCGCTGCGGTTCGCCGCCGCGCGGGCGCTGCCGCTGTTCGGCTGGGGGGTGCTCGCCTACCTGCTCGTGGCGGCCGGCTTCGTACTGCTGTTCATCCCGGGGATCTATCTGATGATCGTCTTCGGCGCTTCGCTGCTCGGCGTGGTTCTGGTGGAACGGCGCGGCATCGGCCGCTGCTTCGCCTTGGTGAACCCTCGGTTCTGGCCAACCACCGGGCGGCTGCTGCTCACGATGGTGATCTTCGCGGCCTACGCGATTATCGTCAGCATGATCGTCACGCCGCTCACCATCGGTATCGGGGTACCCGGCGACAATCTGTTCCTCGGCCCGATGCTGGGCCTCGCGGCGAACCTGGTGCTCAGCCTGCCACTCGGCATCGCGGCGATCGCGGTGTTGGTGGTGACCTATGCCGAGCTGCGCGCCCACGAGCAGCCCGGGGTCAGCACCGAGACACTCGCCCACGAGCTGAACCGCTAGCGCGGGGCATCCGGGACCTACGCCGACCTGGGGCAATGCCCGGACCACCCGATCGAGGCCCCCTTACCTGGGGAAACGGCCCACCACAACATCGGCCTTACCGCTACCTTCCAGCCCATGTCGACGCCGCCGCCTGCTGGCTCGGAGCCGGATCACCCTGACCAGCGCCGGGAGGACCAGCCCTCCGCGGACCAGCGCCGGGAGGACCAGCGCCGGGAGGACCAGCCCTCCGAGGGCCAGCCCCCCGAGGGCCAGCCCTCCGAGGGCCAGCCCTCCGCGGACCAGCCGCCGCCCGAGGCGCAGTCGCCCCACGAGACCCAGCTGCCACCGCGGGGCCAACCACACGTGTATCCGGCGCCACAGGGCTACCCCGCACAGGGGTATCCGCCGCCAGAGGGCTATCCGGCGCAGGGATACCCGCCGCCACAGAGCTATCCCCAGCAGGGCTACTCCGCTCAGGGATACCCGCCGGAGGGATACCCATCCGGAAGCTACCCGCCGCCCCAAGGCCCGGCCGGCGGTGCCGAATACCCGAACTATCCGGCTGGTTACCCCGGCTACCAAGACGCCGGCGTCGAGCCGCCGGAGAACGACCCGTTGGTGCCGGCCGGCTTCGGGGGCTGGTTCGAGCGGGTGCTCGGCGTGGTTCGGCGCAGTTGGCGGACACTTCTGATCTTCCAAGCGGTCCTGGCAGTGTTGAGCGCGATCTATTCCGCGCTGGCCGCCAGCTTCAGCCGAAACATGACGGCCTTGAGCGGCGCGCTGGGGCCCGGCTTCGATCCGAACGCCGGGGCGCCGCCGGATCTGGTGGCGGCGGTGGTCACGGCCGGGGTAATCGCTCTGATCGGCTGGGGGGTGCTCTGCCTCGTTGTTGCGTTCCTCGCCCCGGCGTCGGTGTTCGTGGTCATCCGGGATGCCGAAGGCCAGCCCGCGCCCTTGGGCGAAGCGCTGCGTTTCGGGGCAAGCCGGATGCCCGCGATGATCGGCTGGGGGCTCCTCGCCTGGATCCTGACCAGCATCGGGTTCGTGCTGCTCATCATCCCGGGGATCTACCTGTCGATCGTCTTCGGCGCCGCGCTGATCGGGGTGGTCGCCGTGGAGCGAACTGGGATCGGGCGGTGCTTCGCGCTGGTAAATCCCAGGTTCTGGCCCACTGCCGGGCGGCTCGTCTTCTACTTCCTGGTCGTCCTGGTCTACTACTTCATCGCCAGCTTCATCGCCTCGGCCATCGGCGGGGGTCCGCTGTCCACGACCACGGGCATCGTGCAGGCCATCCTGCTCATCCCGCTGGGCATCGCGGGCGTGGGGGTCACCGTGGTGACCTACGCCGAACTGCGGTTCCGCGAGAACGGTGTGGTGACCACCCCGGCACTGGCCGCCGAGCTGGCCCGCTAGAGACACCTCGTCCGGCGCCGTCCGGGTACTCCACCCGAACGGCGCCGCCCGCGTGGCTCAGTAGGTTGGCAGCGACGGGTCGACCTGGTTGACCCAGGCCAGTACGCCCCCGCCGACGTGCACCGCTCCGGAGAACCCGGCCTTGTGCAGCGCGGCCAGCGCCTCGGCCGAGCGAGCGCCGGATTTGCAGTGCAACACCACTGGCTTGTCCTGTGGGATCTCCGAGAGCGCCTCGCCGGAGAGGATGCGGTCCTTCGGGATCAGCACCGCGCCCGGGATGTTGACGATCTCGTACTCGTTCTGCTCCCGGACGTCGATCAGCGCGAAGTCCTTGCCGGAGTCGATCATGTCCTTGAGCTCGCGCGCGGTGATCGTGTGCCCGGCGGCCGCGTCCTGCGCGTCCTCCGAGACCACCCCGCAGAACGCCTCGTAGTCGATCAGCTCGGTGATCTTCGGCGTGCTCGGGTCCTTGCGCACCTTGATGGTGCGGTAGCTCATCTCCAGTGCGTCGTACACCATCAGCCGGCCCAGCAGCGGCTCGCCGATGCCGGTGATCAGCTTGATGGCCTCGTTCACCATGATCGAGCCGATGGACGCGCACAGCACGCCGAGGACTCCGCCCTCGGCGCAGGACGGCACCATGCCGGGGGGCGGCGGCTCCGGGTAGAGGTCGCGGTAGTTCAGGCCAAGCCCGTTCGGCGCATCCTCCCAGAACACCGAGGCCTGGCCCTCGAACCGGAAGATCGAGCCCCACACGTACGGCTTGCCGAGCAGCACGGCGGCGTCGTTCACCAGGTACCTGGTGGCAAAGTTGTCGGTGCCGTCCAGGATCAGGTCGTAGTCACGGAAGATGTCCAGCACGTTCGAGGAGTCCAGGTGCACCGGGTGCAGCCGGACCTCGACCAGCGGGTTGACCTCCTTGATGGAGTCCCGCGCCGACTCGGCCTTGGGGCGGCCCACGTCGGACTGGCCGTGGATGATCTGGCGCTGCAGGTTCGAGGTGTCGACCTCGTCGAACTCCACGATGCCGAGCGTCCCGACACCGGCGGCGGCCAGGTAGAGCAGCGCCGGTGAGCCCAGCCCGCCGGCCCCGACGACCAGTACCTTGGCGTTCTTCAACCGTTTCTGACCGGCCATCCCGACGTCGGGGATGATCAAGTGGCGGCTGTACCGCTCGACCTCCTCCTTGGTCAGCTCGGCGGCCGGCTCCACGAGCGGCGGTAGCGCCATATTCGATCGCTCCTTCAGATCTGCGTCGGCGTGCACTACTGCAACGCCCGGCTCACCGGCTATCTTCCCACCGGCTCACCACTCGCCGGCTTCGATGGCCCGCCACATTCCGAGCACCGCCCGAGCCACCCTCACCGGCTGCTCGATCTGCGGCACATGCCCCACCTCGGGCAGCGCGAGCAGCCGCCCGTGCGGCAGGGTGGCGGTGGTCCGCCGGGCCAGCCGGGGTGAGACCAGCCGATCCCTACCGCCCCAGATCACCAGCGTCGGCGCGGTCACCCGAGCGGCCACCGACCACAGTTGCGGCCCGGAGAACCAGCCGCGCAGCATGCCCAGGGCGGCGAGCCGCAGCGCGTCCTGTGCCCAGGGCTGGGCGGCGCGCCGGGTGACGTCCTCCATCGCCTCCAGAATCCGGTGCTCGTGCACGGCCGACGGATCCCCGAAGCAGAGTTTGATCATCTGCTCGACCCGCTCCCTCGGGGTGATCTCGGCCAGCCGGGCGCCGAGCCGTGCCCGCAGCCAGGGGATCGCGGCGAGCACGATCCGAGGGTCGGAGATCCGCCGTGGATCCGGGCGGCGGTCCGGCATAGCCGGGGCCAGCAGGGTCAGGCTGCGCACCAGCTCGGGCCGGCGGGCGGCCACCACCAGCGCGATCGCGCCGCCCAGCGAGTTGCCCAGCAGGTGCACCGGGCGACCCTGCCCGGCCAGGAAGCAGAGCACCGCGTCGGCCTGCGCGGCCGGGCTGTAGAGCCCCGAGGCCAGCGGCCGGGACAACCCGAACCCGGGCAGGTCCAGCGCCAGGCCGGGGGCGTGCGGGGCCAGCTGGGTGGCCAGGTCGGTCCAGTTGGTGGCCGACCCGGACAGCCCGTGCAGGTACACCGCCGGGATCTCGCCCGTCCCCGCCGGCGTCTCCCGCACATGCATGGTGACCCCGCCGGAAGTGATCTCCCGACCAGGCCACGGGCGCTGCCGGGTGTCCAGCGGCGGCAGTTCGCCTTCGTCGGCCAGCGGAACGGCACCGGGAGCCAAGCGGGCGGGCATCGTCCGCACGGCACCGCTGCGCAGGGAGGGAAGAACCATGACTCCAGGATGCGGGATGTCACCCCCGATTCCCAAACGGATCCGCCGCGCCATGGCCACTGCCCGGTAAACTCCCCGCCACCCACAGGTCACCCCGCGTTGGGTCATCCGGCGTCGGGGTAACTCGCCGGTAGGGTAGGCACGGTGACCGAGATTGCGCGTCCTCCAGCCGTATCCGCGCAGCGCGGGATACGCCTGTCCCGGGATGCCCGGCGGGCCCAGCTACTCGGCGCCGCGCGAGACGTGTTCGCCGCCCAGGGCTACCACGCGGCGGCGATGGACGACATCGCCGACCGCGCCGGGGTCAGCAAGCCGGTGCTCTACCAGCACTTCCCCAGCAAGCTCGAGCTGTACCGGGCGCTGTTGACCACCTACGCCGACGAGCTCATCGGCCGGCTGCGCAGCGTGCTGGGCAGCACCAACGACAACGAGCAGCGCACCAGGGGCGCGGTATCGGCCTACTTCGAGTTCGTCGCGACAGAGGGCCAATCGTTCCGCCTGGTGTTCGAGTCGGACCTGCGCAGCGAGCCGGAGGCGGCGGCCGTGCTGGACCGGGCGCTGCGCGAGTGCATCGACGCGGTGGCCGAGGCGGTCACGGCGGACGCCGGGCTGGACCGGGACCGGGCGCGGCTGCTCGCCGTGGGGTTGGTCGGGCTGAGCCAGGTCACCGCGCAGTACTGGTTGGACACCGGTCAGGCGGTGCCCAAGGAGGAAGCGGTCGAGCTCATGTCCCGGCTGGCGTGGCGGGGGCTGGCGCACTTCCCGATGGTGCACGACTGAGCTCTCCGGCCTGAGCCACCACCGGAGTCGCCGCCGGAGTCGCCGCGGGAGCCGTGGCCGGGACAGCCGCCGGAGCCGTGGCTGTGGCCCGCGCGGCGAGCTCGGCCAACCGGGCGGTCACCCCGTCGACCCGCTCCAGCGGCAGCATGTGCCCCGCACCCGGGTAGAGGGTCAGCCGGGCGCGGTTGGCGGTGGTCACGATCCGCCGGGACTGGTAGACCGGCGTCAACTTGTCCCGGGTGCCCACCATGACCTCGGTAGGGATCTGCTCGAACGCGGCCAGCGCGGCATCCCGCTCGTGCGCGTTCAACGTCGGCCGGAAGCCGACCATCGTGGCCGGCCGGCAGTCCGCGATGCACCGCGAGGTGATCCGCAGCGCGCCGCGATCCGCGCCCCGGCCGACCACCAGGGCGCGCAGCCCCGGAGCGATCAACGTCGGGCGCCGGGTGAGCACCGCGCGGCGGTCCACCCAGGCGGCGTCCGCGAGCTTGATCTCGCCCTTGCGCACTATCCCGAGCAGGCGCACCGAGAGGCCCAGCGTGGTGTCGGCCAGGCCACCGGCAGCGGTGGACACCAGCGCCACCCCGGCCACCCGGGACGCGACCAGCTCCGGGCGCCGCTCGACCAGCGCCATGATCGCCATACCGCCCATGGAGTGCCCGCCCAGCACCAGCGGCCCGCTTGGCGCGAGCTCGCCGATCAGGTCGGCCAGGTCGTCGGCCAACCCCTCGATGGTCATCTCCGCGCGGGCCGGCAGCTCGCTGCGCCCGTGGCCGCGATGGTCGTAGCGGATCACCCGCACCGGCGGCTGCCCGGCTGGGCCCGACCCGGCGGCCAGCCGCCAGGCGACCGGGGCCCAGCTGCGCATGTCCAGCGTCCAGCCGTGCGCCAGGATCACCGTCACCGGCGCGTCCGACGGGCCGTCGACCTCGACGTGTAGGCCGAGGCCGGCCGAGGTCCGGATGCTCCGCGTGCCCATCAGACCAGGTATGCCTTCCGCCAGAGGACCTCGCTCGGGCCACCGATCATGCCCTGCTCACGCAGGAACGGCACCAGCTTGCGGGCCGTCCACCGCAGCGACGCCTGGTAGTGCGGGTTGTTCCTGGCGACCTTGCGAGCCTGCTTGGGATCCAGCCCGACGCTGCGGTAGACGTCCGGGTGAATCAGGTTGGTGGCGATCCGGTGCGCCATCAGCGCGGTCATCCACCGGCCCACGGTGCGCTGCACCAGGTTGCCCTTATGTGCGATCCGGGCCAGCTCCTCGCGGGCGTACCGGACGTGCCGGGCCTCTTCGGTGACGTGGATCTTGCTGACCATCCGGGTCAACGGCTGCAGCGTGTTGTCCTTCATGGCCTCGCGCTGCAGCTGGTCGGTGATCTCCTCGGCGACCAGCGTGCCGGCGAACATGGCCGGTCCGGTGACCACGGTCTTGCAGAACCGGCCCAGGTGTTGGGTGAGCCAGCGCGGCTTGTAGTCCGGCACGCCGTAGCGCTCGGTCATCTTGGCGAACATCACCGAGTGCCGGCACTCGTCGGCGATCTCGGTCAGCGCGTACTGGATGTGCTGCGTGCGCGGGTCCCGGTCGTAGGCGTAGCGCAGCAGCATCTGCATCAGGATGATCTCGAACCAGAGACCCACCCTGGCGACGCTGCACACCTCGTGAATGGACAGCGTGATCCGCTGCTCCTCGGTGAGCTGGTCCCACAACTCGGTGCCGTACAACGAGACGCGGTGGGCGGACATCCCGTAGGCGCCGTCCACCAGCGGGGCGTCCCAGTCGATGTCCAGGTTCGGCTCGTACGAGTGCTCCAGCGAGCTGCGCAACAGTCGCTGGGCGACGGCCTCGCGGTCGGTTGTCTTCGCGACCGGGGTCTTGGCAGCCGGGATGGTGGTGCTCAGCGTCTTGGCGCTCATGCCGTGCTCCTCTCTGACGTGCAAACAGCTGACGTGCGACAGGTCGGGCGTGCATCGGGCTTGACGTTACCGCCGGTAACTGTTACCAAGGGTAACGTGAAAGATAACGGTGTCAAGGCCCCACCCACCGGGCGTGCCGCGCGCTGGGTCGCGCACCGGGCGCAACGGCGCACAGAGCTGATCGAGGCCGCCCTGCAGGCGATCCGGGAGCACGGCGCGGGAGTGTCCGTGGCCGCGATCGCGGCCGCCGCCGGGGTCACCAAGCCGGTGCTCTACCGGCACTTCACCGACCGCGCCGACCTGCAGAAAGCGGTGAGCGAGCGGGCCGCGCAGATGCTGCTGCAACGCTTGCTGCCGGAGCTCACCACCGAGCGCGACCCGATAGAACGGGTGCACGCGATCGTGGATGCGTTCCTGGCCGGTGCCGAGGACGAGCCCGAGCTGTGGCATTTCGTGGTACACAACCCCGGCGGCGATCGGGAGGCCAGCCAGGACGTGGTGGCGCACAACATGGCCATGGTCGTCGGGCTGCTGACCAGCGCGCTGGTGGATGCACTGCGGGAGCGCGGACGGGACGCCGGCGGCGCGGAAGCGTGGGCCTACGGGCTGGCCGGCATGGTGTACACGACCGGCGACTGGTGGCTGCAGCGGCGCACCCTGACCCGCGCCGCCCTGACCGACTACCTGACCAGCCTCATCTGGGGCGGGCTGTCCGGTGTGCTGGGCACGGCCGGCGAGGCCGGCTCGACCGGGAACTCACCCGGCGGGGCGGCGGGCCCGAGCGGCCACCCAACCGAGGGGCCGACCAGCCCGAATCCGCCCGGTCAGCCGCTGCGCCTGGTCGCCGGCGAGGACGAGCGGGGCTAGCGGGAGGCCTCCGGCACGCTCAACGAGCGGCAGGCCTTCGGCACGCTCAACGAGCGGCAGCCCGCCGACTTTCCACGAGCGGCAGACCTCCGGTTGTACCCGGAGGCCGCCGGTTCTCAGCTGCCGACGGCGAAGCCGACCTTGCGGGAGTCGGCCGGGCCGATCTCGACGTAGGACACCCTGGCGGCCGGCAGCACGAAGCGACGGCCCTTGTCGTCCACCAGGCTCAACAGCCCGGTGGGGTTCTTCAGCGCGGAGCTCACCAGCGCCTCGACCTCGTCCGGCGTCTGCGCGCTGGACACCACGAGCTCGCGCGGGCTCTCCGCGACGCCGATCTTGACCTCCACGCCAAACCTCCAGGCCGAACTGGTTGGGCAAACCGCCATGTTGCGGTGCCGGACTGCCGGTCAGGCTAGTCGAGCGCCAGGGGCGGTGGAGCGGCGGCCTTGCCGGGTTCACCCAGGGCGCAACCGCCGCCGGCCGCGGGACCCCCGGCCGCGCTCAGTTCAATCCGGCTCAGTTCAGTCCGAGGGTGCCCATTCGCCGGTTGTGCTGAGTCTGCAGCTTCTTGAACAGCGCCGCGATCCCGCTCAGGTCTCCGGAGCTGCGGACGAAGAATTCGGCCAGCCCGTCCCGTTCGGCAACCACGTGCTGAGCCTGGCTGATCGCCTCGCCGAGCAGCCGGCGCCCCCACAGGGCCAGCCGGTCGCGCACCTGACGGCTGCCCTCGATGGCGGCGGCCACCTCCCGCTCGGCGAACGCGCTGTGCCCGGTGTCGGCGAGTACCTGGCGCACCAGCGAGCTGGTCGGTTCGGGTACCCAGCCAGCCACCTCGCGGTAGAAGTCGGCCGCCAGCCCGTCGCCCAGGTACACCTTGACCAGCGACTCCAACCAGTCGTGCGGGGCGGTGACCTGGTGGTACGCGTCGATCGCCGCGGCAAACGGCCGCATCGCGTCCTCGGCCAGCACACCCAGCCCAGCCAGGTGTTCCTCGAGCAGCCGGAAGTGCCCGATCTCGGCGGCCGCCATGCTGGCCAGGTCGGCCCGGCCGGCCAGGGTTGGCGCGGTGCGAGCATCCTCGGCGATCCGGTCGAATGCGGACAGCTCGCCATACGCCAACGCGCCGAGCAGGTCGACCACCCCCGCGTGGCCCGGGTCATCCTTGCCCGGCGAGCCGCCGTCCATGGTGGTCCCGGCACTCATCGCCGCACCCCGCGCGGCCGCTCTGGCGTGCTCATGCTTCGAGCCTAGCGATCCCGCGAGGCATGTCACGCTGACTGGTCGGGGTTGCTCTTGGTATGATGTTGTTCAACGCAGCGCCATGAAGTCGGCGCGCGTGAAGGCGGACACCCGAAATTCTGGCTCTTTATTGACCGGACAGTCCGGGCCCGCGACAACATGTGCGCGTGAGCAGCGCCTCGACGTCTCTCCCGCCAGGCCGGGTCCGGCCGCGGTCGACGAGACGTACCTGGCCTCTCCGCGCTGGAGAGAGGCGATTGTTCTGACCGTAGACAGCAAGACCACCGAGACCACGCCAGACAACTACACAGCGCCAGATAACTACACGGCGCCAGAAAACTACACAGACGCCGGGCCCACGCCGGATCCGCAGCCGCTACACGCGGGCGCGCCGGTCCGGACGGACTCCCCCACCTTTGCCGAGCTGGGTGTGCGCCCCGAGATCGTGCGCGCGCTCACCGATGTGGGCATCGAGCGCACCTTCGCGATCCAAGAACTGACCCTGCCCCTGGCGCTGGCCGGCGAGGACGTCATCGGCCAGGCTCGCACGGGCACCGGCAAGACGCTCGGCTTCGGCGTTCCGCTGCTGCAGCGGCTGCGGCCGGCCAGCACCGACTCCGCCGAGCGGGACGTGCCGCAGGCCCTGGTTGTGGTGCCCACCCGCGAGCTGTGCGTGCAGGTGACCCGCGACCTCGCGGATGCCGGCCGGCACCTCGGCGCCCGGGTCACCTCCATCTACGGCGGTCGGCCCTACGAGCCGCAGATCGCCGAGCTGCGCAGGGGCGTGGACATCGTGGTCGGCACTCCGGGCCGGTTGCTGGACCTGGCCGAGCAGCGCCACCTGGTGCTGGGCCGGATCAGCGCGCTGGTGCTGGACGAGGCCGACGAGATGCTCGACCTCGGCTTCCTGCCGGACGTGGAGCGCATCCTGCGGATGCTGCCTGAGCAGCGCCAGACCATGCTCTTCTCGGCCACCATGCCGGGCCCGATCATCACCCTGTCCCGCACCTTCCTCACCCAGCCCACGCACATCCGGGCCGAGGAGGTCGACGCCGGAGCCATCCACGAGCGCACCCGGCAGCTGGTCTACCGGGCGCACGCGCTGGACAAGGTCGAGCTGCTGGCCAAGGCACTGCAGGCGTCCGACCGAGGCCTGACCATGGTCTTCACCCGGACCAAGCGCACCGCCCAGCGCGTGGCCGATGACCTGAGCGACCGCGGTTTCGCGGTGGCCGCCGTGCACGGCGACCTCGGCCAGGGCGCGCGCGAGCAGGCGCTGCGGGCGTTCCGCTCGGAGAAGGTCGACGTGCTGGTCGCCACCGACGTGGCGGCGCGGGGTATCGACGTCATCGGGGTCACCCACGTGGTGAACTACCAGTGCCCGGAGGACGCCAAGACCTACATCCACCGGATCGGCCGCACCGGGCGGGCCGGCCGGGAAGGTGTGGCCGTCACCCTGGTCGACTGGGACGAGATCCCGCGCTGGAAAATGATCAGCGATGACCTCGCGCTCGGCGTCGACGAGCCGGTGGAGACCTACTCCACCTCCGAGCATCTGTTCAACGACCTCGGCATCCCGACCGAAACCGGTGGACGGCTGCCTCGGGCCCAGCGCACCAGGGCCGGGCTGGACGCCGAGTACGTCGAGGACGACGGCCCGCGCGGCCGCCGGGACCGCCGCAACGGCCGGACCGGCCCCAGCCGGAACGGCTCAGCCAGCCGGAACGGCTCCAGCCGTGACTCGCGCGACTCGGGTCGGGACTCGGGGCGGCAGGGCAGCGCGGAGGCAGCCCCGACGGAGGACGTCGACGAGGCGCGTGCGCCGCGCCCGCCGCGCCAGCGCCGTCGGCGCCGGGCCGGCGTGGAGACGGCCGACGAGGGCGTCGAGTCGGGCGAGCGGACCGAAGCCGGCGCCGCCCAGGCCGAAGGAACCGAAGGCGGGGTGCCCGATCTGGCCACCGCTGGCCGGAACGGCTCGACCGCGAGCCGCCGGCCAAGGCGCCGCCGCCGCCGCAACGGATCGGGCGCGACCGACGCACCGGACGCCGCCGCCTCCTAGGGCGCAAATCCAGCGGAAGGGAACGACCGAACCGTGCTCCAGGCGGAGCGCCGCCGCCGGGGTGATCTGGTGGCGGCCGCCGTACTGGTGGTGGTCATCGCCCTGGCCATCGGGTTGGTGGTCGCCACCAGCGCGGCCGTACACACCACCTCCGACACCGCCACCGGACCGGTCCCGCCGATTCCCGCGGCCCCCCCGAGTGTTCCGGCGAGCCTGGCCGAGGTGTGGCGGGCCCCCAGCGCGGCCACCAACACCCCCGTCGCGGTCGGCCCGGTGGTGGTTACCGGAGATGACTCGTCGGTGGTCGGCCGCGACCCGCTGACCGGGCAGCAGCGGTGGAGTTACCAGCGCAACCTGCCACTGTGCACCGTCGGCACCGGTTGGGGTCGGGCGATCGCGGTGTACCGCAATGGCCAGTACTGCAGCGAGGTGAGCTCGTTGCAGGCCGACACCGGCGCGCGCGGCCCGCAGCGCAACTCGGACGTACCGGTGGACACGCGGCTGCTGTTCGACGGCTACCTGGTCACCGCGACCGGCGCGGACCATCTCGAGACGTGGCGCTCCGACCTGGTCAAGACGTTGCAGTACGGCCAGCTCCGCGCTGAGATCCAGCCTGGTACCCAGCCCCGCCCGGACTGCCTGCACGCTTCGGTGGCGGTGATCGAGGGGCGGCTGGGTGTGCTCGAGCGCTGCCCCGGGGAGGACGGCGATCGGCTCACCGTGCTGCTTCCGGACGGCACCGAGGAGGATCGCCCCGACGAGGCGATGAGCACCGTGCTGCCGGCCACCGGCGCCCGACTGATTGCGCTCTCCGGCGACCGTGAAGCCGTGCTGCTGGCCAACCCGCCTCGGCTCAGCGTGCGCGGCGCCGACGGCTCGGAGGCGGCCAGCTACCCGCTCAGCCTGCCGCCCGGCGACCTGGCCGGCGACCCCCCGGGCGGGGTTGTCCCGACCGCCGAGATCCCCGGCGCGGTGCTGTGGTGGACAGGTTCGAGCACCATCGCGCTGGACTCCGGCGATCTGCACCCTCTGTGGACGGTTCCCGGCGCGCTGGGCCCAGGCACGCTGATGGCCGGCGCGCCGGTGCTTCCGGTGCCCGGCGGGGTGGTGGAGGTCAATCCGGTGGATGGGCACGTGCTGCGCACCGTGCCGGTCGACCGGGGCGACTACCACGGCCCGGTGACGTTGGCGGCGCTGGGCCCGGTGCTGCTCGAACAGCGCGGCCCCACCGTCGTGGCGCTGCGCTAGCCGGCCGCGTGGCCGGCTCAGGTGTGGTTGACGCGTGGCCGGCCGGCTCAGGTGTGGTTGCCGGGTGGCCGGCCGGCTCAGGTGTGGTCGCCGGGCGGCCGGCTCAGGTCCACCAGAAGAGGGCCACCACCGCGCCGGTCAACAGGAGCACCCCGGTCGCGGCCAGCCGGCCAAGCCGATCCGGCCGACGGTCGGCGACGCGCTGCAGTGCCACCGCCACAGCGGCCGCCGCCAGGTGCCCGACCAGCACCCTGGCTCGCGGCCCCGGATCGTCGTGCGAGATAGCCAGCAGCCACACCGCGATCAGCACCACCGCCAGCACGGCGAGCCCGGCGCACAGCGCCCCGCCGGTCGCCCGCAGCACCCGCTCCCCCGTGCTCACCGCACAGCCCTCACGGCACCAGCCCTCACGGGACCAGCGCTCACGGCACCAGCGCTCACGGCACCAACAGAGCCCACGGCTCCACCTCCGGCGCGACCGCCTGGCCCTCCGCGCAGTGGCGCCTGAAGTCGCAGTACGAGCAGCGCGCCGATGGCCGAGGCGGAAACAGCAACTCGGCGTCGCCCCCGGCGGCCAGCGTGTCGGTGGCCAGCGCGGCGTCGTCGGCGGCCTCCTCCATCCGGGCCAGGTGGCGCTGCAGGGAAGGCTCACTGTGCTCCCACGCCGCCACCTCACCGGAGGGCAGGTGGTGCAGCTCCACCCGCCGGCACGGGCGACGCAGGGTGCGCCGCGCGGCCAGCGCGTACAGCGCGAGCGCCTGTGACGCGCGCGCGTCGTCCACGGTGAGGGCGTGCCGACCGGTCTTGTAGTCGACCACCACGAGCTCGCCGCCACGCTGATCGATCCGGTCCACCCGACCCTCGGCGACGATCCGCTCGGTGGGCGCCGAGACCCACCGTTCGAGCCCCACCGGCTCGTCGGTCACGTCCAGATCAGCCACGTAGTCGGCCACCCAGCCGCGAGCCCGCTCCCGGTACATCTCGATCTGCTTGTCGTCCCGGAACCCGTCGCTGGTCCAGTGCTGATTCACCAGCCGAGCGCCGGCGGCCGGGGTGCGCGCCTCGAAGGGCAGGTCGAACAGTGCACGCAGCGCGTTGTGCACGACCGCGCCCAGGGTGCTGTGCGCCCATGCGCCACCGCGCGGCGGCGCGGGCCGATCCAGGTACGTCATCCGGTAGCGGCGCGGGCAGTCCAGCCAGGTGGACAGCCGGGACGGGGTGACCTTGAACAGCCTGCGGGGCATCCCCTCGAGGCTCAGCTGCCCGTCCACCCGGCTACCGTATCTCCCACCACCGACCGTCCCTCGGGCACCGCCTCAGCGGGTCGTGCGGCTTCGCTCAACAGGTCCGCTCAACAGGTCCGCTCAACAGGTCCGCTCAAGGGGTTCGCTCAACGCGGTTCGCTCAACGCGGTTCGCTCAAGGGGTTCGCTCAACGGGGTCCGCCGACGTCGCCGCGCGGAGTGGTCAGCCCAGCACCTCAATTGCGGTGGCACGGCTCACCAGGCGCTCGAACATTTCCGGGCCGGTGGTCTCCGAGCCGATCGGGATGGTCTTGTTCGTGCCGTGGTAGTCACTGGAGCCGGTGGCCACCAGGTCCAGCTCGGCGGCCAGGCCACGCAGCAAGGCGCGGTCGGCGGCGGCGTGGTCGGGGTGGTCCACCTCGACACCGACCAGCCCGATCTCGGCCAGGTCGCTGATCACCGACAGCTCCACGACCCGACCCCGGTGGCGAGCCAGCGGGTGGGCGAACACGCACGCCCCGCCGGCCTCCCGGATCATCTCCACGGCCACCTCGACCGGGGTGTCCGCCCTGGGCACGTAGTACCGGCTGGAGTTGTTCAGCAGTTTCTGGAACGCCTCGTTGACGCTGGACACCACACCTTCCTCAACTAGCGCCCTGGCCAGGTGCGGCCGCCCGGCAGGCAGGTCGGGTGGCAGCCGGGCCATGAACGTCTCCGGGTCCACCGGATAGCCGTCGTGCGCCAGCATGGCCACCATCCGGGACAACCGGTCGCGCCGCTCGGCCCGCAGCCGGGTCTGCTCGAGGGTGACCGCGGGATGCTCGGGGTCGAACAGGTAGGCCAGCAGATGCACCGAGATCCGACCGCCGCGCCCGTCCGGGCTCACGCAGGACAGCTCGGCGCCGCGCACCAGCCGCAGCCCTTCCGGCCGGGCCTTCATCGCGTCAGCCCACCCGGAGGTCGTATCGTGGTCGGTCAGCGCGACCACGTCGAGCCCGGCGTCGGCGGCAATGCGCACCAGGTCGGCCGGGTTGTCTGTGCCATCCGATGCGGTGGAATGGGTGTGCAGATCGATTCGCAAGCTGTCGGCCTACCGCCCCCGCCTGGGCTTGGCCAGCAGATGGGACCGGGTCTGCTTCTTGTCACCGAAGATGAGCTCGGTGAGCGCCTCGTAGATCTCCTCCGGCCGGGGCATATAGTCGATCCGGTTCAGCGCCTGGATCTGGCCGGCCGACTCGATGATCATCGTGCCGTACCCCATCATCCGGCCGGTCAAGGTGCGCTCGAAGGTGAGGTCGGTGACCTTGCCCAGCGGCATCATGCCGATGTTGTGGGTCAGGATGCCTCGGGAGAGCATCACCCGCTTGTCCGTGATGACGATCCGCTCGACCCACCACAGCGCCACGAAGATGGTCAGCCGCCCGACCACGACGAGACCGCCATACCAGGTCAGATTGTCGATCACCAGGCTGGACGGCAGGTAGCGCTGCAGCGCGACGAGGATGCCCAGGGCGATCGCGGCCTGGGTCATATCGTTGAGCATCACCGACCAGTGCTGGCGCACCCGGATGACCCGACGCTCGGTCGGCAGGAGGTACTCATCGATTTCTCTCGGTGCCAGCACAGCGGATACCTCAGTCCGTAGCTCCGGCCACCGAGTTTAGAACACGTTGGTCAGGAAGGTGGCGATCGAACTGCCAGCTTGCTGGAGG
>DASWST010000226.1:0-9412 GCA_036402515.1 Pseudonocardia sp.
GCGCGGTCCGGGGCGAGGAAGGGCGGGGCTGGATGAGCACACCGATGCAACAGCTGGTCTCGCTCGCCTCCCGCGCCCTCGCCGCGCAAGGCCACGACGACCTGATCTGGGGGCACGCCTCGGTACGGGACCCGGACGGGCGCGGGGTGTGGATCAAGGCGGCCGAGTGGAGCCTCGGCGAGGTCAGCCCGGACCGGGTGCACCTGGTGGACGACGGCGGCCAGGTGCTGTCCGGCACCGGCGCTCGACACAGCGAGTACCCCATCCACACCGAGATCATGGCCGCCCGGCCGGACGTGGGCGCGGTGGTGCACACGCACCCTCGGTACGCAGTCGCCCTGGCCGCCACCGGTCAGCCGCTGCGCCCGGTCAGCCACGCGGCGAACATGTTCGTGCCGCCTGCGGTACCCCGGTTCACCCTGACCGCCGACCTGATCACCACCCCGGAGCTGGGCAAACACGTAGCCGCGGAGCTTGGCGAGCGCCGGGCGATGTTCCTGGTCAACCACGGCATCGTCACCGTCGGCCCGGACCTGCGCGCCGCCACGGTCGCCGCGATCGTACTGGAGCGCGCCTGTCACCAGCAGCTGCTGACCCACTCCTTCGGCGGCTGGCCGACCTGGTCCGACCCGGCGGAGTCGCTGGCCAAGCGGGCCAACATCTACTCCGAGCGCGCGGTCAACGCGGTGTGGGACCACCTGGTCCGCCAACTGGACAACGCGGCCGGCTGAACCGAAGGGGGCCGAGCGGATGCTGGGCGCTGACATCCTGGTCGAGGCGCTGCACCGGGAAGGCGTCACCCACGTGTTCGGCCTGCCCGGGACGACGATCATGAGCGTGCTCGATGCACTCGCCCGCCGGGAGGACATGCGCTACATCTCCACCCGGCACGAGCAGGTCGCCGGGTTCATGGCCGACGGTTACGCCAGGGCCAGCGGGCTGCCCTCGGTCGCACTGGCCTCCCGGGGCCCTGGCGCGGCCAACCTGGCCATCGCGGTACACAACGCGCACGCCGAGTCGATCCCGCTGGTCGCCGTGGTCGGCCAGGTGCCCGACGACATCGTCCACCGTGACTCGTTCGAGGAGACCGACCTGGTCGCCCAGTTCAAACCGATCACCACGTGGGCGGTCGAGGTGCGCGACCCCGCGCGCATCCCCGAGCTGGTACAGCGCGCCGTGCGGATGGCCAGCAGCGGCCGCCCGGGCCCGGTGCTCGTCTCGGTGCCGATGGACGCCCAGACCCGCGACGCCGAGCCCGCCTTCCAGCCCTACTTCCGCCCCGCGCCGCCGGCCCCCGACCCCGCCGCGCTGCACCGGGCCGCCGCCCTGCTGCGCTCGGCCCACCGTCCGGTGATCATCACCGGCGGCGGCATGCTGAGCGGCGGCTATCACCCTGGGCTGCACGAGCTGGCCACTCGGCTGCCCGCCCCGGTGGTCACCACCTGGCTGCGCAAGAACGCGGTACCCAACGACGCCGACTACTTCTGCGGCTCGCTGGGCTACGGGGCTCCCGAGATCACCGAGAACCTGGTCCGGGAGGCGGACGTCGTCCTCGCGCTGGGCTGCCGATTCTCCGAGTTCACCACCAAGCGCTACACCCTGCTCAGCCCGGCCAGCCAGCTCGTCCACGCCGACATTGACGCCGGCGAACTGGGGCACATCTACCTGCCCGAGATCGGCCTGCACGCCGACGCCGGCGGCACCGCCACCGCGCTGGCCGCCCTGCTGAGCCCGGACGCCGGGGAGGCGGCCGCCGCGCGCGGCACCCGGCTGACCGAGCTGCGCCGGGCCTACCTCGCCGCCACCCAGCCCCCTCCGCTCGAGGCGGGCAGCTCACCGGTGCCCTCGGCGGCCATCGTCGCCGCGCTGCGCCCACTGGCCCGCCGCGAGCACATCGTGCTGGCCCAGGATGTGCACACCTTCGGCCCGTGGATCCAGCGGTTCGTCGAGTTCATCCACCCCGGCAGCTACTACGCGGCGGCCGGCGGCTCGATGGGCTGGGGCTTCCCGGCCGCGCTGGGCATCGCGCTGGCCAGGCCAGACAAACGCGTCGTCGCGGTGCACGGGGACGGCAGCTTCTTCATGGTCGCGCAAGACCTGGAAACGGCCGTCCGGGAGGACATCCCGGTGGTCAACGTGATCGTGAACAACTTCGCCTACGGCAATACCCGGGACCGCCAACGCTTCGCTTTCGACCAGCGCTACCTGGGCGTCTTCCTGGGCAACCCGGACTTCGCCCGTTACGCCGAGCTGCTCGGCGCATATGGCGAGCGGGTGGACAAACCCGAGCAGCTCGGCCCCGCCCTGGACCGCGCCCTGGCCTGCGGGCGCCCGGCTGTGCTCGACGTCATCCAGGACTCCTTCGAGGGGCTTCCGGACGACCTGCGGCCGCCCGGGACCCGGTGATGGACACGGGACACTAGGGTCGCCCCCGTGGCCGCCTTCGAGCCGTCCGGCGAGCCGCCGCACTACCCGATCGAATCGGTGGGGAACGCGCTGCGGCTGCTGATGATGTTCCAGAAGACCCCGAGGGTCCGGCTCTCCGCCGCCCGAGACGAGCTCGGCGTGGCGCAATCCACCGCCCACCGGCTGATGGCGATGCTGGTCTACTACGGCTTCGTCCGCCAGGACCCGCTCTCCCGCACCTACCTGGCCGGGCCCGCGCTGCTGGACATCGGGCTGTCCGTGGTCCGAACCATGGACATCCGCACGGTGGCCCGCGAGGTGCTGGAGTCGCTCTGCCGGACCACCGGCGAGACCGCCCACCTGGCCCAGTTGGAAGGCCCCAACGTCCGTTTCCTGGACGGCGTGGAGAGCGAGCACGCCCTGCGCGTCGCCTGCCGCACCGGGCGCACCCTGCCCGCCTACGCGACCAGCATCGGCAAGGCGCTGCTTGCCGAGCTGGACTCCGCCCAGCTGCGGGTGCTCTACCCCGACGAGCGGTTTCTGGACCGGCCCACCGAGAAGACCGTCAGCACCCGCACCGCGCTGGAGGCGGAGCTGGAGAAGGTCCGCCGACGCGGCTATGCCACCAACTCCGGAGAGAGCGAGGACGGCGTGAGCTCGGTCGGCGTCGCGGTGATCCACCCCGAGCGGGGTCCGGTGGCCGCGCTGAGCCTGGCCGCCCCCGTCGCCCGGATGTCCGCGCCCATGGTCCGCGCGGCGGCGGTGCACCTCCGCGAAGCCGCCGCCGACCTCACCCGCCGCCTCACCTGAACCGACTGGGCGGAGCCAGCAGGCACGCGTCCACCGCTGCGCCACCTGCTGCCGGAGTTCGGCGCGGCGCGCCGGGCGCCCTTCGAAGTGGTCCGGGTGCCCGACGGTCAGTTGTGGCTGATGGGCGACAGCCGCAATGACTCGCTGGACTCGCGGGCGGCGGGCAATGGACCGGTGCCGGTCACCGACGTCATCGGTCAGGCCGGTTGGTCGTGGCGCCACTGGGGAGGTTCAGCGGAATCGCCGGCGGCCCCGATTCAGGAGTCAGCGGTTCCCGCATACCCCGTTGACCTGGTGCCCGGCGTTGTTACCGCGCCGCGTTCGGCGTTGTTGCGGCGCCGACGGGCGTGCGACTCCAGCGTGCCCCCCGGATCGGGGTCGTGCTCCCGGCAGTAGGCCCGCAGCGTCTCCAGCAGCCGGTACCGAGTCGGATTCACCGTGGTATCGGCGACCACCACGGACCGGGCCACCAACGAAGACAGCGACTCGAGCACCCGGACCTCGCTCGGGCATACCGCCTCGGCCGCCTCCAAGCTGAAGCCTCGGTCAAACGGCCACAGCCGCACCAGCAACGCCCGATCGGCGTCCGGCAGCTGCTCCACGCTCCAGCCGATCGCCGCTTGCAGCGAGGTGTGCGGGGACAACGAACCCTTGGGCACCGTCCCCAGCACCCCGAAATGACCGTCCAGGCGCTCGGCGATCTCGTCCAGTCCCATCAGCCGAGCCCGTGCCGCTGCCAATTCCAATGCCAGCGGCAACCCATCCAACGCCTCGGCCACCCGCCGGGCCGACGCCTCCTCGTGCGCGGAGGGAACCCAGTCGGGACGTACCGCGCGGACGCGATCCAGCAGGAGCGCCACCGCCGGCCCAGCGGAACCGTCATCGGCCACCACCAGCAAGGGGCTCACCGGCACCACGGTCTCGCCGTCCACCCCCAGATGCACCCGGCTGGTGGCCAGGACATGCAGGTCCATGCAGCTTTCCAGTAGGTCGATGACCAGTTCAGCCACCGAGTCCACCAGATGCTCGCAGTTGTCCAGTACCAACAGGCCCGAGCGGGCGGCCAGCGCGTGGATCACCGAGCCTCGTGGGTCCGCGTCCTCCTCGGCCACGCCCACCACCTCGGCGATCGCCCGGGCGATCCCGCCGGGATGGGTCACCTCGGCCAGCCGCACCAGCCAGGAGCCATCGCCCTCGGACCGGTCCGCGAGATATTCGATCGCCAACCGGCTCTTGCCCACACCCGCGGGCCCGGCCACGGTCACCAGCCGGTGCCCGGCCAGGGTCGCCTCGACGGTGACCAGCTCCTCTGCTCGACCCAAGAACGATGACAACCGGCGACCCCGCCCTTCCCCCGTCGAGCGAACACCCAGCGAACTTGCCGGGCGGGCTGGCTTGGGCCCCATCAGGCCCGGATCCTGGTCCAACACCCGCCGCTCCAGTTCCTGCAACTCCGGACCCGGGCCGATACCTTGGTCCTCGGTCAGCTGGGCACGGACCCGGCGCAACGCCGCTACCGCCTCGCCCCCGCGACCGCTGCGGTACAACCCGAGGATCAGCAGCTCCCACCGCCGCTCTCGATACGGCGTGGCTTCCACCGCGTGGTCCAGCTCGGAGACGGCGCCCTGCGCATCTCCGGCGGCCAGCCTCGCGGCCAACCGCTCCTCGACCGCCAACTCCCGTAACTCGGCCAACCGCGATCGCGCGCCGTCGATGAACTCGGAGGCCGGCAGGTCTTCGAACGCCTCACCACGCCACAACTCCAGCGCATCGGTCAGTACCCGCACCGCCAACTCGGGCTGGCCCTGGGTGAGCAGCCGGCGCCCCTCATCGAAATCCCGAGAAAAGCGGGCGACATCGGTCGTCCCAGGCGCCAGCCTCAACCGATATCCGGAGGCGGTGCGCTCCAACAATTCTCGCGCCCGAGGGCCCAACGCTCGGCGCAGTCGCGAAACATAGACATGCAAAGCGGCGGACCGCCGTTCCGGCTCGTCCGGTCCCCACGCTGCTTCGATCAAGCGCCTATCCGATACCGGCTGCTCCCCGGCGGCCACCAACGCGGTCACCAACCGCCGGGGTAATGGGCCACCCAGCTCCACCCCAGCGCCATCGACGGCCACCTCTGTCGGACCCAGAACACGACACTCCAAGACCCACGAATACATACAAATCCCCAGGTCAGCACTCGCCTTGACGAGCACCTCCCGAGCGGCCACGTTCTCTACCGCCGATGTGCGCACCCCGAGTCGACATTGAATTCAGTCCGCCCTGACCGCTTCCCGCTCGCACTGCTCGGAGACACCGAACCTTGATCATGCTTGATCGCATAACGACGTAATCCCTCCAGCTTGCCGAGCGGCACCGACGCGCGGGGCACATCATGGCAAGCCGACCTTTATAAATCCTTTCAGACCGCTAACACGGCATCAGTCCGCAAAAGGTTCATCTCTGCGGCATTTTCATTGGACAAGCACAATCGGATCGAAACTCAAACCTTTTTAGGTCAGCACGCGAGGGCGCCCGGCGAGTTCAGTTCCACCGGGCGTTCACACAGCCCGCCGCGGCATGCCCACACAGCCCGCGGCATGCCCACACAGCCCGCCGCGGCGCTCACACAGCCCGCGGCATGCCCACACAGCCCGCGGCATGCTCACACAGCCGCCCAACGCACTGTGTCGAGCCACGCGCGCTGTGTGAGCGGTGGGAACGGCTCGCGCCTCGGCTGCCGATCCCGCTGCGGCTGCCGCTGCTGGGCTCACAGTCGAGCGGCTCCGTGTTGCCGAACTACACAGCACGCAGGATGTGCGCGCGGAATGCCTGCCTCCTGTGCAGTTCGGTAACCCCACGCGGTTAACCCCCCAGGCTGGCAGCGCGGGCGCGGGCTGGTTGCGCGGGCGAAGAGCCGCACTCCGGTGCAGGCCGCCGGGCCGCCGCGCCGCTCACACAGCCGCCCAACGCGCTGTGTCGAGCCACACGCGCGTGCGATCAGCGAAACGGTGCGATCGCGGGTCCACCCCCGGCCGCGAGGCCGCCGCCACCGGTCCGAGTAGTGCCTGGCTCCAACGCTGACATGTAACACGTCCATATTCACGTGTACTCGGGTTTTGGGCTCGATCCGTGCCGGTGTGCAGGATGCTCGGCCAACGGAAGCGGATGTCGATGGTTCCGCGATCGATCTGGGCGGGCCGGTGCCAGGCGGTTGTTCACCGCGTTGATCGCGGCGGGTGGCCAGTCGGTCTCTGACGATCAGTTGGCCGAAACGACCTGAGGGCTGGACGCCCCGGTGCGCGCCTCGCCGGCTCTGCAGGTCTATGTCTCCCCGCTGCGCCAATCGCTGCGCGGAGATCGCCAGCAACTCGAGCGCCGGGGCTCGCGCTATGCGCTCCGGTTGGCTCCGGACGCGACGGATGTCACCTGGTACACACTGGCGCACCAGGGGCGAGCACGGCCGCCGGGCGGGGTGGCCACCTCCGCCACCGACTCCGTGAACCTCAGGCGTCCTTGCCGATCTCGACATCGACCACGACGCCGTAGTGGTCGCTCGGCCAGATCCCGTCGCCCGGCTGATCGAACGCGAGAGCGGCGCCCTGGACCTGGCAGTGCGCCGAGGGGTGTGCGTGGCGCGAACCCAGAAACACGTAGTCGATCCGGCGTCGGTGCGCAGGCTGCCCCACGATCTGCCCGATCACCGACCGGGCGTTCGGGTTGTCCACGGTCCAGGTGTATCCCGGCCCAGATCCGGCCACGGCCCAGGCATCGTGATAGCAGACACTGCGTCCACCGATGGACTGCTGGCCGGTCAGATAGCGGATGCTGGCCGCTTCAGGCGCGGCGTTGAAGTCGCCGGCGATGATGGTCGGCAGGGCCCGCCGATGTCGCGCGTCGAGATCGGTGAGCGCCACCGCCTGGCGCTCACGGGCATCCTCGGCATCCAGCCGCCAGGACGCGGTGGCGCCGATGAACAGAACCTCACCCTCGCCGGGCAGCGGGATCGAGACCGCCAGCGTGCACCAGGGAACGTCGGTGGCCCCCGCCAGCCGAAGGTCGAGCACCTCGACAACGTGGTGCGGCCAGCGGGAGGCCACCGCGCTGCCGCCGTAGCGGTCGGCAAAGGGCGGGGTGTAGGCCATCGCCTGCGCCTGATGGGTGCCAGTCAGCGCGGTGCCGGCCAGCAGCGCGTCCAGTTGCTGGCGAGGGCCGGCGGAGATGACCTCCTGCAGGGCCACCACATCCGGGTCGATCCGGCGCAACTCCCGATTCAGCAGGTCCAGACGCCGGGGATCACCCTGGTCGTTCTGCACGTTGATGGTCAGAATTCGTAGCCGCACGGCATCCCTCCGAACTCGCCTCAGCACCCGAGTATCCGCGCGAGGACCACCAGGAACCCCTTGTCCAGCGGCACTCCGCCGCGGCTCCGCTTGCGCCGGCCGGTGGCCGGAGCAGACCGGACGCGGCGCAGGTTCGGCCCGAAGCCCGCGCGGCGGGGACTGCGCCGAGCTCGACGGCGCCTGCGACAGCACCGCCTCCAGCGCCTACGGCAGTGTCGGCGTGGGCAGGGCTGTGTCTGTGTGGGCCGGGGAAGTCGGCGTAGTCAGCCGCGGTTGCTCTGCTCGTTGGCCGGGACGCCGCGTTCGTGCTCGGAGTGCCAGCCCGGCCGGCCGCCACACCTCGAGCGCGGCCAGCGCCGAATGAGACCTGGCGGCACCGCTCATGCTGAGGATTCGGCTCAGCGCGCGCCGGAGCCGCCGACTTTTTTGTTAGGTTCGGTAACGATCCTTCCGTAGACGACAAGGAGCATGCCCAGATGCAACGCCTGTTCGCCGTGCTGGCCGTGGCGGCCGCCCTGTCTCTGACCGTGCTCGGCGCCGTGAGCGCCGCACCTGCTCCCGCGGCGGCGGTCACCCTCGCCGCCGGGGACTGCCCGGCCGGGACCACGCCGGTGCAAGGGGGGACTGGCTGCATCCCCGCCTAGCCCCGCCGTGGTCCGTCGGATCCGCCGCTAGTTGGTGTGCGGGATCATGCCGTGCGGGTTCAGCACGTACTTGCGCGCCGCTCCCTGATCGAACTCCTGGTACCCACGTGGGGCGTCGTCCAGCGGAATCACCGTGGCGTTCACCGCCTGGGCGATGTGGGCCTTGTCGTGCAGGATGCTCATCATCAGGCCGCGGTTGTACTTCAGCACCGGGCACTGCCCCGTGGTGAACGTGTGGCTCTTCGCCCAGCCCAGGCCGAGCCGGACCTTGAGCGTGCCCTCCTTGGCCTCCTCGTCCGGAGCACCGGGGTCGCCGGTCACATAGAGCCCGGGGATGCCCAGACGGCCGCCGGCCCGAGTCAGCGACATCACCGAGTTGAGCACCGTGGCGGGCGCCTCGCCGGCGCCCCTCCCGTGCCCACTGGCCTCGAACCCGACCGCGTCAACGGCGCAGTCCACCTCGTTCGTCCCGAGAATCTCCGCGATCTGGTCCTCCAGCGTCGCGTCCTGTGAGATGTCCACCGTCTCGCAACCGAACGAGCGCGCCTGGGCCAGCCGGTCGGGATTGCGGTCCCCGACGATGACCACGGCGGCGCCGAGCAGCTGCGACGAGTAGGCCGCGGCGAGGCCAACCGGTCCGGCACCCGCCACGTACACCGTGGATCCGGTCGTGACGCCCGCGGTGTATGCGCCGTGGTACCCGGTCGGGAAGATGTCCGACAGCATGGTCAAGTCGCGGATCTTCTCCAGCGCCTGGTCCCGGTCGGGAAACTTCAGCAGGTTGAAGTCAGCGAACGGCACCATGACGAACTCCGCCTGACCGCCCTCCCAACCGCCCATGTCGACGTACCCGTAGGCCGACCCGGCCCTGGCCGGATTGACGTTGAGACAGATGCCGGTCTGGCCTTCCCGGCAGTTGCGGCAGCGCCCACAGGCAATGTTGAACGGCACCGAAACGATGTCGCCGACCTGCAGGAACTGGACGTCCTCGCCCTTCTCGATGATCTCGCCGGTGATCTCGTGGCCGAGGGTCTGCCCTGGTGGGGCCGTGGTGCGGCCGCGAACCATGTGTTGATCAGAACCGCAGATGTTCGTGGCGATGTTCCGCAGGATCACTCCGTGCACGGCCTTCTGGGTCAACCCCTTCGCCTTGGCGACGTCGGTTGGCACCTCGAGCTTCGGGATGTCGTGGTCCTCCACGGCGACGACGCCGGGCTCCTTGTA
>DASWST010000227.1:0-3613 GCA_036402515.1 Pseudonocardia sp.
CCCCCCGCGCGGGTGACTTGGTTCGGGGCGGATCCGCCGGTCCGGACCGCGCTAGCCTCGCAGTGCCATGGATCCGACATCGAGTCGCGCTGGCCCGGGCGCGGTTGGGTCGGCGGAGCCGAAGCCCGTGCTGCGCACCAAGCTGACCCCACCGGGGGCTCAACCGGGTGCGTTGGCGCGGGCCGAGCTGGTGGCGCGGTTGGACGCGGAAATGCTCCCCGGCCGGCTGGGGCTGGTGGTCGCCCCGGCGGGCTGGGGCAAGTCCGCCCTGCTCGCCTCTTGGTGCGCTCAGCACCCGGCCCGAGACCGGTGCGGCTGGTTCTCCGCCGATGACGCGGACAACGACCCGGGCCGGTTCTGGACCTATGTGCTGGCCGCGCTCGCCGCGGTCCGGCCCGGCCTAGGCGACGGGGCCACCCAGCTGCTGTCCGCGCCCGGGACGACCGCCCTGGGCGACGTGGTGCCGGCCCTGCTCAACAACCTCGCTGAGCAGCCCGAACCAGTGACGCTGGTGATCGACGACTATCAGACGGTCACCCACCGCGAGGTCCAGGACAGCGTGGCGCTGCTGGTCGAGCGGATCCCGCCAACCCTGTGCCTGATCATCGCGAGCCGGACTCAGCCCAACGCGCTGCCGATCGCGCGGTGGCGGGGCCGCGCCCGGATGGTCGAGCTCACCGCCGCCGATCTCGCTCTGACCCTCGGCGAGACCACCGAGCTGCTGGCCCGGGAGCTGCCCACCCCGCCGACGGTCGAGGACGCCGCCCGGCTGCACGAGCGCACCGAAGGCTGGGTCGCAGGGCTGCACCTCGCGGCGCTGTCGCTGCGCCGACGCCGCGACCTGCACGAGGCGATCAGTGAAATCACCGGCGACAACCGCCGCATCGGGGATTATCTGGCCGGGGAGGTCCTTGCCGCGCAACCCGATGAGCTGCGCGGCTTTCTGCGGCGGACCTCGATCCTGCAGCGGCTCAGTGCGCCACTGTGCGACGCCACCACCGCGGGTACCGACGCCGTGGCCATGTTGGCCCGGATCGAGCGCGACCAGCTGTTCCTGATTCCGCTGGACGATCGCCGCCGTTGGTACCGCTACCACCATCTGTTCGCCGACGTCCTGCGCCGCGACCTGGAGCACACCGAGCCCGACCTCGCCGCGGTGCTGCACCGCCGCGCCGCGGACTGGTTCGCCGCGCACGAGCTGCCCGTCGAGGCGGTGGCGCACGCCCTGGCCGGAGGCGACACCGCGCAGGCAGCCGAGCTCATCGCCGCGCACACCATGCCGGTGTGCCTGCAAGGACAAGTGGACACCGTGCTCGCCTGGTTCAGGGCACTCGGCGAAGACGCCTGCCGCGCTGATCCGCGCCTGGGCATGGTGCGGGCCATGGTGGCCGGCGCCGGAGGCAACATCGCCGAAATGGTCCGGTGGGCCGACCTCACCGAGGAAGCCGCGGCCAGCCCCGGGCTTCCGGCCGACCTTGTCACATCGGTGCACGCCGGGGTCGCCCTGACCAGATGGGGGTCCGCCTACTTCGCGGGAGATGTCACCGCCTCGGTCCGGCATGCTCGCGCGGCGATCCGACTGCCGGCCGATAATCGGACGCTCAGGCAGGCCTACGCCGCACTCGGCTGGACCCTCTACCGCAAGGGCCAGTTCCGCGAAGCGCAGGCGCCCTTCAGCCAGGCCAAACTGCTCAGCCAGGATCGCGGCGACGACCTGACGATCATGGTCACCTGCGGCATCCAGGCCATCATTGCCGCCGCCGAGGGTCATCAACACGACGCCGAGGCCTTCGCGGCCCGGGCCGAGGGCGCGAGTCGGCGCCACTCCGCTGGCGAGCACTTCAACGCGTGGTGTTTCCACTTCGCCCGGGGATGGGCCGCACGTGAGCAATACGCACCGGAACAGGCCCAGGGCCACTTCCAGCGGGCGCTTGAGCTGTTACGGCGCGGCCCGATGCGGCTGGAAACCGTCGAGGTGCTCACCGCCCTGGCCCTGACCGACCGTCAGCTGGGCCGGATCGACTCCGCAACAGATCACCTCGAAGAGGCTCTGGGGATCCTCGAACACTGTCGGCACCCTGGCTACCTGCTCGCCGACCCCCGCGCGGTCCAGATACCTCCCACCCCGCCGGTCCCGACCCGGGCCGCCCCGGCCCTCACCCGCCGCGAATCGGAGATCCTCGCCCTGATCGCCGCCGCGCTGAGCGACCAACAGGTCGCCGACCACCTCGGGATCAGCCCGCGCACCGTGCACGCCCACCTCCGCTCGATCTATCCCAAGATCGGTGTCAGGGGCCGGGTCGGTGCCGTCCGCTACGTCCTGAACCACCCACCGCCGGCCGGCCCCCGCCACGACCCGGCGGGCTGACCGCGTCCAGTCGAACCTGCCCCCACCAGGCCTATATCCCGCCCGGCGGTTGACTCTTCCCGAGCGCGGTTCCACACTCGTCCCTCCTACCTAGGTATCACGGCCAGGCACGCCCCTGGCACAGGCGAGGGCAAGCAGCACACCGGATACGAGGTGGCCACATGTCGCGCAACGGCCGCAATGGGCCCGGCGCAGGCCTACGGCCAGCCCACGACCAGACCACGGGCCCGTCGGCTTCCGGGCCGGAGGCGATGCCCGCGCAGTTCTTCTCCCATCACGAAACCGGCATCGACCAAATACAGGCCGCGGTCGGACAGAACTACTACATGATCACCTCGATGGGCCTGCTCGACCGCAACGCGCCCTACGAGTTCCGCTCCAACGGACTCACCCTGGGCGCGCTGACCGTGCGCAGGGCCTGGTACAACGCCGGCATTTACGTCACCATGACCGACCTGCAGACCTGCTACTACATCAACTTCCCGCGGACCGGCAGCATGCAGGCCGAGCACCGCCGCCGCCGCGTCGAAATCGCCCCCGGCCGCGCCGCCGTCTACCAGCCAATCGGCGACGTGCACATGCGCACCAGCGGCGACTACACCTCCTACGCCGTCCGCATCGACCGCGCCGCCCTGGAGAACGCACTCACCGCCCACCTCGAACGACCGGTCACCGGCCCGCTGGCACTCGGCGCCAGTCTCGACCTCACCCAGCCAGCCGCGGCGAGCTGGGCCCGGCTCGTGCGGTTACTGGCCGCCGAGGCCACCGCCCACCAGCGCACGCACCGAAGCGCCCTGACCAACCCGCTGATCGCCGCGCCACTGCACGACGCGGTCCTCGCCGGCCTGCTCCAAGCCGCCGATCACCCCGACCGCGAAGCCCTCGAACACCCCGTCCACGCCTGGGGCCCCGCCCCCGTACACCGCGCGATCGACGCCATGCACGCCCACCCCGACCACCCGTTCACCCCCACCGCCCTCGCCCACATCGCGGGCAGCAGCGTGCGCTCCCTGCAGCTGGGCTTCCGCCGCCACATCGGCCTCACCCCGATGCAGTACCTGCGCCAGGTCCGCTTCGAACATGCCCACCACGATCTGGCCAACGGCGACCCGACCCACACCACGGTGACCGACATCGCCAGCCACTGGGGCTTCACCCACCTCGGCCGCTTCGCCACCACCTACCGAACGAAATACGGCCAATCCCCATCGCACACCCTCCAACAACCACCCCAGCGCTGAACCC
>DASWST010000228.1:0-17521 GCA_036402515.1 Pseudonocardia sp.
AATCCGCGAACACGGCGGCGAGCTTCTGCTCCATCGTGACCACTTTCCGGCTCATCGACGAAGGTTGATCGACAAGCCCGTCAGTGTCAGAGATGTCCTGTCACCAGCGTGTCAGATATGTGTTGTCACTTCAGATACCGCACAAACTGTGCGAAGTGAAGGCTGGCTATGCGAAGTGGGGAAGCAACGGGTCAGGCCGGGGCGGTGTCGGGCTCGGGCGCTGTGTGCTGCCACGGTGCGTAGGAGACGCCGACGATGACCCCTTCGTCGGTCAGCACGCGCACGATGGTCTGACCCCACGGCTCGGTGCGCGCCGGGTGCAGCACGGAGTATCCACGCCCTTCGAGTTCCTTCCCGGCCTCGGCCACCAGATCAAGTTCGGCGACCTCGAACTCGACGCACGCCTACGGCGTGGTCAACTCGGCCGGCCACTCCGACGTGCCGAAACACGCCTCAGCCGCCTGGGACAGCGGCCACAGCCCGAAGTGATTGCTGCCCGGGAACTCCTCGGTGAAGTAGTACTCGTCGCCCTCGTGCCGGTTCAGCGGCAGCCCGAGCGTGCCGATGAAGAGCTCCTTGTTCGCCGCTTGGTTTTGCGTGACCAGCGCGAAACTTGCCACGGACACGATCTTCATTTGCTACCTCCTCGTTCGCCGAAAAGGGCAGGTCGGGTATCAGTACCCTGTCACAAGTGCGGAGTTTGTCACAAGTCTTGAGCTGGGCTCAAGACAATGTTCGATCCTCCGGGGCGGCCAGCCACTTGCGCAGCTCGGCGCCGTGCTCGTCCAGCTCGGGCGGGGGAAGCTGGTAGGCCACCGGGGTGGCGGAGAACCGGATCGGGTGGCGGGTGGTCGGCACCGCCTTGTCGCCTTCGCCGACCGCCACGATGGGCTCGAGGCCCAGCCGATCGGCCATCTCGAACCCGCCGTCGATGGTGTTGATGGGCCCGCTGGGCACCCCGACGGCAACCAACGCCTCGAACCACTCGTCGGCGCCCCGGGTGGCCAGCCGCTGGATGAGCAGCCGGCGCAACTCGACCCGGTTCGCGGTGCGGTCGGCGTTGTTGCAAAAGCGGTCGTCGTCGGCCAGCTCGGGGCAGCCCAGCACCTCGCAGAGCTTCCGGAACTGGCCGTTGTTGGCCACCGCGACGATCATCTCCCGGTCGGCGGTGGGGAACGGCTCGTAGGGGTAGACGCTGGGGTGCGCGTTGCCCATCCGGAACGGGACCACCCCACCGGCGGCGTAGGCCGAGCTCTGGTTCACCATCCCGGTCAGCGCCGAGGACAGCAGGTTCACCTCGACGTGCTGCCCCTCGCCGGTGGCGTCGCGGTGACGCAGCGCCGCCAGGATGCCGATGGTGGCATGGTTGCCGGCGAACACGTCGATCACCGAGATACCCGCGCGGTACGGTGGGCCGTCCGGCTCCCCGGTCAGGCTCATCAGCCCGGAAATGGCCTGCACCATGAGGTCGTAGCCGGGCAGCCGCGCGCCTCCCCCGGAGCCGAATCCGCTGATCGAGGCGTACACCACGGCCGGGTTGGCGGCCCGCACACTCGGATAGTCCAGGCCGAACTTGGCCAGCCCGCCCGGCTTGAAGTTCTGGATCACCACGTCGGCCCGGCGGGCGAGCTCGCGACCCAGCTCGGCGTCGGCCTCGTCGCGCAGGTCCAGCACGATCGACCGCTTACCCCGGTTGATGCTCAGGTAGTAGGTGGACGTCTCCTCCCGGGCCGGCGGGGTCCAGGTGCGCGTCTCGTCCCCCTCCGGCCCCTCGACCTTGATCACCTCGGCGCCCAGATCGGCCAGCAGCATGGTGGCGTACGGCCCGGCGAGTACCCGGGAGAAGTCGGCCACCAGCAGGCCGGAGAGCGGTCCACCCGCTCGCCCGGCCCGTTCCGCCGCGCTGTCCACCATCCGTGACCGCCTCTCCGTCGAGAACTCGGAACCCGGCGGCGCCACCCCGGCGCGCCGACCAACCTCCTACACATACACCGCCCACCCAGCCGGACGGTGTTTTACCCTCGTGGAGTGTGGAGGTGAGATCGGCCATGCATCGGGAGATCCGTGCGTCGGATGCCGAACGGGACGCGGTCGTGGAGCGGTTGCGACGCGCTCTCGGCCAGGGTCGGTTGACCATGGACGAGTACGACGGCCGGGTGGCGGCCGCCTACGCCGCCAAGACGCGCGGCGAGCTCGCCCTGCTCACCCAGGATCTGCCGGGGAGTCTGTGGTAATCGGCAGCTGCCCGTTGCTGGTGGGTGGCACCTCGCCGCCGGCGGGGCGTTGGATGTCGTCGCCGCTGGTGGCGCGTTGCATGTCCACGCTGGTAGCCCGGTCGAAGAAGCGCAGCAGCTCCACCGGGAACGGCATGACCAGCGTGCTGTTCTTCTCCGCCGCGACATCCACCACGGTCTGCAGCATCCGCAGCTGAAGCGCACCCGGGGTGGCCGCCATCGCTTGGGCCGCCTGGGACAGCTTGGAGGAGGCTTGCAGCTCGGCGTCCGCCACGATCACCCTGGCCCGCCGCTCCCGCTCCGCCTCAGCCTGCCGGGACATCGAGCGGCGCATGCCGTCGGGCAGCGAGATGTCCTTCACCTCGACCCGGTCGATGATGATGCCCCAGTCGTCGGTCGGCGCATCCAGCACCGCCTTGAGCTCGCCGTTGATCTGCTCCCGGTCGGACAGCAGGGTGTCCAGCTCGGCGCGCCCGATCACCGAGCGCAACGAGGTCCGCGCCACCTGAGAGGTGGCCTGCAGGTAGTTCTCTACCTTGATGATCGCCTTCACCGGATCGTCGACCCGGAAGTAGACCACCGCGTCCACCCCGATGCTGACGTTGTCCCTGGTGATCGCGCTCTGCGCGGGGATGTCGAGCACCACGGTCCGCATCGACACCTTGGTCATCCGGTCCGCGAACGGAATCATCATGCGCAGCCCCGGCTCTCGGGTGGCCGGCAGCAGCCGGCCGAATCGCAACACCACGCCGCGCTGGTACTGCTGCACCAGCCGCACACCTGAGCTGGCCAGTACCAGCATCACACACACGAGCAGAAGGAAAATTCCCAGCACAGCGCTCATCTGATCGGCCCCTTTGACAGCGATCGGCGCGGGCGTGGGGCCGCCGGTGTGGCGTGCACCACAGCCCACCCCCGATAGTGCCACCGTTCGCTGCTCGGCGGGACTCCTCAGCGTGCCTTGCTCGCGCCTCCCCCGGGCGATACCCACTCCCGCGGCTGCCTCGGCATCGGTGCGGGGCTGGTGCGGGCCGGCTCGGGACGGAGTCGATCGAGGTGGTCGAGGAGCTCGGCGGACGTTCGGGCGAGCTCGTCCAGCCGGATGCGCCGACGTGACTCGTCCTGCCCGTAGGGCCCCTCGGCGTCCCGTAAGCCCACCGCGACGCCGCGCAGCACGCCCACCAGGTACAGGTCGACCAGTTCCTCGCTGAGGTAGTACCCGTCGCGCAGCCGGATGCTGGACCGGATCGTGGCGACCAGGCCGGCCACCGGCTCCGATTTGTGCTCCATTACAGCCTCTCGGGATAGCGAAGTTGTGCGATGAATCGACATGGGAGCGAAGCTTGATAAGCGCTATCAGGCTCGCGATAAGGAAGCCGGGCTGAGGCGGGGGAACGGATCAGCACCCTCACCGGGCCTCCAGAAAACACCATCCCGCTGGGTACCGC
This sequence comes from Pseudonocardia sp., assembly GCA_036402515.1. Classification (GTDB taxonomy): domain Bacteria; phylum Actinomycetota; class Actinomycetes; order Mycobacteriales; family Pseudonocardiaceae; genus Pseudonocardia. Next base: position 3,683 of record DASWST010000228.1, read on the forward strand.
CGAATGGGGCCTACGCGGGGAGCGGCTCAGCGGCTGGCGCGAGTTGACCTCCTCGCGCCTCGGCGCACGTTACACACATTCGCCCGGTTGGTCACCGTCGAATCGGCACAATGCCACTTCCCCATGCGGACAATTACGGCATTCGGCCTAGGGCCATTCTGACGTTCGGCCGCGCTGGCCCTCGACGGCTCGGCCGGGCCCGTGGCCGGTGCGCTTCGCCATGCGGCTGCGACTGGGGTTGGCTAGACGGGATGGTGTTGCTGGTGTTGCACTCGGCGCCGCGTGCAACACGGGCATCTGACCAGCAGCGGCACGATCGCGCACCAGAACTCCGCTCGCCAGACTCCCCCACCCCGACCAGGTGCACCAGCACCAGCGCCCGCGCCACCAGCGCGCTCAGGTATTGCGGTATTGTCGGAAACGATTGATGAATATGGATTCCGGGCGCCGGCAAGTTCGACTAGATCGATAACCAATGCAGTTCGATGGACAAATCCGCCGAAACACGCGCCAAATAGAGAAGATAAGGCACCTGGGTTACGTCGTGAAATTGTTGCCGTCTTGCTCGCACCGCCGGCGTGGCTCGACACAGCGGCCTGGGCTGCTGTGTCAGCCCTCCGCACGCTGTGTGAGCGGCTTAGGGCGGTGCGGGGGAGCTGGTCGCGCGGGCCGCTCCGGGGCCAGACCGGCCGCCCGGAACGCGGATCGGCCGGGGAGCGGTCGCTCCCCGGCCGATCTGACCGCTCTCCCCCGGGCTCAGCCCATGAGCTCCTGGACCGCCACGTGCGCCAGTCCGTGCGCCTGGGCCACCGCTGCCGAGGCGAGCTTGCCGTCGTGGGTGCTCAGGCCCTCCGCCAGGCTCGGGTTGGCGCGCAGCGCGTCCCGCCAGCCCTTGTCGGCCAACTGCAGCACGTAGGGCAGCGTGGCGTTGGTCAGCGCGTGGGTGGAGGTGTGCGGCACGGCGCCAGGCATGTTGGCCACGCAGTAGAACACCGTGTCGTGCACCGGGTAGGTCGGGGCGGCGTGCGTGGTCGGGTGCGAGTCGGCGAAGCAGCCGCCCTGGTCGATGGCGATGTCCACCAGCACGGCGCCCTTCTTCATCCGGGCGACCAGGTCGTTGGACACCAGCCGCGGCGCCCGCGCGCCGGGCACCAGCACCGCGCCGATCACCAGGTCGGCGTCCAACACGGCCTGCTCCAGCGCGTACGCGGTGGAGTACACGGTCTGGATCCGCCCCTGGTAGAGGGCGTCCATCTGGCGCAGCTTGTCCACGTCCAGGTCCAGCACGGTGACCTGGGCACCCATACCGACCGCGATGGCCGTGGCGTTCTGCCCGGAGACGCCGGCGCCGATGACCACGACCTGCGCGCCGGGGGCACCGGGGACGCCGCCCATCAGCACACCGCGGCCACCCGCGCTGCGCATCAGGTGGTAGGCGCCGACCTGCGGGGCGAGCCGGCCGGCGACCTCGCTCATCGGGGCGAGCAGGGGCAGTCGGCCGTCCGCGGTGCACACGGTCTCGTAGGCGATCGACGTGGTGCCCCCGGCCAGCAGCGCTTCGGTGCACGGCGCGGACGCGGCCAGGTGCAGGTAGGTGAACAGGGTCAGGTCGCCGCGCAGGAAGCCGTACTCCTGGGCGATCGGCTCCTTGACCTTGAGCAGCAGCTCGGCGCTGGCCCACACGGATGCCGCGTCGCCGAGGATCTGTGCGCCGGCCGCCTTGAAGTCCTCATCCGGGATCGCCGAACCGAGGCCTGCGTCCTGCTCGATGACCACCTCGTGGCCTCGGCTGACCAACTCGTGGACGCCGGCCGGGGTGATCGCCACCCGGAACTCGTTGTCCTTGACCTCGCGCGGAACGGCGATCCTCATGGCATCTCCCTGGTGAGCAGCGGTGTACACAATGATGAAGATTGCGCGCTCACAATGAAACGATTCTGCAGATAATTCTCTATGCTGGGGATGTGAGCGTAGGAAAGTCAGATCGGCGGTCGTTAGCGGGGGTCCCGCCGCATGATGTGCGAACCCCGCTGGACCGCATCGATCGGGAGCTGCTGCGCCACCTGGAGCGCGATGCCCGAATCCCCAACAACGCGTTGGCCGAACTGGCCGGAATCGCCCCGTCGACCTGCCTCGGGCGGGTCCGCGCCCTGCGGGCCCGAGGGGTGATCCGGGGGTATCACGCGGACATCGATCCGGCCTCCACCGGCCATCCGATGCAGGCGATGATCTCGGTCCGGCTGCAGAGCGACGCCCGCAGCCGGCTCGCCGAGTTCGTCAGCCGGGTCGGCGCGCTGCCCGAGGTGCGCGATGTCTACTTTCTCGCCGGGGTCGACGACTACCTGCTGCACGTGGCAACGGCTGACACCGCCTCGCTGCGAGACTTCGTGGTGACACTGAACAGCCACAGCGACGTCGCCGGCACCCAGACCAGCCTGATCTTCGACCACATCCGGGTTCCGCAGACGTACTGAGCGGCGGCTACAACGTGGGTGGGGAGACATGCGCAGGTAGGGCTCGGTGCGCCCACTTCCCAGCACATGCCAACGGCGGCCGGCTCCGCACCCGAGGGGCGCGCGCGGAACCCGACCGCCGCAGGTGCTGACTCTCAGCCGGACCAGCGAGCCGGCTGAGCGGTCACACGTGGTTCACGTCGACGTCGTGGCTGTCGCTGAAGTCGCCGCTGTTGTGCGAGTTGTAGTCGTTGTGGCTGTCGGTGTCCGAGTTGTCCGAGTAGCTGCTGCGCGTGCTGTCGTCGTGCTCGCTCTGGTTGGTGTACTGGCCGGCGTCGCCGTGGCTGCCCGCCGCGTTCACCGACGTGCTGCCGTCACCGGAGTTGTGCACCGAGGTGGAGGTGTCGTTGTTCTCGTTGTGGCTGTACGCGTCGCCGCCCAGGGACAGCGAGCCGCCGTCGCCGATCCGGGTGTCGCCGAGGTCGGCGTTGGTCGCGTCACCGGAGCCGAATGCGGTGGTGTTGTGATCGCCGGTGACGGCCTGGTTGTTGTCACCGATCACGTTGCCGTCACCGGAGGTGAGCGTGCTGTCCCGGATGTCGCCGCCGGCGGCCACCGCGCCGTCCCCGGACGCCACCACCGGGTCGTTGTCGATGACCTGGTGGAAGTCGCCGCCGTCGGTGTCGATGTTCTGGTGCACCGAGTTGTCGATCTCGGTGTTGTGCTCTTCGATCGTGGTGTAGTTGTTCGTGATGTAGCTGCGCAGGTAGTCCGAGCCGCCGTCGTGGTGGTCGTCGTTGTTGTCGTAGTGCTTCGGCGCCGGGTAGTGCGACCCGTGGTTGGAGTAGTGGTCGCTATCGTCGGAGACCAGGCACAGCGCGTCGTACACGTCCGCGGAGGACAGGTTGTCGAACCCGTGGTCCTGGGCGTAGCCATTCGGGTCGGCCAGGAAGTCGGCGCGCGCCCCGGGGTCGCGCAGCAGGCTCAGGATCCAGTCCAGCAGCGAGGTGTCGCTCATCTCAGTCAGCTCCTTCGATCTCGGTAAGTGCTTCTCAGCCGGTGCATCGGCGTCGGAGCAGAACGTACGGCCGTACCAGCACGCGGGAATCGGGGATCCCGCCCAGTTCCTGAGGAACGGTAGCCAGGTCAGTAGGGGGAGCCGACATTGGGGGCTTGGGGGATCATCCCCGCGCTTCCCCAGGCCCCGACACCCGCTCGAGTGGCGGCGCCCACCGAGGCCCTAGAACCGTCACCCCGGGTATCCGCCGGGGCGTGGTTCAGCTGTCCGGATCGACGCCCTGCAGCCGCAGCGAGTTGTCGGTGTAGAACTGGCAGCCGTTGCCCGCCTTGCCCTGCTGGCAATTGTCCCGCTGCTGTCTCTGCGCCGCGGTCAGCGGGCGCAGCCCGGGGATGACCACCGGAGCTGGTGAGGCGACCGGCGCGGCCGGACTCGGCGGGGCACTCGGCGGGGGCTGCTCGGGGGGCGGCGCGTCTTGCTGCGCTGTCGAGGCGGCACCACAGCCGGCGAGCAGCACCAGCGCGGCGGCCAGGATGACCGGCGAAAGCTTCCAGTACCTCATGCGCGCCACGATATGGCCTGCCGGAAGGTGGCTCCGAGCGGCTCCCAGCGCCAGCGTGTCCCGGATGTGAAGTCACCGGCCGGCGCGGGGTGTCACCGGCCGGTGACTTCAGAGGTGACGGCAGAAGTGGAGCCCTCGGGTCCGGGGGGTCGACCCGTTGGTGTACTGCCGTCCCAGGCATCATCGCCGATCGGTCCTTGCCGTCCACTCCACTAAACGGGGTAACTCCGATCGGAGAAATACACGAAGAGAAAAACGCGAATGGCGCATATCTAGACGATCTAGATGTTCGGGCCCGTTCGCTATTAATCCGGGCCATCCGGCGGTCGGCTACCAGACCGGTACCGCGCGACCCGTTCGGCGAGCTCCCGGGCGATACTGTCGCGATCATTCGCTCTGGCCGACATGGCCTCGGCGATACTGCCGAGCATCGTGGCCAGCTCCGCGACGTGATCGGGGTCCGACGACTCGACCGCGGCCGCGACGTCGTCGCTGAACAGCTCGAAGAAGGCGGCCAACGCGGCATCCGCACCGCCGGTCAGCCGGACGAGCACGCTGCGCCGGTCCGCCGGGTGCCGCTGCCGCACCACCAGCCCCGCCGACTCGAGGCGATCGAGCAGGGAGGTGACGCTCGGCGAGGTGAGGCCTAGGCGCCGGGACAGCTCGGACGGGGTGAGAGGCCCGTCCTGGCGCAGCTCGCCAAGCGCTGATATCTCCGTTACGCCCACGCCCAGAGCGACCGCCATAGCGCGACGGTAGTTGTCCGCGGCCACCATGACGGCTCTTACTTGAATAGCTAGCTGCCGCATGAACGCCTCACCAGGATAGAGCCGTGAGGATAGCTAGGCTAGCACGAATCAAGACAATCTAATTACCCCCCTGATTTTACTCCTGCTATTTATCATAGTTTTGCTGAGCGCATCCACAAAATGAATGACTAGCAGCGCGGACGGGGTAATGCGGGAGGCGGATGGTGCAGTAGCGACCGTTTCGACGCACTAGGGCGCCCGTTGACCGACCGGATGCGGCGGGGCGCTCAGACTCCGCGCGGGACCGCGCAAACACCGACCGGCGGGGGCCGGTGATCGCTCTTACCGGACCCGCCCGGAGCTCGATCCCAGCGCTGCGCCAGGATGTCCTTCGTTCCCCACCGGCGACGGTGTCGTCGGGCCCCCAGCCCTTGGATCCCCTATGCCCCGAACGCACGACGCTCACACCCACGAGGTGGCTGACCGGGGTGAACCCGGCCCGGCCCCCGTTGCGGGTGGGACCGATGGGGCCATAGTTTCAGCTGTGATGGGGAACGCGAGCATACCCACGGCATTGGACGCCGCTTCTGGAGGAGCTGACTAAGTATGGCCACACCGCTGCAGGACTGGATCGTGAACCTGCTGTCCGACCGCGACGCCCGCGACGCGTTTGACCGCGACCCGCGCGGCTACGCCGAAGATCACGGCTTCCACGACCTGTCGGGCGGGGACGTGCACGATGCGCTTTCCCTGCTCGCGGACGGCGATTACTCGGACAATGACTACCGCTACCCGTCCCCGCACGAGTGGAACCACAACGATCACGACAGCGGTAGCAGCTACCTGCGCAGCTACATCCACGACAACAATGACTCGTGGGAGCGCAGCGACACCGAAATCGACAATTCGGTGCACCAGCGGATCGACACCGGCGGCGACCGCGGCGACTGGGATCGGGACCGCGACTGGAGCCGGGACCGCAACGACGACGACAACCGCGACCACGACAACCGCGACCACGACAACTGGGGACGCGGGGATGGCGGCGACTTCCACCAGGTGATCGACAACGACCCGGTGGTCGCGTCCGGGCACGGCTCGGTGGCCGCCGGCGGCGACATCCGGGACAGCACCATCACCTCGGGCAACGGCAACGTGATCGGCCACGACAACCAGGCCGTCACCGGCGATCACAACACCACCGCGTTCGGCTCCGGCGATGCCACTAGCGCCCACATGGGCGACACTCACGTCGGCGACGGCGGTGCGGTGTCCATCGGCGGCAACGCCTACGGGCACAACGAGGACAACGACACCAGCACCCGGGTGCACAGCTCCGGTGACGGCAGCACAGCGGTCAACGTGGCCGGCGCGGACGGCCACGCCGACCAGAGCACCGACCAGAGCTACCACGACGACAGCTCGTACTCGCACTACGAGAACAACTCGGACACCGACAGCCACAACGACTACAACTCGCACAACAGCAGCGACTACAACGACAGCCACGACGTGGACGTGCACCACTGACCTCGCCACGCGCAGGTACGCCGGCCGGCTCCGCCCCATCGGGTGGGGCCGGCGGTCGCGCGACCGGGCCAGCACACCCCGGCGTGGGACGTGCGCCGCTCAGCCGTCCAGGGTCATCTGCAGCTCGTAGCGGTCGCCCCGGTACCAGGACCGGGCGTGCTCGATCACCTGGTCGCCGCTGTAGCTGACCCGGTCGAAGACCAGCACCGGGCGGGACACGGGCAGGCCGAGCAGCGCGGCGATCTCCCGGCTGGCGCCGATCGCGCCCACCGTCTGCTCGGCGCGATCCAGGCCGCGCCCATACTGCTCGGTCAGCGTCCGGTAGATGGACCGGGTCAGGTCGAACCTGTCCAGCCCTGGCGCCAACGCCGCGTTGTACCAGGCGTCGTCCACCGCGATCGGGATGCCGTCGGCGACCCGCAGCCGCCGGATGTGATAGCCCATCGCGCCGCCGCGTGGGGCGAACAGCTCGGCGGTCCGCGACGGCGGTTCGGCGTGCTCGGCGGACAGCAGCACCGTGGTCGGTTCCAGACCCAGCCGGCGCATGTCCTCCTGGAACGAGGCCAGGTGCAGCCGGGAGCGAACGGTGCGCTCGGCGACGAAGGTGCCCTTGCCGCGCACCCGCACCAGCAGGCCCTCGCTGACCAGTTGCCCGATCGCCTCCCGGACGGTGATCCGGCTGACTCCGTGGTCCAGGCACAGCTGTCGCTCGCTGGGCAGCATGTCGCCGGGGGCCAACTCGCGGGTAGCCAGCTCGGTCAGGATGGAACGCAGCTGCTCGTGCTTCGGAACTACCCCGTCCACGATGCGCACGGGCTGCGCCATTCCAACCTCCGCGCCGAGCCGTCGATGTCCTCGCCCGGTCCATTGTCTCACCTGGTCATGACCAGAGACCGCGGCCGGGGTCGCCCAGAAGCGTGACGGAGGGCTACACGGCGGCCAGGTCGCGCCCGCCGACCAGCCAACGGCCCCCGCGCATCACGTCCAGCGGGGTGAGCTCGGCATCGGTCAGCACGATGTCCGCGCGCCGGCCGACCACCAGGTCACCCACCTCATGGTCGATCCCGAGCAGCCGAGCCGGCGTGCCGCTGGCCGCCACCACCGCCGCCGCCAGCGGGACCCCGGCATGCCGCACCACCCGACGCACCACGTCGATCAGTCGCGCCGTCCCTCCGGCGATGAACCCGGGCGTGTCGCCCAGCCCGGTGGCCAACCGAGCCACGCCCTGCACCACGTCCACCTGCTGCGAGCCGAGCGGGTAGCGCCCGTCCGGCATGCCGGCGGCGGCCATCGCGTCCGTGGTCAGCGCGATCTGGCCGGGCCCGACCAGGTCGAACACCATCGCGGTGGTCTCGTCCGCCAGATGCACCCCGTCGGCGACCAGCTCCAGGATCATCTCGCCTCTGGCCGCCGCGGCCAGGCAGGCCGCCACCGGGCCGGGCGCCCGGTGGTGCATCGGCGGCATCGCGTTGAACAGGTGGGTGGCACTCAGCCGCCCACCGCCGACCGCGGCGATACCCGCGCCGGTGACCGCCGAGGTGGCATCGGTGTGGCCGAGGCTGGGCAGCACGCCGTGTCGAATCATCACCCGCAGCAGCTCGCGGTAGCGCGGTGTCTCCGGCGCCAGCGTCATCGAGCTGACTCCGCCCTGTCCCAGATCGATCAGCCGGTCGAGCAGCCTTGGGTCCCCGGGGATGATCGTCCTCGGGTCCTGCGCGCCGCACTGCGCGGTGGCCAGGAATGGACCCTCGAGGTGGATTCCGGTCAACTCACCGGCCTCGACCAGCGGCGAAAGCACCCGGATCCGCTGCTCGAGTACCTCCGGAGGCGCCGAGACCAGGCTGCCCAGCAGGCTGGTGGTGCCATGTCGGCGATGGTGTTGGATGGCCGCCCGCAGCCCGGCTAGGTCCGCCTCGGGAAAGCCATGCCCGGCGCCACCGTGGCAGTGCACATCCACCAGGCCGGGCAGCAGGTAGGGCGGATGTGCTGAGAGCGCCGACCCAGTGTGCTGAGAGCGTCGACTCGCCGGCAGTGGTGGCAGGGTGCCTGGCCAGGCGTGTGCGGGGCCGACCCAGCTGATCCGGTCGCCGGTCACCGCGACCACGCCGTCGTCGATCTGGCCGCCGCCGTGCACCACGACGCCGCGGAGCACCTGTGCGGAGTTGCTCGACGCCGAGCCGCTCAGCTGGTTCACGCCGGCACGCTCCACCGCTGCTCGCGTGCCTCCCGCGCGCGCATCCGCGCCTGCTCCGCGCCGATGCCCGACCTGGCCGCGTCGGCGATCACCGCGCAGTCCTCGGCGGAGAGCCCGCGCAGCTCGGCGAGCACCGCCGGCCGGGACACCGGCGCCATGGACAGGCTGGTGGCCCCGAGCCCGACCAGCACGGCGGCGAGCAATGGGTCACTCGCCGCCTCGCCGCACACCCCGACCGGTTTGCCCCGGTCCCGACCGGCCGCGCCGACCAGCGCGACCAGGTCGAGCAGTGCGGGCTGCCACGGGTCGAGCAGGTGCCCCAGCGCGCCGGCCGCACGGTCGGCGGCCATGGTGTACTGGCCGAGGTCGTTGGTGCCGATGCTGACGAAGTCAACCACGTCCAGCAGCTCGCCGGCACGCAGCGCGGCGGCCGGTACCTCGATCATCACCCCGACATCGTCCAGCCCGTGCTCGCGCGCGATGGCGACGAACCACTCCGCCTCCGCCGCGGTGGCCACCATCGGCGCCATCACCCGCACCGAGCGACCGGCCGAGCGCGCCGCCTTGGCCACCGAGGTCAGCTGATCGGCCAGCGCCTCGGGGTACCGGGTCGCGGTGCGCAGTCCGCGCACCCCGAGCGCCGGATTGTCCTCCTGCCCCAGCGGCAGGAACGGCAGTGGCTTGTCCGAACCGGCGTCCAGCGTGCGCACCACCACCGGCCTCCCGCGGAACGCACTGAGCACGTCGGTGTAGACCTCGATCTGTTCGTCGGCGCTGGGTTGGCTGCGCCTTCCCAGGAAGAGGAACTCGGTGCGGAACAGCCCGACGCCTTCGGAGTCCGTGGCGGCCGCCGCGTGCGCATCGGCGACCGTGCCCACATTGCTCAGCAGCGCGACCGGCTGGGCGTCCCGGGTGCGCCCCGGCCCGGCCGGCGCCACCGCCGAGGACCCCACCGCGCGAGGGGTGGGGCCGGTCCGATCGCCCCCCATTGCGTCCGGACCGACCCGCACCTCCCCGGTGGAGCCATCCACCGAGACCATCACCCCATCGGACAGTTCCGCCGCCGCCGGGCAGCCGACCACCGCGGGCAACCCCAGTGATTTCGCCAGGATCGCGGTGTGGCTGGTCGGCCCGCCCTCCTCGGTGAGCAGCGCGACCACGTCGCTGCCCGCGAGCGTGGCGGTGTCCGCCGGGGACAGGTCACGCGCGGTGAGCACGATCGGGTGGCCGGGCGCCGGGATCCCCGGCATCGGCACCCCGGCGAGCAGGGCGACCGCGCGCGCCCCGATATCCCGCAGGTCGGTGACCCGTTCGGCCAGGTAGCCGCCGTGCGCCTCGAGCATCGCGCAGAACTCGGCCACGGCCAGCGTTACCGCATGCCCGGTTGGGCTGCCGGCGCGCAGCTGGCGGCCGGCGGCCTCGAGCAGGCTGGGATCGGCGGCCATGGCCGAGGTGGTGCTCAGGATCTCCGCGGCCAGGCCGCCGGCCCGGTCGGCTCGCTCGGCCATCTCGGCGGCCACCGCGCCCAGCGCCCACTCGACGCGCCCCAGGGCGGCCTCCGGTTGCTCGGCGACCGGGTCGGTGCTGGCGGTCGCCACCGGTGGCGACAGCCGGGCCAGCGGCGCCTTGGCGGTGCCCGGGCTGACCCCGAGCCCCCGGATCGTGCCGGCCCTCACTGGCCGTCCTGCTCGGTAGCCAACAGGGCGGCCAAGGTGTCCAGCGCCTGGTCGGCGCCCTCCCCCTCGGCGTTCAGCGTGACCGACTGGCCGTAGCCGACGCCCAGTGACATCACCGCGAGGATGCTCGAGGCGTTCACCGGTGCCGAGTCCGCCACGCTCAGCGTGACCGCGAGCCCGGTGGCCGCGGCGGCCCTGCTGAACGTGGCGGCCGGCCGGGCGTGCAGGCCTACCCGCGAGGCGATGGTGACGGTTCGAGATGGCACTTCGCTGTCAACTCCTGGGTATTCCGAACAGGATCGGGATTGGCTGATCAGGTCACGGGACGGTCAGGTCACCGGCTTGGGCTCGGTGCTGGATCCCGCGCTGGAACCCGCGCTGGCTTCCGGGGTGGCCGTGTCCGAGGCGAAGCCGGCCGCGGCGTCCGCGCCGTCGGCGTCGTCCTCCCGGCCCGGGGTCTTGAGGTTCCACCGGCGGATCACGAAGCGGAACACCACGTAGTAGACGACCCCGTAGACCAGGCCGATCGGGATCAGCAGCAGCGGCTTGGTGGCGTGCCCGAAGTTGATCACGTAGTCGATGAACCCGGCGGAGAAGCTGAACCCGTCGTGGATGCCCAGTGCGTTGGCCAGCGCCAGCGAGCTGCCGGTGAGCACCGCGTGGATGATGTAGAGCGGCCAGGCCACGTAGACGAAGGAGAACTCGATCGGCTCGGTGATCCCGGTGAGGAACGAGGTGCCGGCCACCGAGATCATGATGCCGCCGACCAGCTTGCGCTGACCGGGGCGAGCCTCGTGCCAGATGGCCAGCGCGGCGGCCGGCAGGGCGAACATCATGATCGGGAAGAAGCCGGTCATGAAGGTGCCGGCGGTGGGGTCACCGGCGAAGAACCGGTTCAGGTCGCCGTGCGTGCCGTGGTAGTCCCCGAGGATGAACCAGACCACCGAGTTCAGGATGTGGTGCAGGCCGACCGGGATGAGCAGCCGGTTGGCCACGCCGAAGATCCCGCCACCGACCACCGCGTTGTCGGCCACCGCGTTGCCCAGCCAGGTCAGGCCGCTGTTGAACAACGGGTACACCAGGCTCATCAGCACGCCGATGACCAGCATGACGATCGAGACCACGATCGGCACGAACCGCCGACCACTGAAAAAGCCCAGGTAGGTGGGGAGCTTTGTGCGGTACAACCGCTGCCACAGGATGGCCGAGAGCAGGCCGACCACGATGCCGCCGAGCACCCCGTAGTTGACCACCGCGGCCTTGCCCGAGGAGTCCGTCTGGCCGGGCAGCACCAGCGGGCTCATCGCGGTGAACACCCCGTCCAACACCAGCCAGCCGACCACCGCGGCCAGCGCGGTGGACCCGTCGGCCTTGCGCGCCCAGCCGATCGCGATGCCCACCGCGAAGATCAGCGGCAGGTGGTCGAACAGCGCCCCGCCGGCGGCGGAGATGACCGAGGCCACACTCTTCAGCGCGGCGAAACGACCGAGCAGGTCGTCCTGCCCGAGGCGCAGCAACAGGCCGGCCGCGGGCAGCGCGGCGATGGGCAGCATCAGGCTGCGGCCCAACCGCTGCAGCCCGGCTAGGCCCGGGCGGTTCTTCGGTGGCGACTTTGCTGAATCAGCACCGGCGACACTCGTGCTCATGACGACCTCGGGCTCGTTCGATGGACAGGACGCCGGGCGCGCCGGATAGTGGCGGTTCGCGCTGGTCCACACGGGAACCGGCCATTGCGAACGCCTGGAACTCACCGGTACGGTCCGGTCATAACCAGTGGCAAGAGAATGAGCCTCGTCACCCTGTGGTGTCAACCATCGAGTGACGGCGATTTTCTCCAGCCCGGCGGAACACAGCGGCGCGGGCGCGCCGACGAGGGAGCGGACATGGCAAAAGCGGACGACATCCTGGCGGGCCTCGGCGGCGCCGGAAACATCGTCGAGGTGGAGGGGTGCATCACCCGGCTGCGCACCGAGCTGACCGACCCGTCGCTGGTAGACGAGGCCGCACTCAAGCGGGCCGGCGCGCACGGCGTCGTTCGCCTCGGCCAGGTGGTCCAGGTGGTGGTGGGCCCGGAGGCCGACATGCTGGCCGACGACATCCAGGACCTGCTGTGACCCTGCCGGCCGAACAGCACACCCGGCCCTCGGCACTGCCGGTGGGCGCGCCGCTGGCCGGCACCCTGACCGCCCTGACCGAGGTGCCCGACCCGGTGTTCGCCGGGCAGCTGGTCGGCGCGGGCGTGGCCATCGAGCCGCCGGCCGAGCCCGGCCCGGTCCAGGTCGTCGCGCCCATCGACGGCACCCTGGCCAAGCTGCATCCGCACGCATTCATCCTGGTCGCGGCCGGCGGCACCGGTGTGCTGGTCCACCTGGGCATCGACACGGTGACCCTCGAGGGCGACGGTTTCACGCTGCACGTGGCCGAGGGCGAGCGGGTCAGCGCCGGCGCCCCGATCGTCAGCTTCGACCCGGCCCAGGTGCGCGCCCGAGGACTGTCCGCGATCTGCCCGATCGTGGTGCTGGACTCCGCGCCGGACAGCGTGCCCGCCCCGGCCTCCGGAGCCCGGGTCCAGCCTGGCGACCTGCTGTTCCGCTGGCCCGACGGCCACCCGGGGTGACCGACCCGCTGGCCGGAGGGCGCCGCCGGGCGCCCGATCCGCTGCTTGGAGGGGTGCCGCGGCCGCTGGCCGGGGCGGCGGCCGTGCTGCTGGACATGGACGGCACCCTGGTGCTCAGCGAGGCGGTGCACCGGCAGACCTGGCGACGATTCTTCGAGTACTGGGACGTCGAGGTCAGCGAGGCCGAGTACGAGCGCACCTACCTGGGCCGCCGCGCGCTGGATGTGCTGGCCGAGGTGCCCGGACCGTGGACCGGCACCGACACCACGGCGGCCCTGCGGGCGATGGACGAGCATGCCAACGAGCTGGCCGACGCGGTCAGGGTGGTGCCCGGCGCGGTCGACCTGCTCCGCGCGCTGCACCGGCGACGCCAGCCGGTGGCCGTGGTGACCAGCGCCGGCCGGGGCTGGGCGCGACACGTCCTGGACCGGGTGCTGGACGCCGGCGCCGCAGTGTCCGTGCTGGTCACCGCGGAGGACATCAGCATGGGCAAACCGTCCCCGGAGGGGTACCTGCTCGCCTGCCAGCAGCTCGGGATCCCCCCGGCCCGCTGCGCCGGCGTGGAGGACTCGCCATCCGGGGTGCGGGCACTGGCCAGGGCCGGCGTCGACCGGATCGTCGGGATCACCACCACCTCCTCCCCCGCCGAGCTCCGCGCCGCCGGGGCCCACTCGACGGTGCCGGACCTGCGCGCCGAGCACTGGTCACAGGCCTGCTGACCCTGGGGTCTGGGCGCGGGGTCTAGAGCGTGTCTCCCAAACCATTCAGCCGGCTGCGCGGCGCCCAGGCGGCGCCCCGCTGCGTTCTCGTCGGCGCCGATACAACAGCGGTATCGGCGCCTCCTCGGCCTTGCGGTGCATCCACCTGGATCACCGCTCGCTCGGCATAGGATTAGGAGACACGCTCTGATATGGAGGGCGTTTTGTCAATTGGGCAGGGTGAAGCGGTGCCCATGGCCGTCGCTGTGGGCACCGCTTCGTTGTCGGGTGGCGCAGGGGCGGCGAGCGTGTCGGTGTCGACGCGTCGTCAGTCTGATATTC